>JAABSN010000135.1 GCA_011390385.1 Thioalkalivibrio nitratireducens | reverse complement strand
GGGGCGGTGCAATTCGCTGGCGCTCATTGACACCCTACGCGAGGGGCGGCGCCAGCCTCCGGATCAGGCGTAGGGTGCCATGAGGCGCAGCCGAACCGCAGCATAAGGAACCAACCACGGTCCCGCGCCGGGGCGGTGCAATTCGCTGACGCTCATTGGCACCCTACGCGAGGGGCGGAGCCTGCCTCCGGATCAGGCGTAGGATGCCGTGAGGCGCAGCCGAACCGCACCATAAGGAACCAACCACGGTCCCACGCCAGGCAGTGCAATTCGCTGGCGCTCATTGGCACCCTGCGCTTTTGGTCGCCTGTAACCGTGCGTCAAACCCTCAGCGTCAGGGCGTTTCCTCTTCGACGCCTTCCTTCTTCACCGGCAGCAGGACTTTCCGGTCGACTCCCAGCATCAGGGCAGCCGCGGCTGCGATGAAAATCGACGAGTGGGTGCCGACGACCACCCCGACGATCAGAGCGATGGCAAAGTTGTTCAATGCCGCACCACCCAGAACAAACAGCGCCAGCAACACAATCAATGTCGTCATACTGGTGACGATCGTTCTGGACAGTGTCTTGTTGACTGCATTGTTCATCACGAATTCGGTCGTCTCCTTGCGCAGAATCCGGAAGTTCTCCCGAATCCGGTCGTAGACGACAATTGTGTCATTCAGCGAATAACCGATCACCGCAAGCACCGCCGCAAGCACTGCGAGATCAAATTCGATCTGGGTCAGCGCGAAGAACCCGAGAGTCAACGACACGTCGTGCACGAGTGCCAGCACCGCTCCGACCGCAAACCGCCACTCGAACCGCACCGCAACGTAGATCAGAATCCCGAACAGGGCATAGATCATCGCCAGCCCGCCCTGCTCACGTAATTCTTCACCCACCGCCGGGCCGACGAACTCAACCCGCCGCAGGTCCACGCCATCGGGTCCTTCGGATTGCAAAGCCCGGAGCACCTCGTTCGACAATGCGGCCTGATCCGGGTCGTCCGCGCGGGGCGGCAGGCGGATCAGGACATCGCGCGAAGTGCCGAAATACTGCACCGTCGCCCGTTCGAAATCATTATCCGAGAGTTGTTGCCGAATGGAATCGAGTTCGACCGCCTGCGGATAACCCACCTCGACCAGCGTTCCGCCGGTGAAATCGATACCGAAATTCAGGCCCCGGGTGGCCAGCAATACCACCGAGACCAACACCAGGATCACCGAGATGATCACCGCCACCTTGCGGTGACCCAGGAAATTGATATTGGAGTCGGTAAAGTTCAGATGTGGAATCATGTCGTGGACTCCGGGTCTAGATGGACAGCCGCGCGAGGCGACGCTGGCGACCATAGGTCAGGTTGACGACGGCGCGCGTCACCACAATGGCCGTGAACATGGATACGACCACCCCGATGGAAAGCGTGATCGCGAATCCCTTGATCGGCCCGGTTCCGAACAGGAACAGGACGACTGCCGCGATCAGCGTGGTGACGTTGGCGTCGGCGATGGTCGAAAAGGCCCGGTCGTAACCGGCGGCTATGGCCGCCTGCGGCGACATGCCGTTGCGCAGCTCTTCGCGTATTCGTTCGAAGATCAGCACGTTGGCATCGACGGCGATACCGACCACCAGCACGATCCCGGCAATACCCGGCAAGGTCAGCGTCGCCTGCAACAACGACAGGATCGAGACGATCAGCACCAGATTCAGTGCCAGGGCAAAGTTCGCAATGATTCCGAACACGCGGTAATACAGAATCATGAACAGCATCACCGCGATGAAACCGATGATCACCGACTGCATCCCGCGGTCGATGTTCTCCTGCCCCAGGCTCGGCCCGACCGTACGTTCCTCGACGATCGACATCGGCGCGGCCAGCGCACCGGCGCGCAGCAGCAGGGCCAGATTATGCGCCTCGCGTGTGCTCTCCAGACCGGTGATCTGGAACCGCCGTCCCAGCGGTTCGTTGATACGGGCGATGTTGATCACCTCTTCAGAACGTGAGGTCCGGCGCACCAGTTCCCCGTCTTCCTCGGTAGTCTCAGTTCGTGTCTCGATGAACACGGTGGCCATCAGGCGGCCCACGTTCTCCGCAGTCACCCGCGAGAAGATCCGAGCTCCCTGCCCGTCCAGGTTGATGAACACGGCGGGACCGCCGGTATCCTGGGCAATACCCGACGAAGCGCCGGTGATGTAGTCACCCGTCAGCATCACGCGCCGTTGTAGCAGCACCGGCGCACCATCGCGCTCGAAGTAAAGCCGGGTACCCGATGGTGCCCGGCCTGTCTGCTGGGCCGCCTGTGCGTCACCCCCTTCGGCAACCATGCGGAATTCGAGCGTCGCCGTCGCCCCGAGGATCTCCTTCGCCCGCGCCGTATCCTGCACACCGGGCAATTGCACGACGATACGGCTTTCTCCCTGCTGAGCGATGATCGGCTCGGCCACACCGAGTTCGTCGACACGCTTGCGCAGCGTGCTGATATTCTGCTGCAGGGCCAGGCGCCGCAGTTCGGTCAGGTAATCGCCATCGAGGCTTGCCTCGATGCTGCTTTCCGCGCCCGCCCCTCTCTCGATGAACTCCAGCTCGCCGCGATACTGATCCTGCAACCAGGAAAGGGCTTCGGCGCGATCCTCTTCGGAGGCAAAGCGGACGCTCAGCGAACGTGCCGCACGGTCGACTTCCTCGAAAGCCAGGCGCTCCTCCCGTAGCCGGCCGCGGAACTCGTTGGTATAGCGCTCCATGGCTGTCCCGATCACGGCATTCAGATCCACCTCCATCAGGAAATGCACCCCTCCGCGCAGGTCCAGACCCAGCGACATCGGACGGCCGTTGAGCGCGCGCAGCCACTCGGGCGTCGCGGGCGCCAGATTGAGGGCCACCACGTGATCATCATCGAGGGCCTCGCGCAATACGTCCGCCGCACGCAACTGGTGTTCAGCGCTGTCGAAACGCAACAGCATCTGCCCCTCGCGCTGCTCGACCTGCCGGGGAGTAAGCCCCTGCGCACCGAGAATCACATCGATGATCGAGACGATCTGCGTCTCCACTTCCCCGGTTCGGGAATTCGAGACCTGCACCGCCGGGTCCTCGGGGAAGATATTCGGCAGTGCATAAAGGCCGCCCGCCAGAATGGCGACGGCGATCAGGGCATACACCCAGACAGGATAGGCATTACGCATAGGAAAGCTTTCTTAAATGTCTTTCATGGTGCCTTTCGGCATGACAGCGGAGATTGACTGGCGCTGCACGATCACGTTGACACCGTCGGCCAGGTCCACGCGGATGAAGTTCTCGCCCACCTCGGTGATCTTGCCCAGCAAACCGCCGTTGGTGACGATCTCGTCGCCCTTGGACAATGCCTCGACCATCGCCCGGTGCTCCTTGGCACGCTTGCTCTGCGGACGGATGATCAGGAAGTACATGATCGCGAAGAAGATTGCGATCATGATCAGGAATTCGATCATGCCGCCGCCGGCGGCGCCTTCCTGCGCATGTGCTGCAGAAATGAAGAAGTCCATCATGTCACTCCGATTGAGAAAGGGGTTCAGGATAACGGCTGCAACGCACAAAACCAGCCACCCGCCGACATTCGAAGCAGGAAAAGACTCCGGATTCGAGTCCGGGAGCCCTCGCCGGGCCATACCGGGGTGTCACGGGCCGCAGCCAGTCAAAACGCATGGAATTATGCCATAGCCGGGACCGGCTTGCCGCGTTCCGCGTAGAACCGTTCAACGAACCCCTCCAGGTTCCCCCGGGCGATCCCGTTGCGCAGATCACGCATCAGGTCCTGGTAATAGTGCAGGTTGTGAATCGTCGCCAGGCGCGGCCCGAGAATCTCACCGCATTTGTCCAGGTGCTTCAGATAGGCACGGGAATAATTGCGGCAGGTGTAGCACCCGCAGCCGGGATCCACGGGACCCGTGTCATCGCGGTAGCGGGCATTGCGGATACGAAGGATCCCCTGCCGGGTATACAGGAAACCATTGCGCGCATTCCTGGTCGGCATCACGCAGTCGAACATGTCGACACCCCGGCGTACTGCCTCCACGATATCCTCGGGCCGGCCCACACCCATCAGGTAGCGGGGGCGCCCGGCGGGCAATAGCGGCAGCGTCACATCCAGCGTTGCAAGGCGTTCGGCTTCCGGCTCCCCCACCGATAACCCGCCAATGGCATAACCGTCGAAGCCGATCGCCATCAGGCCCTCGGCGGAACGCGTCCGCAATGCCGGGTACATGCCGCCCTGAACGATGCCGAACAGCGCTGCCGGGTTGTCACCGTGGGCCATACGCGAGCGGGCCGCCCATCGGAGTGACAACTCCATCGATGCCGTTGCCTCGGCCTTGGTGGCTGGATATGGGGTGCACTCGTCGAAGATCATCACCACGTCGGACCCCAGATCCCGCTGCACCTGCATCGACGACTCCGGAGTCATCAGTACCCGATCCCCGTTGACCGGCGACTGAAAGCGCACACCTTCTTCGCTGATGCTGCGCAGGTCCGCGAGCGAGAAGACCTGGAAGCCGCCGGAATCGGTCAGAATCGGTCCGTTCCAGTGCATGAAATCATGCAGATCGCCATGCGCTCGAATGACATCGGTGCCAGGCCGCAACATCAGGTGGAAGGTATTGCCGAGAATCATCTCCGCCCCCACCCCACGCAGCTCCTCGGGGGTCATGGCCTTGACCGTGCCATAGGTTCCCACCGGCATGAAAGCAGGCGTTTCAACGGTGCCCCTGGGAAAGGCAAGCCGACCAAGGCGTGCCTTGTTATCCATGCCCAGGAGTTCAAACTTCATGTTCTTTCTCAGCTGCACTCGGCGGCAGATCGGTTGGCTCACCAGGCGCCAGCCACATCGCATCACCGTAACTGAAGAACCGATAACGTGCGGTCACTGCGTGCTCGTAAGCCGCCATCACCCGGCGGTAGCCGCCGAACGCCGTGACCAGCATCAGCAGCGTACTCTGCGGAAGGTGAAAGTTGGTGACTAGCCGGTCCACCACCCGGAAACGATAACCGGGTGTGATGAACAACCGCGTCTCGCCGGTGAAAGGCTTCAGTACGGTACTACCGCGATCGACTGCTGGCTGGCCATCCAGACTTACCCCCATGGGGGCTGCCGAAACGGCGGCTCCGGACCCATGGTCCCGAGCCGCATCGAGAACCACCCCCGCACTCGCGAGGGCCGCCGATTCCAGCGAGCGCATGGAGGTCGTACCCACCGCGACCACCCGTCCGCCCCGCGCCCGGCAGGCAGCTATCTCTGCACTGGCTTCGGGCCCGACTTCCGCGTATTCGGCATGCATCTCGTGGTCATCGGTATCGGTGACCTTCACCGGCTGGAAAGTGCCGGCGCCGACATGCAGTGTGATGGTTGTCACGCGCACTCCCTGCCTGCGCAGCGCATCCAGTAGCGCCGCATCGAAATGCAGCCCTGCGGTGGGCGCGGCCACGGCGCCGTCCTTCGCCGCAAAAACGGTCTGGTATCGCGCCTGATCCTCCGGGTTATCCGGGCGTTCGATGTATGGCGGCAACGGTACATGCCCGTATATTTGCAACGCTTCCAGGAAATCCGAACGATTGAGCAGGCGCAGCCGGAAAAACATGCCCTCGCGCCCAAGCACTTCCATCTCCAGCGCCTCTGCCAGAAGGAGGCGCGAGCCCGTGGGCGGCGACTTGCTCGCGCGCACCAAAGCCAGTGCCGTATCCGAACTCTCAATCCGCTCCACCAGTACCTCGACCCGTCCACCGGTTGCCTTGCGGCCCAGAAGACGTGCCGGGATAACCCGGGTATCGTTCAACACCAGAAGATCGCCCGCGCGCAGCAGGCCACCGATCTCGCGTATTCGGGAATCCCGGGGTCCGGATCCTTCCAATACCAACAGACGCCCGCCCGTCCGCTCCGGAAGCGGCTGCTGGGCGATCAATTCCCCGGGGAGGACATAGTCGAAGTCGGCGACGCGCATGGCGCGCGATCGTAACACGACCCGCGGCCCGGACCATTCATTCGGCCCCGGCCGTCTACACGGGTTTCCTGTCGACGGGCGTCAGTGAGAGTGACCGTGATGATGGCTTGAACCGATATTCGGGCGCCGCACCACGGCGTTGATCTCCAGGCTTGGGAACCCCTCGACATGCAGGGTTATCGGCACGACCTGACCATCCTGCAAGGGCTCGACCAGATCGATCAGCATCAGATGCAGGCCGCCCGGCTTCAGTTCCACCTCGCCGCGCCCGGGAATGACGACCTCCGGTACCTGGCGCATGCGCATCACGCCGTCAGCAGCCTGAACGTGTTCATGCAACTCGACCTTGCGAGCCGCATCGGATTGGGCTGCCACGATGCGCAACTCAGTATCGGTCGGATTGCGCAGAACCATGTAGGCGGCACTGTTGGGCTGTGTCGGCGGAAGCAAGCGAATCCAGGCCGGAGAAGCCAAAGTCACTCCGGACGACTCACCACTGACAAGGCCCGAGCCTTCCTGGACAGAACCCCCGTGGACGGCGGCGGATGGCATCATCAGGGCCATGAGTAGCGCCAGCGCGACGCGGAAATGGACGATTGCGGGCATACTTGCCTCCTTTGAAGCCATCGGGAAAAACTCTTGCCACCGGGCGAAGATACCGTTGCGCCTTCGACATCGACGATTCGCCTGCCAACCAACAAGGGCAAGTCAAGCATATTGCGTGCCTACCACCGCGCCCAAAGTCTCAGGCGCATCCTGGTTGCAGAAAGCCCGCAAAGGTGGGGCACCTTATACATGGCGCACTACACACTGTCTCAAATCCGTTACACGCGACCCGCTGCCCGTTTCTGGACTTCCCCGCAACCGCTCATACCATGCAGTGATCGGCAACAAACCAGTACGCTTTTGCTGACGATCAACTCCGCAACTTCACCAAAAATTCCGACACCTCCTCCAGGTCCCGAAACTCCTCATCCGCAAAACCTCGAACGGCCCCATCCACCGGCAGCACTGATGGCACGAATGCAGTCAAGGCTCCAGCCACTTTCGCACCCACCAATCCCGATAACGAATCCTCCAATACCAAACAGCGATTGATCTCCACACCCAGGACTTCGGACGCCAAAAAAAATAAATCCGGGTCCGGCTTTCCACTACGGACATCCTCCCGCGTGACCATCGAGTCAAACACTCCATGCAGATCTGCGAACCTTATGCATTCAATCGCATTGCAGCGGTAGCTATTGGTCGCTATACAATAGGGAATTCGTTCCCGTAACAGCAGCGAAACCAGACCGCGGAGCCCTCGCTTCACCGGAATTCCTTTCTCCCGAATATATCCATACCATGCTTCTCTGCTACGTCGCGAGAACTCAGTCCAGTCGAAACCATGACCAAAGTGGTTCACAAACCCTTGCCGAACCCCACCGGAATCGCGACCGTCCAGAAACCTCCGCAATTCATCAGGCAGGGGGTGCCCCATGGTTTCACCGGCCTGTTTCCATGCCGACCAATACCCTTTTTCCGTATCCAGAACAAGGCCATCCAGATCGAAGATAACGCCCTCTATCTTCACCATACTTCCACGGTCACCAGCAACCACTTTGAATCCCCTGCGCTGCTTCAACCCATTAATAATAACTATCTGGTTCGGTTGGCTGCAAAACCTGCCGCGACTTAACGAAACACTGCGGACGCATGGCGCAGGGCAGCCCATTCGCTTCGGGTACAGATGCCGCGCGTGAGGCGCAATGACACGCAGAGAACAAGCATTCTCCCACTTTCACTCGCGCGGTAGTGTATGATTCTGGGTCAACTCACCGCTACGACATTCGCTCATTGCGTAGGAACAGGGCCATCCAATGACGCAACTTTTGGCGAGCGTTCGCAATCTTCCGGAAGCCGAGATCGCACTCTCCGTTGGCGTCGATATCGTCGACCTGAAGGAGCCCGCCAACGGTGCCCTGGGAGCCGTCGATCTACCGGTGCTCAAGCAAGTCGCGCAACGTGCGGCAGGACGCCGCCCCATCAGTGCAACGATTGGGGATCTTCCAATGAATCCGGAATTGATAAGAAGCGCGGTTTGCGAGCGTTTCAACGAAGGTGCGGATTATGTGAAGATGGGCGTGTTTCCCGGCGGAGATATCGCTGGAACGCTTCTGGCGATCAAGAGTGAGGCGGGTCGAGGACATGGTCTCGTTGCCGTATTCTTTGCAGACCTTGAGCCGGATCTCTCGCTGTTATCGGGTTTTTCGGCGGCCGGATTTGCCGGGGTGATGCTGGACACTGCCGCGAAACAGTCGGGAACCCTTCTTGATCACGCCTCCGAGCCAATGCTCTCGGACTTCGTACAAGAGGCGCACCGGCTGGGCATGGTTTGCGGGCTCGCCGGATCGCTCCGTCGCGACGATATCTTTCGATTGCTGTCTCTGGGACCGGATTATCTGGGCTTTCGCGGGGCCTTATGCCGGGAAGGTCGTTCCAGCGCAATCGACGCCGGTCTTGTCCGTCAAATCAGCGAAACGATAAAAGACGCCGAACGCATTCCAGCCGAAAGGTGAAATCCTCGATACCGAACCTGTACAACCGGGGTTCTGAAACGATAGCCGGCCAGCGTCGGTCTCGAGCAGCTTCGAGAACGCGGGGTTCATTATTGAAGCGATTCGAGAAAGCCGGAGACCGTGACGGGTAACGTGACCCCTGTGTCCTCTCCATTCACCAGCATGCGTCCGTTTTCCACCTGGAAAAGGCTCCCGCGCACGCCAGTGTCCCGCGGCAACCACGCGCCGGCCGTTGCCTGGTCCAACCATTTCCGGCCCGCCCGACCCAGTGTGTCCTCCGCACCCATCGAATCCAGGATTGCCTGGAGACCATCGATCACCTCTGAACTCAATTCGACTTCGACCGCCAGACGCAAGGCGTCCAGAGAGGACCTCGTCTGTGCCGTGTTGTCGAATCCCAGAACCCAATCGATGTCCAACTGCTGATCGGGTGCGGTGCTCAACCGCAGCCGACCCTCGAGCATCGCATCCCGTAAATTCGCTTGGCGGATTTCATCAGGTACAAGCTTGTTGTGTAATTCGGATCGAAACGCCGCCGGAAGTCCCAGGGCCGTTGGGTAAGCCCAATC
>JAABSN010000134.1 GCA_011390385.1 Thioalkalivibrio nitratireducens | reverse complement strand
CTCGACTCGCATCTCACCTGAGTCGATCTTGAGGTCTTGAGTCCCCTTGCCGGGCTTGTTCAATACTGCGCTCATCTTAGCGTCTCCTGATTTCTGTATGGTCGCGTGGTTGGCCTAACGGAGCCGCTTCCAAGGCGTCGCCCAGGTTCCTGCTGTTCGGATCGCGCTACTGCACAGATAGCCCGCGATACCAATACTGATCATTCCAACAACGATGAGCTCGTAAGATCCACCCAGATACGAATTCCAGATAAAGAATCCGAGTCCGCCGCCCGCGGTGCCTCCGATCTGGCTGCCGCCACCCGAGATCATCTCTGCAGCAACGACCACCTCCCACGTAATGCCCATACCAACAGCCGCGCCCAGGAAGATCGAAGGCAGCACGCCCGGCAGGATGATGCGTCGGAAGATGTCCGCCCCATTCGAACCCATAGATTGGGCTGCCTGGAAATAGCGAATATCGATCGATTTCGCGCCACCGACCACGTTGATCACGATCGTGTAAAAGGCGCCGAGGAAGGTGACGAAGGCAATTGCCATTTCCTGTGTCGGCCAGAAGATGATGGCGGCGGGGACCCATGCCAATGGCGGAATCGGTCGCAACACCTCGAAGGTGGGAAATGCCAGCCCATTGAAGGTTCGACTCACGGCCATCGCCAAGCCAAGTGGCACGCCCAGCAACACCGCCGCGGTAAATCCAGCCAGCACGCGGCCGAAACTCTGTAGCCAGCTCATCCAGTAGCTCGGCTCGACAAACACTGTACTCCACGCTCCCAGAACCGCTGTCGGAGGCGGAACCAGGCCGATCCAGGGAAATGCGAACCCTGCCCACTCCTGGGATCTGGCGCCCGCCTCCCAAAGGAAGATAAACACCCCAATCCCTATGAGGGCTCTATAAAAACGCTGGTTCGTCATCATCTTTCTCAGCCGACCCGGCCCCGGCATTTGATGCGTCATCACTTGTGCACTCATTGTTATCTCACCTCTACTATTTGTTCGCGGGCCGCAGGGCCACCGAAGGAATGGATGTGGAAATCGGGGCCATGTATCAGCCTTCTTTCTCCCCGGCCTCGAAGGCCTTGACCGCCTCCTCGTGCACCGCATCCATGGTTTCATCCATCAGCTCGCGAAAGCGAGTACTTGTCAGTGCGTTGTAGTCACGCGGATGTGGAATATCCACCTCGAGAATCTTCTTTGGCCGACAGGGACGACTGGTCATGATGACCACGCGATGCCCGAGAAAAATGGCTTCCTCGAGATCGTGAGTGATGAAGAAGATCGTGACCTTGTTCTTGTAGTAGGTCTCCAGCAACGATTCGTGCATGACCGACTTGGTCAGGGAATCGAGGGCTCGATAAGGTTCGTCGAGAAGAAGCACCGCGGGATCGTTCATCAGGGCCCGGACAATCTCGACCCGCCGCCGAACTCCCGAAGAGATCTCGCCCGGGTAGTTCCGTTCGGACCTGCCGAGACCGGCGTCGGCCATCAGGCTGCGCGCCTTTTCATACGCCTCCTTCTTGTTCAACTTCCCCTGGACGATCGGACCAAATGCGACGTTCTCGAGATTGGTCTTCCAGGGAAACAGGGCCCCGTTCTGAAACACCACGACTCGATCCGACCCGGGTTCGGCCTGCGGCTTTCCCGGTCCGCAGAGAAGTTCCCCATCCAGGGTGATTTCACCACTAGTGATACTGTGAAACCCGGCGATGGCATTGAGCAAAGTGGTCTTGCCGCAGCCCGATGGACCGACGATCATGCAGATCTCTCCGGCCGGAATATCCAGGGTGCAATTATCGACTGCCTGGACCGCCGCGCCTTCCGGATCATAGATCTTGTCGACGTTCTTGATCTGGATCGCGCCCCGTGTTGCACCGTATTTGCTGGGCTGAGTACTTCTGTTCATTACTGCGCTCATGATTAACGTCCCCCCATCGCGAGTTCACGTACCCGCCATTGCATCAGCTGGTCACCGAGCATGCGCACCATTGCACTGGTCGTATAGCCAACAGCTCCCAAGGTGATCATTCCGATGACGATCGTCGGGTACTTCACCATGGTGTACGAGGTGTTGATGACAAAGCCGAGTCCGAATTCGCCGGATACCATTTCGGCCGCGACAAGCGAGAACCACGCAACCCCGACCGAGATCTGCAAGCCGGTAAAGATGAATGGCAACGCGCCCGGGACAATGACATGCCGGAAGACCTGCCCCTTGTTGGCTCCCAAACACGACGCCGCACGACTGTACGATTCGTCGATCGAATCCACACCCAGCATCGTGTTCAATGCCGTGGCATAGAACGAAGCCAGGAAGGTCAGAAAGATCACCGTGGATTCGGCATAGGCGAACATGATGATCGCGAGTGGAACCCAGGCGAGAATGGGAATCGGGCGCAAAGTCTCGAACACCGGGAACACAAACTCCCGAACGCCCTTGGACCAACCCATGAACAACCCAAGAGTCACTCCGAGCGCCGTCGCTAACAGGAAGGCTATGAATACCCGCCGGATACTTACAATGATATGAGTGTAATACTCCGGCGTCCAGAGCGACAGACCGTAGATCGGGTCGCGCGACACCCACTCCGTGATAACTTCAACGAGCCCCGGCATGTTTCGGAACCGTGGCCACTCAAAGACGTCTACCGAGAAATGCCAGAACAGCAGCACTGCCGCGAAGCCGGTGAACATCAAATAAGGCTTTGGGCTCTTGGCCCAGAGACCGAGCCGGTAACCCAACAGCGCGAGTCGACTCTCGCTGACGGGGACTTCGGCTTCGGGCCGGGCTACCGGGCCCTCGCCGATGCGGCTTGTCTTGGCCAACCAGTCCGGAAGGGTGTAGTCCTCCTTGATCATGGTCGCAAAGCGACTCATCACCATGTCACCCGTCTGCTGGTCGGTTTGAAACAGGTCGCGCAATTCCTGAGCGTTGATACGCAGGATCTGCGTATCTGCTTCGGCAACCGTCGTTGCCAGACGACGCTGTTTGGTACTCAACAGCGCTGCCCAACCGATGACATCGCCGCGTTTGACCATCTTTACAAGCTTGGAAGCTTCGGCTTCGGGCCCAAGCGCATGTTCGATCTTTCCGGAGGCGATCACGAACAGATCGTCTGCCCTGTCCCCCTCATGATACAAATGCGCTCCAGCGGGCAGCGTTTCTTCTTTTGCCAGGTCGGCGATCCGCCGCAAGGTTTCCTCCGGCACAGTCTTGAACGGCATGGTTTCCCGCAACAGGGCCACCTTTGCTGCCTGGTCCAAGCCTTGCCCGACGCCAGTCATCGAGTTGTCGGTAGTCATTTTTTACCTCTGTCAGTCCGCAGAATGCCGCCTGCAATAGCGACGATCTGCCCGTTTCGCGCCGAATGCGGCATTGGGTTCACCTCATGATGCGGTCGTGATTTGCCCGATGACGGGGGCACCGAACCCGGTGCCCCCGCCGCCCGATGGGCCAGGTTTCAGTTAGCGAAGGGCGACTCGGTCTGCGCTTCGACCGCGCCGATCGGTGCGGTCAAGCCGCGCTCTGCCAGCACCTCGTCCGCGAAGTTGCGCATGATCGCTTCGTCCCGCAGTTCCGAGACGTTGATCGCGCGCTGATCGTGCAGGAAGGTCGTGGCCCGGGTGATCAGGTCCATGGCTTCGGGCGTGAAGGTGAAATGGAATTCATTACGCAGTTCCGCACCCCCGAAAGCCGGGTCGTTCGCTCCGTACAGTGATTGCCACAACGTGCCAGGCTCGAAACCGGCCGTCTGCCGCTCTGCGATCTCCGCCACCTCTCGGGCGTTCGCGGGGTCCGCAATGAACAGCTGCGCATCCAACTCCGCATTCAGCCAGGCCTTGACCACGTCGGGGCGGGATTCGATCAGGTCCGCCCGCATGGCGAGAAAGCCGCCGTCCCGCTCGCCTACGGTGAGACCCGACGCAATGCGTCGGCCAATGCCATCCTCAACCAGCTTCGAAGCCACCGGTTCCCAGATAACCGCCGCATCGAGACGGCCGGCACTAAAGTTACTGCTGATGACCTCGATGTTCTGGTTCATGTACGAGCGCGGCTCCACGTCGAGCTGCTCGAATACCGCACGCGCGTAGCGGTCGGTGCAGCTGCCATGGGGGCTGGCGACCTGTTTTCCGTCCAGCCACTTGAGCGCCTCAACCGGATCCTCAGGGGGTGTCAGATCGTTGCGAACGAGGAAGATATTGCACTGGTCATGAGCCAATCCGAGATTGGCCACCAGACGAATATCGCCGACGCGTTGATGGGTGGTCGACACGATTGCCGGCATGTCCCCCATGTAGCCGATATCCTGCCGCCCGGCCAGCATTGCGTTCACGATCAGCGAACCCTGCAGGCCGATCTGGAAATCGACCCTGGAGCCCTCCGGCAGATACTTGTTATAGAATTCCTTTTCCCGCATGACCACGCCGGACCATGCCTGCGTGTAATACGGCTGGTAGCCAACGGTCAAGCGCACAGCCTCACCTTCGGCCCCGTAGCTCTTGGCCTGCGCCGTCCCTGCACCCAGGATCGCCAGTGCCAGACCGGCGGTCAGCGCAGATGTAACAACTCCACGAAATGTCTTCTTTGGGCTTGTCTTCACAATCTCATCCTCCAAAAGGGATTTCTCATTTTGTGCCGTCCGGCACCCTGCTTTTCCGTATTGAGGCTTTTGCCTGTTGCCAGGCAGCCACGGGAACATTCCCGTCACGGAAACCGTATCTCTGTTCGTGTGATTATTTTTAGAGACAACGCAATAAAAAATATCGTTCAGCTGGTTCCGGCTGCAATCATGTATTTCGTCAACAAGGTACTCAAGCGCATCATCACCTTCATGCCCGAACGCGGATCTTCCTCAAGAAACTCACGAACCTTCGCGCCATTCAAGGACAACAGCGTGACCGGCTCCTTGCATGTCGCCTGTGCGACGCGCTGTTTCTGGTTCTCCATCAGCGGCGCCCAACCGAACACCTCGCCTTTGCGAACCATGAATCCACCAGAGGTCACGCGCCCATCGCGTCCAACGAGGAACTCCACGCGGCCGGACTCGAGAATGAAAAGCTCTTCGGCGGCGTCCCCAACGGTGTAAAGGACCTCACCTTCCGCACATTGCCGTTCCTCGGCGATCGCATTGATTTTTTCGAGGGTTTCCTGGGCGATGCCCTCAAACAGACTGGCAACGCGGAGGGCACTGGGCGCGCGTATGCAGACCCATCCGTCGTCGATCGATACGTCGTACATCTCGAGCGGCGCCTCGGCAAGTCCGATCGGTGCCCCGCTCCTGACATCCCATTGCCACAAGTGCATGTGGCAGGTCAGCACTTTCCCGTCGAACATGCCCTCGCACAGCGGCACCTCCTGGTGCGGACAGATCGCATTGCAGGCAAAAAAATCCTCGCCGTTATTGATCACCAGCACAGGCGCGCCGTCTTCCACTTCACATTCGATCAGCCCATTACTCGGAACGTCCTCAACACGGCAGATTCTTTTCTCGGTCATTCCAGGGCTCCTAGCAAGGTACGCGATAAAGGCATTGGTTGGTTAGCACTCATATTCAATGAACGGGCCTGTTGAAGGCCGCAGGTTTACGCTCGTCGGTACAAAACCAGGGCCCCGGTCCACTACCAGGTCGAACGTACCGATAGGCCCCCAGTCTTGGGTGCGGACATGAACAGATGATGAACCGACTTTCATCCGTTCGCTCCGCAAACTAACTGAACTTGTCATATTTGATACTGTCTGCACCCACACCTGCCATGATCAGCAAGCGTATCGACGAATCGACAGCGGGCGGCGGCCCTGCCAGGTACGCCAGGACGTTATCGAAACGCCCCGCCATGTCTCGCCCCGCCACCTCATGCACAAATCCCTCTGCGAATCGAATGGCAGGATACCGGGCGCGAATCTCGTCGGTCGCTGGCTGATCGGAAAAGGCCACGGTGACCCTCAACGATCTCGGAAAGCTCGCTTGAAATGCGGCGAGCTCGTCCAGATAGAACGCATCTTCCGGGGTGCGCACACCGAAGAACACATCGCCTTCAAACCGTTCGAAGTGTCCAGTCTGACAGGCACGGTCGAGGATCGACATGATTCCGGCGATCCCCGTACCCCCTGCGATGCACAGCAGGTTCTTCGCCACATCGGGATGGAACGTGGCCACCCCCAGGGGTCCGAACAGCCGCGCCCGCACCCCGTCGCGATTGTCCGAAAACAACCAATTGGAAAGGGCCCCGCCGGGAAGCTTTTTGATCACGAAATCAAGCACCGGACTATCGGTCGAGAAATTGACCATGGAATAGCCGCGCAGGCCCGTTATTTCCGGAACCTCGACGGCCATGAACTGGCCAGCCTCGAAAGGCACCGGAGCGTCGAGTTCCATCTGCAGTGCCATTACGTCCCGCGTAAGCATATGCGTGTTGCGGATCGTTCCTTCACACCATTGCGGGGCGCCTGACAGCGGACGCAGGCTGGTAACAAACTGGGACACCTCCGCCACAACATCACCCTTGGCGGCGCATTGGCACATCAGGAACTGCCCCTCGCCGGTCTTCAGGTGCTTCTTTCCCGGGGCATCCGGCCAAAGCTCTTCGATTTCCCCGGAGATAAGCCGGGCCTTGCAGGTACCGCAGGTGCCGGTAGCGCACTCGTAGGGCAAATTCAAGCCGCCGCGCAAGCCAGCATAGAGGATCCGCTCTTCTGCTTCCGCGTCAAACTGATGCTCGCCGGCACGTGACGTGATTTTGACTTTCAAGGTCGCTCCTTTTCGCTGCGCGTTCAGAAGGGGACGTGATGCCCGATTCCCAGATTCCGGGTTTCGAGACGAATCGTTCGGTTACCAAGTTTCGGCGAACCACCATTCAGCTTGATGGTGTCGTGCTGCTTACCAACCGCATACAGTTCAGTGGTCCCACCATCGAGCTCGGTGCGAAATACCTGCAGTCCACTGACGACATTGGCCTCACCGGCCGCCTCATCCACATCGACCTTGTAGACCGTCAGGTGTCGCATCAGGCTTGAGTGGTCGCTGTTATGCTTTGGGAGATTCTTGAACAGCAACTCCATGCCTTTCTTGTCGTGCTGCAGCCAAATCATGTCCTTTCGAATTTCCGGGCTATAAGCCTGGATCGTGTACTCGTATCCGTCCTCGCAGAGGTCCAGATACCCCTTGAAGTCCCGCTCGTCGAGCCTGACGCCCGACTCGTAAACTAATTCCTCGATCGATTCTCGATGACTCACGTCCGCATCTCCGTTGTTGATGATTCGCTACTATCTGGCTCCGCGACCCGCAACGGATCGCGGAGCCTCCCCGATTCAGGCCGCTGCTGCCTGCGTCGCCCGATCAGGATCCGAGGCGAGCCGGCCCATGCGACGGCTCCATTCGGCATAGAAGTGCCGCATTCCGACCTCATCGTGGATGGTGCTGTTTTCTTCGCGCCCATGGAGCACGTAATGGCTGTCCGTATGGCTGTCCCGCATTGCCATGCCCTGACCATGGACTCCGAGCAGGTCCTCATGGAGATTGCGTCCAAACGGACCCCAGATGGCGTTGTGGTCGCGAATCCGCTCGGCCCGTTCGGCCGGCGTATCGCTCTTCAGCCCAAGACCGCGGAACTCGATGATGGCCTTGTTCGGCCCCAGGGGCACGATGGTGTCGACCCGCAGCACGGAGGTGCGCAGGTTGTAGGTCATCCCCGGGAACAGATCGATCAGCAACCAGCCACCCGGCGCCAGACCTGGCCAGCCCACGCCGCGGTCGTCGCTGCCCGCATAGGCGTCGTACTTGACTTCCATCGAACCCACCGAGGCGTGGCCATTCTTGTAGCCCGTGTATTTCCGGTCGAAATAGCCTGGCTGCATCATGCCGGTGATGCGATTGAAGTAATGCATATAGTCGTGATAGAACTCGCTGTTGGTATCGTGCCAAAGCTTGAAGTTCGTGTTCACGACCGCCTTGTGATAATGGAACACTTCCATTTCCGGTTGCAGTGACTCGTCCAGCAAGCCAAGCGCATCCCCGATGTACTCCTGTAGCGAGCTGCACTGGTCATCGATATTGACCCAGATGAACCCGCCAAAGCCGACGTCGCACTTCACTTCGCGCAACGACGCATCGCTCTTGTCGAATCGGTCCTGGTAGCCCTCGGTTTCGCGCGGGATCTCGACGCATTCGCCCTTCGTATCAAAGGACCAGGCATGGAAGATGCAGGTCATGCGCTTGGCGTTACCTGAAGGGTCATACAGGATGGTGTTGCCGCGGTGCGGGCAAATGTTATAGAAGGCCCTGACCTTGCGGTCCTCGCCACGGGTGATGATCAGGTTTTCGCCACCCGGATGCCGGAACGTCCGATAGTCGAAAGGCTCCGGGATCTCACTTTCGTGACACGCGATCACCCACACCTTGTTGAATATCTTTGCCTGCTCCTCGCGGAACAGGTCTTCGTCGGTGTAAATGCGGGTGTCCACATAGTGAGATTCGGGAAGATTAGGGGCCTTCGCCCACTGAGAACTGGTTTTGGCCATGCTGTTCTACCTCGCAACTTTCAGATGATGGTTCGTGCCGTTGGCGATTGGATTGCTGCATTTGCCGTGCCAATTCACGAACCGCGCATTAACCTGCTGAATCTGCGCATAAAGAAGCAAATGCTCCATGCGTATGTTAGAGCCACGGGGGTCTCCAGAACGTGGCGTTTTGAAACAGACGGCGTTTCCCGGGGAAACAGCAGGAGCCATGTGGTAACGCGTACGACCGATTGATGCTCCAGAGATATCGCCGGTCGCGCCGGTTGCCGACCGTACCCGGGAAACGATCAGGCATCCTGATGCCGGGGGAGTTAAGGAGACACAATGGTCAGCGATCCGAGAACGGTGATGCGTTGGGCACCAGACCGGTCGTGAGCAGATTCGAATACAGGTTACTCCGAATGCCGTGCGGCAAACTCAAACCGCACTGTTACCGCGGTGACCTAGGGAAACGCTGATTAATCCGTCATCGCGAGGAGCGAAGCGACGCGGCGATCCATAAGGCATTGATTCCGTATGCGCCGTTTGGATTGCCGCGCTTCGCTCGCAATGACAGGACCCTTTTTTCAGCGTTTCC
>JAABSN010000133.1 GCA_011390385.1 Thioalkalivibrio nitratireducens | reverse complement strand
GCGGATTCAGGGGTTCCGGCAGCAACACGCCGTCACGGCGTTGCTCGAGGAACTGGCGGCCGACTTCCGGGAACAGCGCATACGTCAGCACGTCCTCTTCATTCAGTGCGAGTTCTCCGATTTCCGTGCGCAGATGATCCATCTCGGGGTGGATGCGGTCCGCGGGCCGGCATTCCAGGACTTCCGCGCCGCCAATGGCCTTGCCGCGGATGATCGGGTTGACCGGGCCGGGGGTCGCGCCGTAGTGACCCATCAGGTAGTGCTTGACCTCGTTGGTGATGACCTTGTAGCGCTCGCCCGCCAAAACGTTCATTACCGCCTGGGTGCCGACGATCTGCGAAGTCGGCGTGACCAGTGGCGGATAGCCGAGATCCTCGCGGACGGTGGGGATTTCCAGCAGGACGGCGTCGAACTTGTCCAGCGCATCCTGATCGCGCAACTGATTGGCCAGATTGGAGATCATGCCGCCGGGTACCTGGTTGACGAGTACCCGCGTGTCCACACCCGTGTAGTCGCTCTCGAAGCGCGCGTATTTCTTGCGTACCTCGCGAAAGTAGGCGCCGATCTCCTGCAGGGCCTCGAGATCGAGTCCGGTATCGAAGCGGGTTCCGGCCAGGGCGGCGACCATGCTTTCCGTGGGCGGATGGCTGGTGCCGCCGGCAAACGACGAGATCGCCGTCTCGATATGCCGGCAGCCGGCTTCGATGGCCTGCCAGTGGCAGAGCTCGGACAGCCCCGAGGTGGCGTGGGCATGCAGATGGATGGGCAGGTCCACCGCTTCGACCAGATCGCCCACCAGTTCACGGGTTGCGGTCGGCGTCAGCAGGCCAGCCATATCCTTGATCGCGATACTCTGTGCCCCCATGGTCGCCATTTCGCGTGCCATGGCGACGAACTGGCGCGACGTATGCACGGGGCTGGTGGTGTAACAGATGGTTCCCTGGGCGTGGGCCCCGGCCTCGCGGGTGGCCTCGATCGCGACGCGCAGATTGCGGACATCGTTCATTGCGTCAAAGATGCGGAAAATGCTGATGCCGCCATCAGCGCTCCGCTGCACGAATCTGCGAACCACGTCGTCGGCGTAGTGGCGGTAGCCAAGCAGGTTTTGTCCCCGCAACAGCATTTGCAACGGCGTGTTCGGGAGTGCTGCCTTCAGACGATGCAGCCGCTCCCAGGGGTCCTCCTTCAGGAACCGCACGCAGGCGTCGAATGTTGCGCCGCCCCAGGTTTCGAGAGAATGGAATCCGATGCGGTCCAGTTGCGGGCAGATCGGAAGCATGTCCTCCGTGCGCATGCGGGTGGCAATCAGGCTTTGATGGCCGTCGCGCAGGGTGACGTCGGTGATGTGTACTCGACTCATCGGGTGGTCCTATAGGCCGTGGTGGGCAGCCAGTGCGGCGGCGATGACGACCGCGAGGTTGCGATTGGAACGGGTCTCGTGGACCTGGGCCAACTCCGGATGTGCTCCGATGAATCCGGTATTGAAGACACCGGTGCGGAAATCCGGGTGGTTCAGGATGGCCATGTGGTAGGGGATCGTGGTCTTGACTCCGTAGACACCGATATCACGCAATGCGCGCTCGGCCCGTGCGAGCAGCAGATCCCAGTCCAGCGCCCAGCAGATCAGCTTGGCGCACATGGAGTCGTAATGAGGCGGAATCTGGTAACCGGTATAGATCGCGCCGTCGGTGCGGATACCGGGACCCCCGGGCGCGAAATAGCGCGTGATGCGACCGAAGCTCGGCAGAAAATCGTTTTCCGGGTCCTCGGCATTGATCCGGAACTCCATTGCATAGCCGCGGCTGGCGATCTCTTCCTGACGATAACGAAGGGGCAGGCCTGCCGTCACGCGCAGTTGTTCCTGCACGATATCAACCCCTGTGATCATTTCCGTGACCGGATGCTCAACCTGAAGACGTGTGTTCATCTCCATGAAATAAAAGGATCCATCGTGGTCCATCAGGAACTCGACCGTACCGGCATTCTCGTAGCCGACAGCGCGCGCGGCGGTGACTGCGGCCTCGCAGACGAAAGCGCGCTGCGCCTCGGTCAACTGCGGCGACGGCGCGATCTCGATCAGTTTCTGATGCCGGCGCTGAATCGAGCAATCGCGTTCGAACAGATGGGTCACATTGCCATGGCTGTCGGCGAGGATCTGGACCTCGATGTGACCGGGATCGACGATCGCCTTTTCCAGGAAGATGTCGGTACTGCCGAAGGCACGGGTGGCCTCGGAACGCACGCGGTCAAAGTTGCGGCGCAGGCTGTCCGGGTCGGTGCACAACCGGATGCCGCGCCCACCGCCACCGTTGGTCGCCTTCAGCATCACCGGATAGCCAACCTTTTCTGCGATCGGCAGTGCCGCCTCGACATCCTCCAGGTTGCCTTCGGAACCGGGGACGACCGGAACTCCGGCCGCGATCATCGCTGCGCGAGCCGCCACCTTGTCTCCCATGCTGCGGATGACTGAAGCCGGTGGCCCGACAAAGCGGATCCCGCGCGCGGCACAGGCGGCGGCAAAGTCGGGGTTCTCCGAGAGGAAGCCGTAGCCGGGATGCACCGCGTCACATTCAGCGGCACGCGCCACGTTGATCAGGCGGTGCATGTTCAGGTAGCCGCCCAGTGTGTGCGGTCCGATCGAATAGGCCTCGTCGGCCTTCTTCACGTGCAGCGCGTGCCGGTCGGCATCGGTGAACACGGCAACCGAGGTGATGCCCATTTCGGCGCAGGCGCGGATCAGACGCACCGCGATTTCGCCACGGTTGGCAATCAGAAGTTTGCGGATGGGGGTCACGCCCGGGATCCTGTCGAGGGTTCAGGGATGCAGTATCCGTAACGCTTCTCGTGGCTGCAAGTAAGCTTTTGTTCGCTTTGACAGAATGCACGCGCGCGCGTATATTCCGCGCCCTTGATTATGAGCCGTATTCCCGTGTCCCTGGATCCTTTTCTTCCGCGCGCGTTGGACCAGCGCTGGGAGGGAACCCTTGGGGCCGACGAACTGCCAAGAGTACGCGCAGCGGCGCTCGAAGGTGGGCCGGTGCTGGTGCGGATGACAATGCAGATCGTGCACGGAGCGCTTGGTGAGACCCGCGTCCAGGGCACGATCGATGGCGAAATCGGACTGCAGTGCCAGCGTTGCCTGCAGCCGATGATCTGGCATTGCAGCCTGCGGCCCGACGTGGTGCTGGCCGACCCGAGCGGGTCGCCGCCGGTGGTTGGGGATGATCAGGACGTTCTCGAACTCGGGTCGGACGGGCTGTTGCGACCGAACGCATTCGTCGAGGACGAAATCCTGTTGGCGCTGCCGCTTGCGCCGCGTCACGAGGCGTGCGACGCAGCATTGCCGCGGGAGTTCGAGGCGGGAACCGGAGATGGGGTCACGGAGAGCCCGTTTGCCGTTCTGGAAGCACTGAAAAAGAAGCATTGACGCGAACCGTCAGGGTCAGGAAAGAGCAGCGCGACATGCAGGAGACCGGCCCCCTGGCCGATCGACTTCCATGATCAGCGGTGGCAGCTGGCAATGAGAGTCTGCATCGGAGTCCATTCGGTAGGATGCTGTGGGGGGGAACCGACCGCACCGCGCCACGGTGAGGATCGGAGTTCCCGTTGGCTCACGCCGAATGGTGCAATTCGCTGCGTTCATTGGCACCCTGCTGCCTGTATCAGCAGAGTCGCCTCGAGCTCGCGGTCATGATGACGGCTAACGCAGGGGCGCCGAACCTTATACACTGGCATCCGTTTTTTCGAATACAGCACACTGGAGAAGCACCATGGCCGTTCAACAAGCCCGAATGACCCCTTCGAAGCGCGGCATGCGCCGGTCTCATGACGCCCTGAAGGGCGCCACGCTCTCGATCGAGCCGACCACCGGTGAGGTGCATCGTCGGCACCATGTTTCGCCGGATGGTTTCTATCGTGGGCGCCAGGTCATCGTGAAGGATGTCGTCGTCGACGACGACGAGGATTGACCGCACTTTCCAGTTCCCGTTCGCGGACCGCGGAACGTCCTTGCCCGGGGTCCGCCGGCTTTGGTGTCGGACGCGCGTCCGGCGCCGGGTGCGGACGGCAGTGCTTGTTGCCGCGGGCCGGCTGCGCGACCGTCTTCCGGTGTCGCATGCCGGGCTGAACCATGATTCGACGATTCATCGGGTGAAGTTTGTCCGGGAGTCGCTCGTGCACGGGCATCTGGGAAAGGTCAGGTCTGAACCGGCATGAATCACACGTATAACGTTGCACTGGATGTGATGAGCGGAGACCACGGAGCTTCCGTGATCATGCCGGCTGCGCTCGCGGCACTGGAAGAAACCGCCGACGTCGGATTGCTTCTCGTCGGCGACGAAGCGGTCGTTGCGGCCCACATGCGCCACTGGCCCACG
This sequence comes from Thioalkalivibrio nitratireducens, assembly GCA_011390385.1. Next base: position 4,730 of record JAABSN010000133.1, on the reverse strand, counting down.
GCCATGAAGGCGCGTGTGCAGGTCGTGCATGCTTCGCAGACGGTAGGCATGGAAGAGTTGCCAGCAGTAGCGTTGCGCAACAAGAAGGACTCTTCCATGCGCCGCGCAATCGACTTGGTGAAGCTGGGGAGCGCCGATGCCTGCGTGAGCGCCGGCAATACCGGGGCGCTGATGGCGACCGCTCGCTACGTGCTGAAGACGCTGCCCGGAATCGACCGCCCGGCAATTGCCACTGCGCTTCCGTCGCTGTTCGGCCACACCCACATGCTGGATCTCGGTGCCAACGTCGATGTCGAGGCGGCCCACCTGTACCAGTTTGCCGTGATGGGATCGGTGCTGGTCAGTTCGATCGATGGGCTCGAGTCGCCGCGGGTCGGGCTGCTGAACATCGGTTCCGAGGCCATGAAGGGCAATGACCGGGTGCGTGAGGCGGCCCACCTGCTCGAGAAATCGTCTTTGAATTACATTGGATTTGTCGAGGGCAATGACGTTTACTGCTCCGATGTCGACGTCGTCGTCTGCGATGGCTTCGTCGGTAATGTCGCGCTGAAGACCAGCGAGGGCGTGGCGCGCATGATCGCCGACAACATCCGCGGCGAATTCAAGCGTAACTGGCTGACCCGTTTGCGCGGCCTGGTTGCGCTGCCGGTTCTGAGTCGGTTTCGTGAGCGCATCGACCCCCGGCGGTACAACGGTGCTTCGCTGCTTGGTCTGCAGGGGATCGTGATCAAGAGCCATGGTGGTGCCGACGAAGTCGCCTTTCAGAACGCTGTCCGAATTGCCCGCAAGGAGGCGGAAGCCAACGTTCCGCAGCGGATCGACAAACAGTTGGGACGGATGCTGCGCCAGGAGGTTGAGGTTTGACTTTTTCACGGATTACGGGCACCGGCGGCTATCTGCCGGAGGGCCTGCTGACGAATGCCGATCTGGAAAAACTGGTCGACACGACCGATGAGTGGATCTTCGATCGGACCGGGATCCGGTTGCGCCATATCGCCGCCCCCGGCGAGACCACCTCAGATCTTGCCCTGCACGCCGCGCGTCGTGCGCTGGACGCAGCCGGGTTGCGTGCCGCCGATCTCGACATGATTCTGGTGGCGACGACCACACCCGACCAGACTTTCCCGAGCACCGCCTGCCTGTTGCAGACCAAGCTCGGTGTCGGTGGCTGCCCGGCATTCGATCTGCAGGCCGTCTGCAGCGGATTCGTGTTTGGTCTGGCGACGGCCGATCAGTTCATTCGGGGTGGTCAGTGCCAGCATGTTCTGGTGGTGGGTGCCGAGACGCTGTCGCGAATCACCGACTACACCGACCGTGGAAACTGCATTCTCTGGGGCGATGGCGCGGGTGCCGTGATCCTCTCGCGCTCGGAGGAGCCGGGAGTGATTTCAACGCACCTGCACGCCGATGGCGCGCACCGGGCCCTGCTGGAGGTCCCTGGGGGCGTATCGCGCAACGATGTGCCGGACATGAAGATCCGAATGGAGGGCCGCGCGGTGTTCCGGGTGGCGGTGAACACGCTGGATCAGATCGTCGACGAAACCCTCGCCCACAACGGCATCGGCAAATCCGATCTCGACTGGCTGGTTCCGCATCAGGCCAATATCCGGATCATCCAGGCGACGGCGAAGAAGCTCTCCATGTCGATGGATCATGTCGTGGTCACCATCGACACGCATGGCAACACCTCGGCCGCCTCGATCCCCCTGGCGCTGGATGTCGCCGTCCGCGACGGGCGGATCAAGCCCGGCGAGTTGATCCTGACCGAAGCCTTCGGCGGCGGGTTCACCTGGGGTGCCGCGCTGATCCGCATGTAACCCCCGCGGGAGAGACTTCCGGTCGGGCCTTGGGTGTGTGCACCACTTGCGCCGAAAGGCGTAGGGTGCCAATGAGCGCAGCGAATTGCACCGTTCGAGGCCCGGGAGCTTGGAAGCCTGCGCCAGCGCGTATCGGTGCGGTTCGGTTTCGCCTCACGGCGCCCTGCTGAACGTACTTCCGCGGGAGGGTCGGCCTCGCTATCCTTGCTCAAGGTCGCAACCAAAAGAATGCCACATGCCTCAAGAAATCGAACGCAAGTTCCTGCTGAGAAACGATAACTGGCGTTCGTTGGTGCACGAATCCCGGACGCTTCGCCAAGGCTATCTATGCGGTAACACACGTGCCTCGGTTCGTGTTCGCATCGATGGCGGCCAGGCCAACCTCAACATCAAGAGCGCGACCCTGGGTGTCGAACGGTTGGAATTCGAGTATTCGATTCCCTCCGAACAGGCGCTTGTGCTGCTCGCTGAGCTTTCTGGTGAGGTGATCGAGAAAACGCGGCACGAAGTCAGGTACGGAGCCCATCTCTGGGAGATCGACGAATTCGCCGGCGAAAACGCGGGCCTGATCGTTGCCGAAATCGAACTCGAGGACGCCGACGAAACTTTCGCCCGGCCGGACTGGTTGGGAGACGAGGTGTCGCATGATCCGCGCTACTACAACACCGAACTTGCCCGGCACCCGTATTCGCGATGGTGAACGACACAGCGACCTTCGACCCCGCCTGTACGCGCTGCCCACGGCTTGCCGGGCACCTCGCGGCGGTCCGCAGTGACTATCCAGGCTACCATGCCGCGCCCGTGGCGCCGTTCGGACCGCCCGATGCATCGTTGCTGATCGTCGGCCTGGCGCCGGGCATGCACGGTGCGAACGCGACCGGACGGCCTTTTACCGGCGATCATGCCGGTATCCTCCTGTACCGGACATTGCACGCCTTCGATTTTTCGAACCAGCCCGACGCGGTCGCGCCCGACGACGGACTGATGCTGACGGGCTGCCGGGTGACCAATGCCGTGAAATGCCTGCCGCCACAGAACAAACCCACGCCGGCCGAGATCCGCACCTGCAATGGCTACCTGGCCGCGGAGATCGATGCCGTGGCCCCGCGCATTATCCTGGCCCTGGGCCGTATCGCCCACGACGCGGTATTGCGTGCCCACGGCCTGGCTCTCGCTGCGTACCCGTTCGCTCACGGTGCCGAGCATGACGTCGGGCAGGGGCGGCGGCTGTTCGATTCCTACCACTGCTCGCGCTACAACACCCAAACGCGCCGTCTGACACCCGAGATGTTCGAGGAATTGTTCCGGGAGATCCGCGCCCGGTTATCCTGAACGCATGAGCGAGACCGCGCCCGCGTTCGATGACAAGGCCTTTCTGAAGACCTGTACTCTGGCGCCCGGTGTCTACCAGATGCTGGACGAAGCCGGTACCGTGCTTTACGTCGGCAAGGCGAACAGCCTGCGCAAGCGCATCGCGAGTTATTTCCGCACGGCTGGCGAGCGCAGCCCGAAGACCCGTGCGATGGTTGCGCAGATCGCCGATATCCGCGTCGCGGTGACGCAGACCGAGGCCGAGGCGCTGCTGCTGGAAGCGAACCTGATCAAACGCCATCGGCCGCGTTACAACATCCTCTTGCGGGATGACAAGAGTTATCCCTATATCTTTGTTTCCAATCACGACTACCCGCGTTTGGGGTTCCATCGGGGCGCCCGGAAAAAGGGCGTACGCTATTTCGGTCCGTACCCCTCGACGGTCGCGGTGCGCGATACGCTGAGTCTCCTGCAGAAGCTCTTTCTCGTGCGCCAATGCGAGGATAGCGTGTTCGCGCACCGCAGCCGGCCCTGCCTGCAGCACCAGATCGGGCGCTGTACCGCGCCCTGTGTCGGTCTGATTGATCCCGACGAATACGCGGCCGATGTCGATGCCAGTCTGCGTTTCCTCGAAGGCCGCAGTGACCAGGTGATCGGCGATCTCGTGCTGCGCATGGAGACGGCGGCGTCGGAACTGCGTTTCGAGCGGGCGGCACGGCTGCGCGACCAGATTGCCAGCCTGCGCCAGATCTCCGAGCAGCAGTACGTGGCTGGTGGTGAAGGTGATGCCGACATCTTCGCGCTAGCGCGGGAGGGAGGGTCCGCGGCGGTACAGATCTTCTTCGTTCGCAATGGCCTGAATCTCGGCAACACCGTGCGCTATCCGAAACTGCCCGAAGAATCCGGCAATGCCGAAATCATGACCGCGATCCTCGCCCAATACTATGCCGAGCGCGAACCGCCGCGGCAGGTGCTGCTGTCCGAGCGTCCGGAGGAGCCCGAGGCGCTGGAGGCACTGCTGGAGCAACGCCGGGGCAGCAGGGTCAGGCTCGCCTGGTCGACACGCGGACAGCGGGCAGAGTGGCTGCGGATGGCCGAGCGCAACGCTGAACTGGCGCTACGAACACAGCTTGCGGGCAAAGCCGGCCAGCAGGCGCGTCTCGAGGCCCTGGCTGCAGCGCTGAACCTGCCGGAGCTTCCCGGGCGCATGGAGTGCTTCGACATTTCGCATACCCAGGGCGAGGGTACGGTGGCCTCGTGCGTGGTCTTCGGGCCGGAGGGTCCGATCAAATCCGACTATCGCCGCTTCAACATTGCCGGAATCGAGCCAGGCGACGACTATGCAGCGATGCACCAGGCGCTGGAGCGGCGTTTCGCTCGCCTGAAGAAGGGCGAAGGTCAGGTTCCCGACATCCTGTTCATCGACGGCGGGAAAGGGCAGGTGAGCCAGGCACTGGACGTACTGCGTGCACAGGAACTGGAAGGTCTGCGGGTGGTGGGCGTGGCCAAGGGCATCGACCGGCGGCCGGGTCTGGAAACCCTGGTCTTGAGTGGGGTCGAAGGGCCTTCTATACTGCCCGCGCATTCCAGCGCCCTGCATTT
>JAABSN010000132.1 GCA_011390385.1 Thioalkalivibrio nitratireducens | reverse complement strand
GGTGACGGCGGGAGCCACCTGGTATTCGGTGAGCAACTGCGAGAAGCGCGATGCATCACCTTCGGCCCGTGCGATCGTCTGCTCGCGATAGGCTTCCGCCTCTTCGAGGATACGGGCCGCCTGGCCGCGCGCCCTCGGAATCAGGCCGTTGGCGTAGGCCTCCGCCTCATTGCGAAAGCGTGCCTCGTCCTCACGTGCACGGATCGCGTCGGCGAACGCTTCCTGTACAGGCTCGGGCGGCTGTGCCTGCTGCATGGACACTGCTGTGATGATGATGCCGGCTCCACCGGGAATCAGGTTCAGATCACCTTCTCCGACATCACCCGCGAGGGGTGACTGCGAGGGCCGGCTGTAGGAGTCCAGCGCCTGCTGCAGGGTCTGGCGGGCACTGGTCGCGATCTCGCCGCGACCCGCACCCAGGATGTAATCCAGATTGTTCTTGCCCACGCGCTCGCGGATTGCGGATTCCATTGCCTGCTGCACCGTGGCATCGGGGTTGCGTACGTTGAACTTGAATGCAACCAGATCGACAACGCGATACTGAACCGCGATGTCGACATCGATGATGTTTTCATCGGCGGTCAGCATCAGGGCCCGATTCTGGAGGGTACGAATGTTGTCGACGTTCTCGATCTCGACCCGCTCGAACGGATACGGAAGGTGCCAGTGTGGTCCGGGCGTCGAGACTTTCTGGAACGCGCCGAAGCGGAAAACGACACCGCGATCGCCTTCACTGACGATGTAGAACCCCGATGCAAGCCACACCACCAGCGCGATGATCAGCGCCAGACTGATCAGGGCCTTGGAATTCCGGCCCATGCTCGAACCGCCGCCGCCATCGCCACCCGACGAACCACCACCGCCACCGAACAGACTGTTCAACTGCCGGGTCACCTTGTTCAGCATTTCCTCGAGATCGGGGGGGCGCTGACCACCGCCACCGCTGCTACCACCGCCGCCGCCACTCCACGGATCGCGCTGGTTGCTTCCAGGTTCGTTCCAGGGCATCTGCTCTGACTCCCAATATCGGTACAGCCTTATGAGCGTGAATCCTGCCATTGGTTCGGCGGGCATTCGCACGAGGGTCGGTATTCTAGGTGCCGCCCACCCACCTAGCAAGCCTTGCCCAACCCGATCATGCAGGCGTACCCGGGCTCCGCGGACTTCGAGGCGGTGATCGTCGGGTCTTCAATCGGCGTAGCTGACGTAGTGCGGATCGTACACCTGCGCCTGGATGTGCGCCCTCAGATCCTCCGGCATTTCGATACCCGCGGTGCCCTCCTCGAAAGCAATTGCCGCCACTGCAACGGCGATTTGCGACGAAACTTCCCGGACCCGGGACAGCGCCGGAAACAGGCTGCCCTGTACAAGGTCGTCCTCGTGCACCGTTTCGGCCAGGACCCGGGCCGCCTTCATGAACATGCCGTCGGTGATTCGGGAAGCCTGCACCGCAACCGCACCCAGACCCACGCCAGGAAACACATAGGAGTTGTTGCCCTGGCGCGGCACGAAGCGGCGTCCGTCGATCTCCACCGGGTCGAACGGGCTCCCCGAAGCAAAAAGGGCACGGCCATCGGACCATGCATAGGCCTGCTCGGCCGTACACTCCGCGCGCCAGGTGGGGTTGGACAGGGCGAAAATCAGGGGCCGGTCATTGCTGCGCGCCATCGATTCGATCACATCACGCGTGAACGCGTTCGGCACTGCGCCAACGCCGATAATGGCTGTCGGGCGCAGGATCTCCACCGCCTCGAAAAAACTGTCCACAGGGGGGTGTTCGTGCGCATAAATGCGCTTGTGCTCGGCAAGCGCGGTTCGGCTGCGCACCACCAGCCCCCGGGAGTCGACCATCCAGCAGCGGCGGCGCGCTGCGTTCGCCTCGAGCCCATCGGCAACCAGTGCGGAGGTCAGGAGATCGGCAATACCCGTCGCCGCCTCGCCGGCTCCCAGGAACAGGAAGGTCTGATCCCTCAGTGCAGCGCCCGTCACCCGTAGCGCCGACAATACGCCGGCCAAGGTCACCGCCGCGGTCCCCTGGATATCGTCGTTGAAACACGGGAACCGGTCGCGATTCTGATGCAACAGACGAAAGGCGTTGTGGTTCGCGAAATCCTCGAACTGCACGACAACGCCCGGGAACACCTCCTGAGCGGCATCGAGAAACTCGGCCATCAGGTCATCGTATTCGACACCGGTCACGCGGCGCCGGCGCAGACCCAGATAGAGAGGATCCTCGAGGAGGGACTCGTTGTTGGTCCCGATATCGAACATCACCGGCAGACAACGGCGCGGATGCAGTCCCGCGCAGGCGGTGTACAGGGCGAGTTTACCGATCGGGATACCCATGCCGTTGGCACCGAGATCGCCGAGACCGAGGATGCGTTCGCCGTCGGTCACGACGATGATTCCGGCGTCCCGATAGGGCCAGTTGCGCAGCACGGCGGCGACCTGGCCACGATCCTCGGCCGAAACATAGAGCCCGCGAGGGCTCCGGTAGATGTGACCGAACGCCTGGCAGGCCAGGCCGACGGTGGGGGTGTAGATCACCGGCATCATCTCGTCGGGGTTTTCGATGATCACCCGATAGAACAATGCCTCGTTCCGGTCCTGCAGACTCTGCAGCATGATGAAACGCTGCAGCGGAGCGTCGATGCACCGGAAGTTTTCCAGCACCCGCGCGACCTGCTCCTCCTGGCTGGACACATGCGGGGGCAACAGGCCATGGAGTCCGAGGGCATCGCGCTCGCGCTCGGTAAAAGCCGAACCCTTGTTGAGAGCCGGATCGCGCAACAACGCCATGCCACGGGGAAACCACTCGGGAAGAGGTCCTGGCAGTGCCTTGCCGGGTGACTGCTGCGGCATCACGAACTCCCATGTCGCGCCGATCATACGGTGAGATAGCGGCAGACCAGCCGCCGGGGCGGCAACCGCTTTATCGAGGCAGTATCTGGTGCGCTCGAGTGTGCGTCAACAGGCCATCAGAAGCTCGGGACGAAGCGAAACGCCGGCCCAGACCCCCGGGCTCCCGTTCCTCCAGCGGTGCAATTCGCTGCGCTCATTGACACCCTACGCCTACACCATCAGGGTGAGCGTTGAAGAATCTGCGTAGGGTGCCGTGAGGCGCAGCCGAACCGCACCGGAAACACGCCAGACGTGGTCCCGGGCCTTGACGGTTCACGTGATTTTCAGCCTGCGCCAGTCGAGCGAAACCACCCGACTCCCTGTTCGATCAGTGGATCCAGATACCCCTGCTGCCAAAGCGCAGCGACCACGAACAGACCGGCAAGAAGCAACAGGTAGGTCCTCCATGGGCGTCTCTTCTCGGCATAGGGGTCGTCCAGCGAGCGTTGCGAACCCGGAGGCAGCGTTGCCATGCCGGTCAGGGAGGTCCCGAACGGCAGGTTGATTCGGGCACGGGTGTTCACCGCCCAGCCGCCTGCATCCAGCAGCGGGGCCATATTGCGCTGACGCAGTTTCAGCGCGGCGAGCAGCATCGAAGGACCGGAGATCGCAAGGATCAACCCGACCATGAGCAACGGCACCTGCCACCATGCAAGGCTGAACAACCCAGCCACCACGGCCGCCAGCGCGGTACCCACCGCACCGAGCGCCAGGCCGATCAAGGCGAAAACACCGGCGAACCTGGCAATATCGAATGACGACGGTGCCGCACCGCCCTGACGGGACTCGACCCGTGCGACGGCACCGGCGACTCCCGACGTGGCTTCGGCACCCACCGCCGCGTCCCTGGTTGCCGCGAACTTTTCCACCTGCTCCCGGATCGTTCGCGCAATACGCTGGTACGGAGACCAGAAAGCCTGCCGCACGCTGATCGGGTGCTCCACGAGCTTGACCACGTGCGCATTCCAGTCGCGCCCCTGACGGTCGTAGAACAAACCGTTGCGGCCCACCATCAGGTTGTCGGAATCGCCGTCGGTAAGGGCGGCCACGATGGTCATCGGTGGCCGGTCCTGACGCTCGCATCGGCAATAGACGAGATAGGTACCGCTGAAGTGCGCAAGCGCGCTGTGCCGGTTCATGTCGTCCACGCGAAGACACAGTTCGCAACTCCGCCGATCGAGGAAAAGCGTTCCGGCCTGAAAGATGGCCCTGCGACCGAAAGCATAGAAATCGCGCAGCGACACGAAGTTGTTGAGAAGGGTGAAAAGATCACGGTGGTAACGGGCAAGGCGCTCCACCGAATCGATCGCACCGGCCTGCGCCTCCATGGCCTTGTCCTGAGCGATCAGACCATGGATCACGTCCCGCGCACCGCTTTGCAGAATCATCCCGACGCGCTCTGCGCCCAGGGACGCCACACGCGTACCCGCGTTTGCAGCCGCCCACGCCTGGTATGGCTGAAGGAGGGCCGAGATCCGTTGCCAGTCGTCAACGGCCAGTTCCGCGCATTCGCCCAGAAGTGGCTGCACCACTTTCTGGCGCAAGCGCTCGATACGTTCCGCCCAGGCAGGATTCACGCTGTCGTCGAACGGAAGCGGGTGTCCGGCGGAGACCCGCGCCAGGGGCAACCCTGCCACCGCCTCCGACGTGGTACTGATCTCGTCGTCATACAGCCGCGCGTAATCGTCCTCGCTCGGGTTCAGTGCGGTTGCTGCGCGAGGGTCGAACCCGGCAAGCCGGCACCGGTTGAAGTAGTCGTCGACCTTGGCGCGCACCGATTCGAACAGCGTCACCGCCGCCGGGGTCGCGTCACCCAGCGGGAACACGTCCGGAGTATCGGTCCGCGCCCGGCGCCAGGCCTCAAGAAACACCTCTGCTTCAGCAAAGAATGCGTCGCATCTCGCTCGTGACACACCTGCCGCACCACTACGATCGATCTCCGGGCCAACGCACTCGATGATGTCCTGCATGACCGCACCGACGCTCGCGTCCGCGCACAATTCCGGGGGCACGATGCCATCGCCGTTGAAGGAACGCGCAGCAAAGATATGCGCGTTGTCCGAGCTCTCGTCCACGGAAATGGTGTTCGCGTCGGCCTTGCCGAGGCTCGCCAGAATCGTGCGCGCCGCGGCCAGCACATTGGCCCCTTCCGGCGTCGAAACATTGATCGCGTCCAATGGCAGCGAGGCACCGCCTTCGATCAGTTGGCCAGGATCACGAAGCATCGCGCAGGCCCAGCTGACGGCATTCAGGATATCCGGAACCCGAACGTGGCCGTCGCCATCCGCGTCAATGAGTTCGAGCGTGCGCCGGTCGAATTCGAGACCAGCGGTGGGGCAACCGAGAACCGACCAGAGCTTGGGGTCAAGCTCGCCGAGTCTGACCAGATCCTCACCCGTGTCCAGGCGCACCTGATCGAAGCCACCGGAGCGGAAAAAACGCCAGCGGTGCGGCGGCGGCACAACATCACTCATGGCATCCTCTCGACCATGTCACTCGGGCATCGCCAGATTACACCGGATCACTGGACCGGTCGCTTCAGGAAGCGAACAATAACCGGCATTGGCCCACTTTCCACGCCACAGGGGAAGACCATGGCGCACCAGAACGAACCAGAAAACCAGGAACAAAACGAGACCGTGTCCCTGGTGCTCGGCTCGGGTGGCGCCCGGGGCCTCGCGCACATCGGGGTGATCGAAGAACTGGAAGCACAGGGGTATGCGATCAAGGCGATATCGGGAAGCTCGATGGGCGCACTGGTGGGTGGGATCCATGCGTTGGGGAAACTCGATGTTTACCGGGATTGGGTCAAGGGCCTGGGCCAGGGCGATGTGCTCGGACTGCTCGACTGGTCCTTTTCCGGTGGCGGCATGATCCGCGGAGACAAACTGATGCGGAAACTGCGGGACCTCGTTGGTGAAAGCGACATCGAGGAACTATCGATCAGCTACACCGCCGTCGCAGTGGACATCCATCGTGGCAGGGAAGTCTGGATGAGCGATGGGTCCCTGTTCGACGCCATTCGCGCATCGATTGCCATACCGGCGGTGTTCGCTCCGCACCGCTATCACGGCCGTACCCTGGTGGACGGAGGCCTGCTCAATCCAGTGCCCGTGGCCCCGACCCTGCGTACACTGACCGATCTGACCATTGTCGTCGACGTGAACGGACCCGCTTCCGAGACCTCTGCACAGCACGACGATGAGGGCGATGAGGGCGATGAGGGCGCCAGCCTCATGCGGCGGATGGTGAACTATGTGGAGTCGTGGGGTGGCGACGGCCCGTCCGCCGCGGAGGGACTCGCCCTCTCGGAAGTTCTGATGCGGTCGCTGGAAACGATGCAGGCTGCCCTGACCCGGCATCATCTCGCGGTCTTCCGCCCGGACATCATCATCAGCGTGCCGAAGAACGCCTGCATGGTGCACGAATTCCATCGCGCGGGGCCGGTCATCGAGTTGGGGCGGACCCTCGCTCGTGAGCAACTGGAAAAGCGGTCGCGGAAGCAACCCGAAGCGTCCCGGCCGTCCTCCTGAAAAATCTGCGGTTATGGCAGGATTGGACCATGATGACCTGCCCGACCTCAGGATCCCGCCGAGAAACCCCCACGTTTCATCCTGAGTCGCGTGAAAGTGCGTCCCGTAGGGTGCCAATGAGCGCAGCGAATTGCACCGTTCGAGGCTTGGGAGCCAGGGCCAGCGTGTTGCCGGTGCGGTTCGGCTGCGCCTCACGGCACCCTACGGGAGGCTTTCCCGCCAATCAGGCTTTTCATGCCGTCACACGGCGAACCGAGGAGAAAACCAGGAATGAGTTGCTCAAAAAACCGAATGGGATCGCAGGCCGGCAGCGGCCTGGTCGGCCTGTTCTTCGCAGTGCTGATCATCACGGCGCTCTATGTCGGTGGCGAATGGTTCGTCACCCAGCACGTGAAGACCGCTCTGACCGAGATCCTTCGCCAGGACACGACGGCTCCGGTCGAAGTCGAATCGGTGGGTATGGACGGCTGGCTTTTCAGCGGCAGCCGTTCTGGCAAGGCGGTCGTGTTGCTGCCGTCCGAAGAGCGTGTGCCGGTGACGTTCTCGATGGTTGGAAACCCACTCACCGGTTCGACGATCACGGTGGAAGGAGACGAGCGTCTGAAGTTGCGCCTGCGCGAATGGTTCGGCAGCTTCCTCTGAATGCCGGACCAGCGGCAGGAGGCGGGCCGCACTGAAAGCCGCCTCCTGTCCGCGTCTTGCTCGTTCCCGGAAAATGCCCGCAGCCGGCGCGGAAATGGGCTACCATTTCAATTATATCCTGTTGCCCACCGAGCGCCTTCAGGGCCCCGTGCAACGTCAGATCATGGCGCAGGTATCCGGTCCTGGATTCACCAAATTGAAGCCAGGGCTCGGCCACACCTCTCGGCGCGACCCGTCATCCAGAGCGACAACCAACGTGCAAAGGACCGGCAAGGAAACGGGATTCCTGAATACGGGAATACCCAGACGTTTGAAGAGCCCCGATGCCGAACAGGTCGAGTTGCGGGGCTTCAACCGCACACTGGCGGAAATGCAGTGGCTGTTGCTGGCCCTGATTCTGGTGTACCTCGTGACGCCCGCCGTGAATGTCGATGTCCTCGCCATCGCCGTCGCCTGTGGTGCTTTCGCATTGATGATCATCGGCTTCCGTTACTTCAACCTGTTCACCGACGAAGCCCGGTGGAAGCTGGTCACCGAGACCCTGGCGATGATCGGATTGATCGCCTTCGTGATCTGGCAGGTTGGCGAACCGGGAACCCCGTTGTTCAATCTTTATCTGGTGCCCATCGTGTTCTCGGGTCTGACGCTGGGCAGGGGCATCACTCTCGCCATCGCCGCCCTGATCTCCCTCCTCTACCTGACCGCAGTCCTTGTCTTGCCCGGCGGGCTTTCAGGCGGCTACGCCACCTTCGGCACCGCGATGTTCCATCTTGCGCCCTTCCTTCTGGTCGCCTACCTGACATCAATGATCGCGGCCAACATGAACGTCGCCCGCAGGTTCCTGCAGGATCTGTCGGAAACCGACGGCATGACCGGCCTTGCGAACATGCGTGCCTTCCATAGAAACATGGATCGGATCACCGCGCGCGCGCAGCGCGACGGCAGCGAGTGGACAGTGATGATGATCGACGCCGACCACCTGAAGGAAATCAATGACCGATATGGACATACCGCGGGAAACCAATGGATCCAGTGCATGGTGGACACCCTGCGGAAGGAGTTGCGCGGCTATGACCTGGTCGCCCGATACGGGGGCGACGAATTCATCGTGCTGCTTCCGAACACAGGGGAGGATGTCGCCCGAGAGGTGGCGGAAAGGGTCCGCCGATCGATTGCGGAGACAAGCCTGGAAGTCGCGGGTGAGCGCGTCGCCTCGACGGTAAGCATCGGACTGGCGACGTACCCGCACGCAACCCGCGAGGTCGAGCAGGTCATCGAAGTGGCGGATCAGGCCATGTACCAGAGCAAGAAGGCCGGGCGCAATCGAGTCACCGGCCGCAGTCGTGTGACGGAGCACTGCCCGCCATCACGTTGTCAATCACCCGGGTGATGCAATCCATCCCCGAAAGCACTCGCGTGCCGCAGGGGTGGCTCTCCGGGCTGGCGATGGGCTCGTCTGTCAGGGATCGCCGGGACGCCAGACGCCGGAGGCTTCCTGCGGCGGCTGCGCCGGGGGTGCGGACTGCTTGCGGCTCTCGATGTCGACGAAGACCGAGTCGGTGAACTGTGCCAGCTGGGCGAGGTAATCCTTGCGCTGGTCGACCGGCTCCGGCATCTGCGCGACCTGAAAGCCGATGACGGCGGCCAGATACTGAACGCCAACGATGGGCTCGCGGGCGCGGGGATCGGATTCAATCAGCACGTTCTGAAGCTTTTCGATCAGTTCGCCGGACAATTGCAGGGCGTCGTCGCTCATGATGGAGTGCCTTCTTCAAGATGTGGACCCATAAGACTACGCGATCGCCGCGCCGGACAAAAACCGGGACGTGGAAAGGGGGCATCGTTCCACGGCTGGCGACGGAGGTCCGCGTCGGGGATCAGCGGGCGTGGGGCGGTGCAATTCGCTGCGCTCATTGGCACCCTACGCAACCCGCCGCGGCCCGTAGGGTGCCGTGAGGCGCAGCCGAACCGCACCGAGATGATCCCGGGGACACGCGCCAGCCCGGCGTGGGGCGGTGCAATTCGCTGCGCTCATTG
>JAABSN010000131.1 GCA_011390385.1 Thioalkalivibrio nitratireducens | reverse complement strand
ACCAATATTGTGGTTCAGCCCGTTGCAGGTCGCGCAATCGAGTTGAAAATCACCAAGCCCGTCGATACCGCGGTCGTTGTGAAGATCAGCTTCGGCATGCCGAACGAAGATCTGCATCTCATTGTCGACACGGTTCGCTATGACAAGGTTGAAGGTGATAACAGAAACGTGTACTTCGAAGTCCACCCAGAAGGAACGGAGATAAATCTCAATGTCGTCATTGCGAATGTCGCCAAGGCGGCTCAAATGACCCGGGAAAACAAAATCGACCTGGTCGTCGAAATGATTCCCTATTTCGCATCCGTTGTCGTCTCGGAATCGGCTGGAGAATCGCAGGGAGATGCGGCAGCGTCGGGGCCTCAGGTGTCCGCAGCGATCGACTACGTCGTGCCGCCGGATCGCGTCTCGGCCAGTGTGGTCAGTTATCTTCCGGAATCCAATACTTGCACCATGCACTTTCAACTTCCTTCCGAGGACGGGGATCTCATCATGTTCGGAGGGGGCCTATCCGCCCCGCTCTCCCCAGGCAGATACCCCGTGGTGCCAAAATTCGAGGATGGCTTCGATGTCATGCGTGTCAACGTCCAGCTCGGGTGTGAAAAAGGTCCGTGCTCGGCTGACGGCTTCCCCACGAGTGACCGCCTCCCGTATGGCGGCTGGATGGAGATCACCGAGGTCAGCGATACGCATGTCGCCGCGGGCTTCGACGTTGCGGCTCGGACAGACGAACCCTTGCGCGTTGTGGGCGCGTTTCAGGCGCCGTTGAGCGGGATTCTTGGCGTGGTAGGCCAGAACAGCCGGGGACTGGTAGCCGACCACCCGTGCGCCCCCTCGCGACTGACCGCGACGCAGGCCGGCCCTGGTCCGAGTCCCGGTGTTCCGGCAACCGAGAGTCCTCCTGATAGTTCCACTGAAGCTGACGATTCCTCTGCGGACCCTGAAAGTCCGGGGACGTCCGGGGCGGTCCCGGGAACGAGCGGCAATACCGGCGACGATGCGGACAAAGATCCGAGCAAGGATTCGCCTCCATCAACCGCACATCCCGGAGGCACCGTGGATACGTTGCAGCGATCGTGGTGGATGCTGGAATTCCTGGACGAAGGGCAGTCGTTTATCAGCTCCGAACCCCAGGTGGTCGAAGGCACGGAAGTCGGGGCCGGCCTGAGCCTGGTCTCGAACCCGTACGAGCTGACGGTGGCCATACCGGTCTTCGGATGCTCGGTGGAACCAGGCGGGAAACTTTCGGCCCGTGATCGACTGGAGCAACAGATCGCCTACCAGCGCTGGCAAGCGTCAGGCCGGACGGAGCGGAACAGAATCATTTTCGACTTCTCGTCCGGCCAGCTGCAGTTCGACGCGAGCGGCAAAGACATCGTGTTCCACCTGACGAGTGGTGAAGGCGCTGTCACGTTACGACGCGCGGAGGGCAGCCGAGAAGAGTCTGAAGCGCGATCCCGGACTGGAAAACGGACGCTTTCGAACCTGAGTCTCGAGATACGACGAGGCCAGGACTCCTTCGAATGCATCGAGCGCATGAGCCTGTCCTTCATCGCATCGCCCATCGATAAGGGATGATTGAAAGAACAAGGCGAGCCAGCAGTTTATCGCGATTTCAGGTAGACCTGTGAAGCGCCACCGTCGAACTCGCAGACGGTTTCGCTGCTATCGGGACTCTTCACGACGGCCCTCCGGTATGTGATGACGCCCAGGATTCCATCGCGTGAGATATCGAGTCGCTGCGGCCCCTCGATATCCTCTTTCTGGCTCCTCGATCAATGTTCCGGATGTATCGGGCTTGATTCGGCGGCATTTAACGAACTCAGGCTTTGGCGATGGCCGCGATAAGGTAGCCGCGCAGCCATTCGAGCTCGTCTTCGTTCAATCCTCCACCCACGTTGCGTTCGCTGCCCTCGGTGGAAATCAGCAGCTCCTTGCCGGAAAGCTTCAGGGTTCGCGTATCCCCGCCACTGGAGTCCCGGTCGCGGATATTGATGCTTTCGATTTCGGACAATGGGAGGGCGAAGCTTCGCCGTTCCACCAGCGGATCCTGGTAGCGGAGTTCCCTGGGCGTGATGATGATTCGGTTCGGGTTCTTGCGCTGCAGGTACCAGATGCCGAACGCGGAACCCAAGAACAACAGCCCACCGAAAATTGCGCGGAAATCCAGGTTCCAAATTCCGAGAAACAAGAAGCCACCGCCCATGCCACCAAATAAAAAGAACACCGGCTTGGGAAGGCTGGCGGCGTGAATGGTCACGTGGAGTTCCCGTGATGCCGGATCATCCGGGCTGCCGCGCTGCTCCACGGCCAGCGAGGGCGGCGGCGCGTCGCCGCTCCAGTCGGCTTCGATCCTGCCTTCATCGGCGAGTTGCCTGATCGACTTGTCCAGGTCCTCGGCCTGGCGAACCTCGATCGCACCATCGCGCGCATCGATCGCTGGGAGTCCCAACAGTGCGGCAAGCGACTCCCATAATGGCCGCAAGTCACTTTCGGCGGCCTGATTTGCCAATCGTTGGTCTGCGCTTTCCGACCAGGCACGCTCGATCAGGTATTCCACGATGTGGCGTTTTCCGGTTTTCCTGACAGCCAGCGGAATGGTCCTGGCCTCATCCGGATGGGCCAGTTCGATGACGTGCCGGAACCGATGTTTGCCGCGAGTTCGCGCGGCATTAGGCCTGTTCGTCCGGGTTCTGTAGCGCTGCCAGCGCACACCCGCGTAGTTGGCGATGGGCTCTGACCACTGGTGACTTTTGAACAGGCTTTTCGTCGTGACGGCAACGGTATGGCCATCGATCACGGCGCGGCTCTCGGTCTTCCCTCCAACCAGGCCGCGCCACAGCTGACGCGAGACCACGACAATCAACGCCACCGGCAGGAGCGCCTTGACCGGCACCGTATATTCGCCGAACGCATTCTCGGGAATCAAATCGCCCAGGATGAAGGCGAATATCAGAAATACGGCGGCCATTCCGAAGATCGCTACAAGGCTCCCGCCCGAACCACGCCAGACAAGCTCGAGTGGGAGCGCATTACCCTCGCTGAGTTGCTCAACCTCGCTATGCAGGTGTCTCTTGCGCATATTTATCGATTCCTCGGGCTGACACTGTCGACAAGCGATTCTTCACGGCCCGGCCTCGCTTCGGGCCGAGTGCGGCGGATATTCCTGCTCTGCGCTGAATCGTGACTTGTCGATCAGCTGCCGCACCACGCCTAGCACGTGCGCGATCGAAAGGCACCAGGCGCTGACCACAAACAGGAACAGCGCGATGCAGCTGGAGGTGAGCAGCCAGTTTCCAAGCGGGATGTCAATTTTTTCGGCATCGGCAAGGTACAAGACAATGAGCCCCGCCAGCGTGGCTGCGCAACACGCCGCTGTGATTGCCAGTTTGCGTTTCAGCGACAGGGGTCTGAATGGGCCGAACCGCCAGTCGACCGCGAGTGCAATCAGCATGAAAACAAGCGACAGTGCGCTCCAGGCCGCCAATGCTGCCGCCTTGAAACCGTCACCACCGAGACTGTTGGAGCCGTTTTCGTCGGCCGAAGAATACATCCACGCTTCAAGGCGCCAGCCGACCACAGGCAGGCCCGTAAGCCACTGGAAAAACGTGGCCAGGGCGACCAGGATTTCTTCCTGGTTGTTGACAAACAGGATGCCAGCAAGCATCCCGAAGCTCAGCCCCCAGATCACGACAAGGGGCGTGAGTTGCATCCAGCGAAAATAGTCGATCGCAAGCATCGCGATAAGCTTGAGCAGGTTCGCTACTTCAGCGTTCACCGGTCATCGCTTCCGAATGACCGCTTCGAAGTCGATGATCCGGTCTTCGGCCTCTCCGCATTTCATCTGTCCTTCGATCGTGGCGTGGAAGGTCTCCTTTTCGGTGTCGATAATTTCCACGTCCGAACGGTTGACGGGTTTGCACCTGGTGCCGTCCCCGAGCGTTACCCCCATAAGATGGCCATGCGCTTTGCCGTCGTGAACGGACAGGGAGGCCGTCAGACCGGGATTTTTTCCGATCGTTCTCACGGCAATATTGAGGTGCGCCGGCGGACCGGTTCTGACGACCACGATCGACTTTCCCTCGATGCGGCCGGAAAGATCGCCGTCGTAATCGAGCCGCCATTCGGGATCGTCGGAATTGGCGTCGCCTGACCTTCCCTGCTCACATGCCGCGAGCGCGAGCATCAAAAGACACGCCACCATGGCCAGGCCGCATCTCGAGCCCATATTCATCGACCAATCTCCTCAGATTCAAGCGTTCTCAACAGGATGCACCCAGAGCCTCGGTGAACTATCCGTCCTCCAGGCGCTTGTGATGTTCACGCCCGCGGTGAAATCGACGATGCCGGACAGCCCGGTGATCCTGGCAAGCGAATCGTTGCCGATGATCTCCACCCAGCGCGCGCTGGTCAGGCCGGAAAGGCCGTCCAGCTTGGTCAGAATCGTATTGCTCTGAATCAGGATCGTGCTGCCGAAACCGGCCGTGGTGATTCCCGACAAGTGGGACAGGTCAATGATGTCGCCGCCGGATAGCGTCAACGTTCCGACAGTGTTGCCGCACGGGCCGTGATCGGCCTGGGAATCGTCCACCTCGGATTGGGATGAAAGGGTGATCGAGTCCGGCGTGCAGTCAACCGCCGGCAATGGCAATGGCGCGGAAAGAATTGCCAGACCGATCAGCACCAAGAGCCTTGCCTTGACCGACTTGCAGTCTCCGCCGAACATCCCGATGGCCAAGCTTATGCCGGGACCAATTTTCACATGCTGCTCCTCCGAGTCGGTAATCTCGCACCGGCCGATATCGTTTTGGACGCCAACCCGGTCGCAGCGCAGGACCTGGCGCGGGGGCGCGATTCCGATACATTCGCCTCTTGATGATTCAAAGCGTAGTTCGGGCGCGGAACCGCCAGTCAAAAACCCGGACGGGCCTCATGGTCCGAACAGGTCTTCGGATTGGGTCAGAGGCGGCAGGCCGTCCGGTAGACCGGATCGACGGGCAGCTCCGCCAGCTCCGCTCTGGCTTCGCCAAGAAGGAGTGCGCCTTCGTCGGTGAATCCCTGCAGTTCCAAGGAGAGCCCGGCGAGGCACTTGGCGACGCCGATCGGGTAGACGTTGGTTGCCGATGTTCCCAGCAGATTCAGCGCCTCGCGAGCGGCACGCTCGGCGGCTGCCGCATCGGGAATCTGGAGTTCTGCATAGGCGATGGATATCAGCGGGTAGGCTGTCATGTAGTGATCGGGAAGCGTATCGCTGAAGATCTCGTAAGCGCGTCGGTGAAGCGGCAGAGCTTCGGCAAAGCGTCCCTGTCGGCCGATGACGGTACCCAGGTTCTGATAATATCCGGCCACCTGGCTGGCCCCGAGTCCGTACTTGTGCTCGGACAACTCCAGCAACTCGCGAAACACCTGTTCAGCACCCTCGATGTCGCCTTTCCTCATAAGCAGAACGGCCAGGTTGTTCAGTGCGGAAACCGTCGCGCCATGCGCCCGGCCGAGGCGTGATTCGTAGATTGCCAGCGCCGCCCGGAAGTCGGCTTCCGATTCGTTGAACCGGCGCTGGTCGGAGGCAGTCGTCGCAGCCCGGGCGTGAATGAGCGCCATCGACAGGCTCTGGCGGCCGAAAAGTTCGATGGCCAATGCCTCGGCCTCATCGAGCAGCACGGCAGCTCGCGCCGGCTCGACCCGATCGACCAACCCGGAAAGCGCCACCAGGGCATTGATCAACGGCCTGGCCGATTCTGCGGGGGTCTGCCTCAACTTTTCGAGCGCGCTCTCGTAGAGTCGCCGGCCGTCGTCAAGATTTCCCAGCGCGACGTGCAGGCCGGCCGAATTGGCTTCGGCGGCACCGACCCGGGGATCGGCCTCAGCATAAAGACGTCGGGCCAGCTTCATCTCTTCGTCTCGATATTGAGCCGCTGTCTCGTACTCGCCGGCGACCTGGTACTGCCCGGCCAGCATCGAAAGGCTGTCGAGCACCTCGGCCGATTCATCGCCGAAGACGTCACGCTCCAGTGCCAGCCCCTCCTCTCCAAGCTCTATGGCCTTGTCATGCTGGTCGAGACTCGCGTAAACGCCGGCGATCGAGTCCATCAGCGTCGCCCGGAGGGCTGAATCTTCGACGCCTGCAGTCCGTAGCCGCTCGACGCCGAGATCGAGCGCCTCGACCACGGTGATCGAGCTGCCCCGCGCGGGATCGGCCGGCGCGAACGGGTCCGGGCTTTCCAGCAGATCGACCATGAACGTCTCGGCGGCCAGCGCGCGCCGCTTCTCGAACTCGAGCTGCCGGCTGTAGAGCGTGATGGTCGTCAAATAGCCGGCGACCGCCAGGAATCCGACCAGAAACATCGGCAGCAACAAGGGTCTGCGGCGGGCAAGCTTGACCAGGCGATAACCCGGCGAGTCGGGACGTGCCAGCACCGGCCGATGGTCGAGATAGCGCTGAAGATCATCGCGCATGTCGAGTGCGGAGCCATAGCGACGATTCGGCTCGTCATGCAATGCCTTGCCGATGATCGCGTCGAGATCCCCGGCTACTGCCCGTCGATCTCCACTTTCGCCCATCGCGCGGCTTGGCGGGATAGCGGCCGCGTCGCCTGGCCTGTGAGGGCCGTCGAACGGCCGCTTGCCGGTGACCAACTCGTAAGCGACCAGGCCGACCTGGTAGATGTCCGAAGCCGTGGTAATCGGCTGGCCTGAATGTTGCTCCGGGCTCCCGTAACCGGGCGTAAGCAGCGCGATGCCGGTTCGTGTCAGCGTTGCCACGCCCGGCATGGCATCCGGATCGAGCAACTTGGAGATGCCGAAATCCAGCAGCGACACCCGTCCCTCGGCGTTGACCAGGATATTCGACGGCTTGATGTCGCGGTGAACGACAAGGTGCCGATGGGCGTGATGCAGTGCCTCGAGCACATCCATCAGCAGCCTGGCCCGACCACGAACATCGAGTCCGCTGGCTTCACAGTAACGGGTGATCGGCAGCCCGTCGACGAACTCCAGCATCAGGTAGGGCCGGCCGTCATCCATCGCCCCGCCGTCGAGAATCCGAGCGATGGACGGATGCTCCAGGGTCGACAGAATCTGGCGTTCAGCCCGGAAGCGGGCGACCACATCATCGGTATCCAGGCCACGACGCAAGACCTTGAAGGCGGCTTTCTGCTCGAAGGTCCCGCCCTCGCGCTCTGCCAGGTAGACGGTGGCCAGGCCGCCGCGCGCCAGGCGCCGGACAATCCGCCATTCACCGATTCGCTTCCCGGAGAGATCTTCGCCCTCGTCGCCGTCGAGGACATCGCGCCAAAGACTCTTGCGGGCGCTGTCAAACGGTCCGGAAAGTTTGTCGTCCGGCGTTTCCGACGCGGCTAGAAGCGCCCTTATGCGTCTGTCCAGGGCCGGACTATCGGCGCAACGCTGCCGAACAAAACGGTCGCGTTCGCCGCGCGGCAAGGCGAGGGCCTCGCTGAAGATCTCGTCGATGAGTCTTTTTTCCGCGTTTTTCAATGCGCATCCGACTCCATCATGTCCAGAAGATAAGCCTTGGCACGTTGCCAGTCGCGCTCGACCGTTCGTACCGCCATATCCAGGGCCTCGGCAGTTTCCTGGACCGTCAAGCCGGCGAAGTACCGACACTCGATGATTTTCTCGAGGCGGGGATCGATCTTGGCAATGTCTGTCAAAGCGTTGTCCAGAGCAAGAACCGCCAGGCTGTCGTCATCGCCACTAACGCGTTCCTCGTCCAGCGCAACCGGCACATTGCCCGCCCCGCGCTTTTCGGCACGTTTTCTGCGCGCGTGATCGACGAGCAAATGGCGCATGACGGTAGAGGCCGCGCGAAGGAAATGCTTACGGTTTTTCCATTTTCCCCCACCTGACGCCATTCGAACGAACGCTTCGTGAACGATCGCAGTGGTGTTGAGCGTGTGCCCGCACGCCTCGCGCGACATTTGAAAGTGGGCCAGTCGCTTGAGTTCCGGGTAGACGGCCTCGACCAGATCACCCAACGCGCCGGGTTCGCCGCGATCCACGGCCTTCAACAAACGCGCCATGATGTCGCCTTCGTCGATACTCCCATCGGGCATGTCGGTTCGCTCCACGGCGTGCCGTTTCTTTCCAGCCCCCCGAACGATTCACGGCACTCATGATCGAACCCCCACCGCCGGCGGCGAAGACAAGAAAAGGCCGAGAATGCGACGCGCACGAGCAATTGAATTTGCTCAAGGCGCGGTCCGCTCGTCACGATTATGTCAGAACCTCGGGGATGGCGGATTCCTGGTCCGTTATGCGCTCTAGAGCACCGGCCAGGGCGGCGGTTTCGATTTTCTGGATTGCGATCTGGTGACCTTGGTTGACGTCGATTTCATCGGCAACGCCGGCGGCAGTTGCGGGGGCGGGGGCAGAATGCAACGTGTGGACTCTGTTGAGCTGGCCAATGTCCGTTTTATCGGGAACTCGGCGGGCACTTCGGGCGGCGGCGGTCTTTGTATTCTCAACAGCCTGGTCGAGGCTGAGGCTGTCGAATTTCGCGGAAATTTCAGCAATACAGCCGGCGGTGCGATCAATTTCGCCGGCGCGGGCATGAAAATCCACAACAGCATTTTCTGGAACAACCAGAACAGCAACGGGATTGGCTCGGCCCAGGCGTCGATCTGGAGTCTCAATGCCGGCGCCGATGTTCAGAACAGCATGGTTCAGGGCTTTACCGCAGGTGAGCTTGGCGGTAGCGGCAATTTCGACGGCTCGGTCAATCCGCAGTTCATCGCCACGACCAGCCCGCTTGCCGCTCCCACGACCAGCGGCGATCTGCATCTTCGCGAGTTTTCCCCGGTCAAGGACGCCGGCAACAATACCCTGATCGCGGGGTTCGATCTCGACCTCGACGGCGTCGCGCGGATCTTCAACGGAACGGTGGATCTCGGCCCCTACGAGTTCGGGTCCGGCATTCTGTTCCGCGATCGCTTCGAGCAGGGCGGTGCTCCGTAAATCAAGTGGAGTTCTACCGAACGAACTGAGTCTCCAGCCAATTGATTTCAAAAGCGAAAAATCGAGTGTGTTTTCGACGCAGTCCAAGAAGCGCTCGAATGAAGCCGTCCGCCCGTGCAGACGATGACCTGGCCTGTGCTGCAATTGGGCCTGCCCCCTGCACGGCCCGACACCATCGCACCAGCATGGGTGAAGCGGATTGCAACCAGCAGGCAAGAATCTGCAACCAGCGAGCATGGTCTGCGTGTCTG
>JAABSN010000130.1 GCA_011390385.1 Thioalkalivibrio nitratireducens | reverse complement strand
TGGGCCTGCAGATTCCTTTCGGCCAGCCCTACGCCGAACCGGTCGTGGAACGCGCCGCGCCGCCCCCGCCCCCGCCGCCGCCGCCGCCGGTCGTTGACTCGGATGGCGACGGCGTCCCCGACGGCACCGACCGCTGTCCGGGCACACCCCGTGGCGTCACGGTTGATGCGAACGGTTGCCCGGTCGATACGGACGGGGATGGCGTGGCGGACTACGTCGACCAGTGCCCCGGCACGCCGGCCGGCACCCGCGTCGACAGCCGTGGATGTCCCATCACCAACATCATCAATCTTGAAGGCGTGACGTTTGCCTTCAACTCGGCGGAGATCACGGCTGACGAGCGCGGCACGCTCAACGAGGCGGTCTCGATCCTCGAGCGCTACCCCGAGGTGCGGGTCGAATTCGCCGGCCACACCGACTCGGTGGGGAATGCGTCCTATAACCAGGGCCTGTCAGAGCGCCGCGCCCTGTCTGTGCTCGAGTTCATGGTGAACCGTGGCATCGACCGCGATCGCATGATTGCCCGGGGCTACGGCCAGGCCGAACCGATCGCGGACAACGCGACCGATGCAGGTCGGGCGATGAACCGCCGCGTGGAGTTGCGCATCATCGAGTGAGGGGGGAGACAGCCGCTTCCCCGCCAGGGAGGCGTCGCGTAGTCTCCAAGCCCCGGTCTCGTTCGCGAGGCCGGGGTTTTTATTTAGATCTTCGAGGATTAGCGTGAAGCTTGAGGGTGCGTATTCCGGCTGATGCCGGGGATTCCGGTCACCGAATCCGGCCGAGACTGGTCACCCATTCCGAGGCACGCCGGTCGGGGTGTGCCGGCTCGGAGGGTTTCGCCAAAACCGGGGCACTCCAAGGTCTTGCTGAAGCGATCGCCCCGCATTGTGCTGATGCTGGCATCCCGCCGGTCACTTGTTACCGCAGATCGACCCTGAATCGGAGTTTCACGAGGATCATATGAAGTGTTCAGATCGAAATTAGACAAAACCGGGAACACTGTCACAAATCAGGCGTAAACCCGGGACGGCACGAGGCATATATGGCGTCCTTGTGAGAGCAGCGTCTCAGTTCTGATTCCCAAGAGCCGCTACGGTTGGGCTCGTTTGGGGAAGCATGGTTCTGCCCTCCCTGTAGCGATAGGAAACGGCCATGAGGAACTGGACGACCGGCTTGCTAGTTGCCGCCATCTGCCTGACCGCAGGCAGCCTGGCGCTCGCGCAGTTCCAGCAGCGTCAAACCGAGAACAGGCAGGAACCGCCCCAAGCGCGTGCCCAGAACGCGTATGCCAGCGACATCGTGATCTGTCCTTGGGAGTGCAGCAAGCAATTCAATGATCAGCACACCACCCAGGTCCAGGGGGCGGGACTGGCGCCTTGCCGGGCCTTCGAGCATTGCTACTAGCAGGCAGGCCCCGGGGTGCAGTAACCACCCCGGGGCAGGCTTCATGGACTCCGCAGGCGCTAGGGCGTACAGGCGCCTCGCTCATAGAAGTTTGGCCGGCTGCTACTGGTGCCGCTTACGTTCGAGAAAAGCTCCTCGAGAACATAAAGCCGATCACCCCTGATGCCCGCCGATTGCCGCACAGGTAGCCAGGACCGTGCGACCACCAGCGAACAGCCTGGCTCAGCATCCACATCACAGTAAGTCACCGGCCCTTCGCTGTCCCGCCGATACCTGAGAATTTGCACTGAGCCGTCCTCAAGAAGGCCCCAGGACGCCGGGCTTATCCCCTGGAACCCGGTACCGAACAACGGGCCCGTATTCTCCGGGGTCGGCTCGATGTCGTTGCACAGGCGCAGCCATGGCCCGGGGTCTTCCATCCACAAAGGATCACCCTCTGGCACGCCTAGACCGAATCCGGTGAACCACTCTGCCAGGAAGTCCGGATTTGTCAGCGACAACGTTGGGTCCACGAGCGTGGAAAGCCTGAAGTCAGCCTGTCGGGCGATCCCTCGTTCCCGGACGACGTAGACTCCTTCGCCTCCCTGGCCGTCACTCTTTAGCCGCTGGTAGACGTAACGATCGCCGGAAATCGTTTCTTCGATCACCAGCAGGCCGGAATCGACTGACCAGGAAATGTCTACCGGGGCAATGTCAACAGGCTCAGCCGCTTCCGGTCCGAACGGCGCCCAGGGCCGCCGGCTCCCCGTGCCGTCGGCATTCAGCTGGTCGAGTGTGACCTGGCCAAAACCGAACGAACCCGGCTCGGATCCAAGAAAACGACTCAGCATGATCTGCTGCCCGGACAGTTCCTCAACGGTGTAGCCGGCGATGCCAGCCCCGGACTTGTAGAAAGTGTAGAAGGCGCTACCACTGGTATCACCCGGCAGATCGCAGCCCTCTGGAATGCCATCTGGATACTCGCGCTCTACGTAGCTGGTCAGTTTCACAAGATCGATCACCGGGCCCCCGCTTATCAGGGTCAGGTCGTATCGCGGTGTCCTGAAGGTCAGTCTTACCGGTGTTCCTGCCCCGCCACAGAAAGCGAACACCTCTACTACGGGCGGGTTCTCTCGCAGTATGGTGAGGACGCCGGTTTCGCCGTCAATGCTCCAGCTCATCGCCGGGTTGTCGTTAAAGCTGGCGTCAAAAAACTCTCCTGAGCCGTCGCTATCGAAGCGCGCCAGCCAAGCATTGCTGCTGCCGACCCGGATGGTTCCCGGGTTGCTTCCCAGCACCAAGAAGTACTGCTCCGGAACGAGCTCCGGTGTGTATCGCGCCACCAGGTCGGGATTCAGTTCCGGGTTGGTCAGGTCCTCGATGGCCTGTGCAAGCTGTTCCGGCGTCACCGACTCCGCCTTGAAGACTTCCACCGCCTCTTCGCTGGAGATCAGCTCAAATACATCGGTGACGCCGTCCGGCAATGGGGCGCCGTCGTCGATCACGAGCTTGATGATCGCCGCGAGTTCGATCATCCGTTCAACCGAAATCCGCTGCAACGCCGACACCAACTCGTCTTCGCTTTCGATGTTCCCGCCGTTCGCCTCAAGGAGCAGCACGAATTGGGCCGTCGTGATGTTAGTGATGTTCACCTGGTTGTTCTCGGCACGAACCAGTGTGCCGTCGTCGCCTGCTTCCTCAACCAGGCGCCCCAGTGAGCCGATCAGGCTGAAAAAGCGCAATGCAGGGTTATCCGGATCGGTTGCCTCAGCCAGCACGATTGCCTGCGGGTCGTCGCCATTGATGCTGATGACATAGTTCCCGTTCTCGTCGGCCTGCGCGCTGAACTCCTGGCCGGAGACGGTGAAACTGACCTCTGCGAAAGGAATCGGCGCATCGATCACGCGCCCCTCGATCACGACAATGCTCGGATCCACGGGCGGCTGAGTGCCGCCGCCGCCGCCACCAGTGCCGCCTCCCCCACCGCCAGCGCCGCCATCGCCACCGCCACCAGCCGCACCGCCGCCAACGCCGCTATCCCCTCCGCATGCAGCCAGGAACATGCCGAGCAGCAACGCCAAGAGCCCGCGAAAAATCGCGCGCCCATCGCGACCGCACAATATCGACCGGCTCGGCCCCTCCCCACCATCATGCGTCGTGGAGCTTCCATACAACATCAGACATCCCCCCGCGGCCACCGTCCTCGGCCGCTATATTTGGTCTTCCCTGCCCAAATGCATCACAATTACTTTGACAAGTCAACCCAGATCAAAGCCTCCGGAGAACGCATGACAGGCGGCCGGCCGCTGCCCTGTAAGTCGTCGGCAGGCAGGGACGCAACCCGTGAGACGGCTATTTTTTTGTCCCAGGCTCGACGCCAGAGCGCGCCAGCGCACGGATACCCTCCCTCAAGGCAATGTGACGCGGAAATTCGCATCCGCGAGCTTCTCCGGCGTCCTACCCAGTGACTCCAGCAATGCCTTCCAGCGCGGATCGCCTCGCAGCCCCGCGAAGGCAGGCTCCACGTTGATCTCTGCGAGGCCTGCGCCGCCCGCAACGACGGCGGCATCGAGCCATCGGAATGCTGCATCTACCTCGCCACGGTAAGCCGTTACGGCAGCGTTCAAGAAGGCCGCGAGCTGCGGATAATTCTCAACAGCGGCGGCCAGCGCCTCTTCTGAAGCTGCGGCATCACCGAGCGAATGGTGGGCCATCGCCTGGCCAAACAACCGGTGCAACTCGCTTTTCTCCTGCTCGAAGGACTCCATCGCAGCGGCGGGCCTGCCCTTGTGCAACCAGGCGATGCCAATCCCGTAATGCGCTCCGACGCGCTCAGGGCTTAGCCTCAGGGCAGTCTGGAACGCCTCAATGGCTTCATCCCAGCGCCCGGCGTGAAGATAGCTCGCCCCGAGGTTGCCATGCCCGACTGCGCTCACCGGATCTCGCGTGACGAAGTATTCTCTTAACTCGATAGCCTGATCGATACGTCCAAAACGGCTCAGCAACAATGCCGAGTTCGCGACGATGGCCAGGCTGGAGGGATCACGCGACAGCGCCCGCTCGTAGTGCCTGGCCGCCTGGGCTGGGTCGTTCTCAAAGGACAAGGCGATCCAGCCAAGGCTCTCGTGGGCTTGGGCAAAATCCGGGTTCGCGGTCAGGGCGCGCTCCGTGGCCTGCCGTGCCAAGGTATAGCCCTCGTCACGAGGTCGCAGACCCATCGCAGCCTGGTTGATGTAATTGCTCGCAACACCATTCCAGGCCGCAGCATAGTCGGGCGCGATCGATAACGACCTGCGGTAAAGCGCGTTGGATTGCTCCAGACTTTCAGCGGACAGCTCGCGACCCAGGTGCCGGGCTTGCAAGAACAGGGCATATGCCTCGGGATCCGTCTCGGTGACTGATGGCAAGCGGCTTAGCAGCTGAATCCGCAATTGAGAAAGCACCGTGGCAGCAATTTCGTCCTGGATGGCGAAAATATCGTCCAGGGTTCGATCATAGGACTCTGCCCAGATCTGTTGGTCCGCTCGCGCATCAGTGAGCTGCACATTAATCCGCACGCGGTCACCGACTTTTCGGACTGCACCCTCCAGGATGTATGCCACTCTCAGGCGTGCAGCGATCTCGCCAGTATTCAGGTTCTGGCCTTTCAAGGCGAAGGCCGAAGATCGGGAGGTCGCTCGCAGCTGCGGGACCCGGGTCAGCAGGTTGAGAAGCTCCTCCGCGATGCCGTCGGACAGGTACTCCTGGTCCTTGTCCGGCGACAGGTCCTCGAAGGCCAGCACTGCAATGGACCGGTCACCTACGACCTCCGTGCGCGCCTCGATTCGCCCGGCCTCGCGGGCCGCCTCCAGTGCCGCTGCCTTTTGCGCTTCGCGCGCCGCCTGGCGCGTCTCGGACAGCACGAACTTGTCGAACGCAAAAAAAACCACGGCCATCGCCAGCATCACCATGATCGCCCGGTCGAAATGCTTGGAGCGAAGTTCATCGGGAGGTTCGCTCCGATCCACATCACGCTCTCGCCTCAGGCCTTCGGGCGTGAATTCGAAGATCCAGGTGAGCACGATTACGGGTACGAGGCCAATGGCGGCAATGATGGTGGCAATGCGTACCGGCGCATCACCGAACCCGAAGGCCGGGAAAATCGTCTCGACCACCTGGATGACGATCCAGGACACCACGACGTAGGCCGCGCTCATGCGCAGCACGTTCCGCTGCCTCAGTTCCCTCAAAAAAGACATCCCCGCGCAACCTCCCTTGCACGCAGATGATTTTGCCGACTGGAGTGCCCCGGGTCTGGCGAACACCTCCGAGCTATGATTCGAGCATAGGCGGAAGCCATGAGCAACCAGCGATTCAGCCCCGAGTTCAAGGATGCGACGGTCTGACATATTGTCGACCGAGGATATTCTGTTTGACCTGCCTGCCGCCCTTTCAATGACCCGGCGGTTTCTGGTCAGGTCAGGCGGCTAAAGCATACGCTTCAGCATGCGTTTTCATACCAAGTTCCTTCAGCGTCCGAATGACACATCCGACAAACCCGTTCTACCGCATACAGTGTGGCGTGTGAACTCCTGCTGCAGCGCGCAGATCAGCACCTGGCGCGTGTAGTGCCGGTTGGTGAAGACCAGATCGTTATTGGATCGCACTAGGAACGGCTCGGCCACCCCGAGTCTCCGCCTACTTCTTCATGAAGATCAAAGCCGCCTTTCCCGGTACGGCACGATGCACCAAAAAAAACCGGGGACCCTTGCGGGTCCCCGGCTCCTTCGTTCCCAAGTCCGTTAGGGTTTAGAAGCTCTGCAAGTAGCGGGCGTACACAACCCGGCCATAGGGGTCATAGAGGGCCGTGTTGTATGAACGAGACTCGCCGAAGTCAACAACCGGATCCTTGTCCCCAAGGTTATCCACGCCAACCGTTACGCGCCCGTTCCACGGCGTGAAATAGTTGACCTGAATGTCATGAGTAGTCCAGGAGGGAAGTCCATCCGTATCGCTATCATCAAGGGCAGAATCCTGACCCGCGATATAGTTGATATTCCATGCAACCGTGAAGTCACCCCACACATAGACGTTGGACAAGACTGCCCGCAAGTCCGGATAGTTCGCCTCGCCAACAAGGTCCGAACCGCCATCGACCTTGAAGGAGTTGGTGTACGTCGCCATCAATTCGTTACGTAAGGTCCCTGCCTCACCGAACGAGAAATTGGTGCGCAGCGCCAAATCGATGCCATCGGTTTCGAGTGTACCGAGATTGATCCACTTACGCTGTGCGTAAGCGATCTCGCCATCACCGTCTACACGAGCGATACCCATGCCCAGCTCTTCAAACGGAGGCGAGCCCAGCGGGTCCAGAATTGCGATCTCCGGCGGGCAGATCAGGTTGGTTGCGCCCGCAAGACAGTTGACCATGGTCTGTACCGTCGGCAGCGCCAACCTGTTGTCGACCTGGATGTTCCAGTAATCGATGGTGCCGCTCAACCAGTCGAGCGGCTCGAACGCGACGCCGAAACTGAACTGATCCGACGTTTCGGCTTCCATGTCAGCATTGCCCAGCACCCACGTTGTGACCTGCGGAACAAAGATCTGACCACCCAACGGGAAGGAGCAGTCGGGTGTTCCGGTGAATCCCAAGCAGGTAGCTTCATCGATCACAAAGTCTGCCGAGAACGCGGGCTTGGCGCTCAGAAGGTCAAGCGTGGGTGCGCGGAACCCCTGGCCAAATGAACCTCGAACCGTCAATTCGTCCAGCGGCTGCCAGCGGAATGACACCTTCGGCGAAAATTCACCACCAAAGTCAGAATAATCGTCATAGCGACCCGCGACACTGAACTCGAGGTCGGCGGTCGTCGGGATCAGGAGCTCGAAGAACGCGGCCGCCTGGCTGCGCCCAAGTGATGCCGAGTTGCCGGCCGAGCCTACGATCTGACCGCCCTCAGACAAGGAATCGTAGATATCGGCGTAATCCTCATCGCGATACTCCGCACCGAATGCCAGACCAACGGGGCCAGCCGGCAAATCCCACAGGTCGGTGGAAGCGGACGCGTAGCCTTCCGTCGCGGTGTAGGTCGCATCCCGTCCGATGGTCGCGATCATCGAATTCCTGGTGGCGTCATCAACGCCGAAAGGATCGTAAAGGTCGTAACGCCCGCTGGAAATAAAGTCCTGAGCAATTGCCCCGACCACGTAGTTTCTACCCAATTCGTAGTATTGAGACTCGGTCCGACGGGCACCAAAGTCGATATCGAAATTACCGATGGTGCCCATCGCGCCGAAATTGACGTCGTACTGGTTGGCATCGGTACTTGTGTCACGTGGCCCAAGCGCAGCAAATCGGTGCATTGCCATATAGGGAACAGTCGGGTCATAACCGTCGTCCGGCGCCCTCACCGCCGGATGGTTGGGAGAGCCGACTGGAATGAAAATCCTCCCACCCGGCCACGGCGAGGACGGGACGGGCGCGTATCGCCCGAAAGACTGGACCCGGCTTACGCTGGCGTTCATATAAGCCTGCCAATCGATATTTATATTGTAAGTGCCGCGAGCGAACAGCGACTCGTTCTTGATCGCCGCTTCGTCGGCAGCCAGCGCCGTGAAATCGTAGATGCAACGCTGGTCCGCTCCCTCGCCCGTGATGGTGAACCCTTCGAAATCGCATGCGCCGGGAAGTACAGAACCGTTGATCGGGTTGCTGACATATCCAGCATCAGAAAAGCCATAGATATTGTTCGGGTTGGGCCTCGTGTTTCTCAAGTTGTTCGAGAACACAGAGGCACCGCCAGCCGACCACTCGCGGTCTCTCTGAAAGACGATGTCCCTGGAGTTATATGACGCCCCAAACATCATTGATCCCTGGGTGCCAGACACGCCAACGATAGCGTGCCCCTGCTCTGTGTCACCACCCTCGCGCTTCGGACTGCCGACTCCCACCATAACTTCGACGCCGCTGTAGTCTTTGCGCGTGATGATGTTAACGACCCCACCGATGGCGTCGGTACCGTAAATGGCAGACGCCCCGTCCGATAGAATCTCGATACGCTCCACGGCACCAATGGGAACGGAGTTCAAGTCCTGGGCGCTACCAATGTTCGGAGCCACGGGGACTCGCCGCCCATCGATTAGAATCAGGGTTCTGCCTTCGCCCAGACCGCGAAGCGAAAGGCCTGCCCAACTCTGCGCTGAGCTTCCGGACGCCGGGCGGAAAGACCCCTGACTGTTGCTCGGCAGGTTATTCAACAAATCCGCGACGCTTGAATAGCCGGACAGTTCGATGGTTTCGCGGTCGATGACCGTGACGGGCAAGGCGCCCTCGATGTCGGTGCGCTTGATGCGCGAACCGGTGACTGTGACGCGATCGAGGTCGGCGGACTCCTCCTGCGCGAACGCAGAAGGCGCGGCTACCGCGGTAGCCAGTGCGCCGGCCGCGAGTGCTGCACGCACCGCAACCTTAAGCTGGTGATTTCTCATTGAAAGGTATCCTCCTAAGTTTCCAAAGCTCCTGCCTGCGCGATTGCGACCTGGTCGCGGCCCCGCAGGCAGACTCCCCTATAGCAAGTGTTTTGAGGACCGGATCGCCAAAAAAACAACACAGTCTTAACACCCGTCGCCGGAGAGTAGCCGATCTTGTTGTCGAATGCCAACAGCTAAGTAGAAATATCTTTCGGTTCCCCGCAGCCCACGCATGGCCACGCGCATCGGCCAGGCCACGGATCGATGCTCGCTTCGCCCGCCGCCAGTGCGCAATGTCCCGATATTTACAGGTGGAACGCTTTGTTTCCGGACAACGGGACGGCGGCGGCCGCTTGTTGGCTTTTCGCAACACCGTGGCGAGGCCACAAGTGTTGCTCTTGCGCAACAGTGGTCAGGAAAGCTGCGCTGACATCACTCCATTTACTGGC
>JAABSN010000129.1 GCA_011390385.1 Thioalkalivibrio nitratireducens | reverse complement strand
GAACAGGTTACGCGATGCAGGTATTGCCGTGGAGTCCGGGATCCTGGAATTCGAGGCGCGTACGTTGAACCCGGGGTTCGTGCGCCGCATGCAGAGCGGGCGACCATGGGTCCGGGTGAAACTGGCTTCCAGCCTCGATGGGCGCACGGCGATGGCGTCCGGGGAATCGAAATGGATCACCGGTGCCCCCGCGCGCCGCGACGTCCAGCACTGGCGCGCGCGTGCCGGCGCGATCCTGACCGGCAGCGGCACCGTGCTGGCCGACGACCCGCATCTGACGGTGCGGCTGACAGCGCATGAGTTGCTTGCCGATGACGGGCTGGATCCGGCCGCTTTCGCCGCGTGGGCCGGGGAAAGCGTGCGCCAACCAATGCGGGTGGTGATCGATTCCCGATTGCAGACCCCGCGCTCGGCACGCCTGTTGGATGGCGGGCCGGTGTTGATCCTGACCACCGAGGAACGTGCGGATTCCGACAAGGCGGACGCCCTGCGTGCCCGGGGCGCGGAGATCGCCGCTGCGCCGGCCGGGCCTGATGGCCGGCTCGACCTGGCCGCCGTGCTGAATTTCCTGGGTCAGCGCGAAGTGAACGAACTGCACGCGGAGGCGGGTTCCGGTCTTGCAGGAGCATTGGCGCGCTTCGGGCTGGTCGACGAATGGCTGTTCTATCTCGCACCGTGCCTGATGGGCTCTGGCGCCCGACCGCTGCTCGACTGGCCGCTACAGCGGATGTCCGAACGCGCGGAACTCGACATCTTCGCCTGCGACCGCGTTGGCGACGCCTTGCGTCTGCGCGCGTATCCGCTGCCCGCCACCACCGTGTAGGCCAGCCCTCGGGCCGATTGCCTTTCGTGACCGGGGGGCAGCGGCACAGGTTCAAACCCTGTTGAGCGTGAAATAACCAGCGTAACTTCGTAGGGTGCCGTGAGGCGCAGCCGAACCGCACCGATACCACGCCGGCCCTGACTCCAGGCTCCCGGGCCCCGAGCGGTGCAATTCGCTGCGCTCATTGGCACCCTACGCCTTTCATGACCGGCGGTGGGTGGCGGCGCAGGTTCAACCCCTGTTTCCGCATGGTCCCACGCAGCGCGACCCGGTATCATTTACGGTTCGGCGGTTTTCGGCCCCATTACTGAACAGGTGGCGAGCAGGATGTTCACCGGAATCATAGAGACACTGGGTACCATCGCCGCGATGGAACCGCTCGGCGGCGATCTGCGCCTGAAGGTGCGCGCGCCGGGTATGGACCTCGCGGACACGCAACTGGGCGATTCCATCGCCGTCAATGGCGTCTGTCTGACTGTGACCGCGCTTGCTGCCGACCAGTTTGCCGCCGATGTCAGCCGCGAAAGCCTGAGCGTGACCACTTTGGGCGATCTGGGGGTTGGCGATCGTCTGAACCTGGAGCGCGCGCTGACGCTGAGCACGCGCCTCGGCGGGCACCTCGTATCCGGCCACGTTGACGGGGTTGGCGAGGTGCTGTCGATGCGGCAGGAAGCGCGTTCGACGCGAGTGCGTATCCGGGCCCCGGACGGCCTTGCCCGCTACATCGCCGCGAAGGGGTCGATCACCATCGACGGCACCAGCCTCACCGTCAATGGCGTCGATGGCGCGATCTTTGACGTGAACATCATTCCGCATACCTGGGATCTCACCCGGTTCTCGGTCTACAAGGTCGGAACCCGCGTGAATCTCGAGGTCGACCTTGTGGCGCGCTACCTGGAACGTCTGCTGCTGGGCGATCGCGCGGCCCAGTCCGAAGCGAGCGGCGGCCTTTCCGAATCCTGGCTTGCCGAGCAGGGCTTCCCCAACCACTCCGGCACCCGCGGCTGAAGCCGCCCGAGCCTACGACGGAACCAACCCATGGAATTTGCCAGTACCCAGGAAATCCTCGCCGAATTGAGCGCCGGGCGCATGGTCGTCATCGTCGATGACGAAGATCGTGAAAACGAGGGCGACCTGCTGATGCTCGCGTCGCATGTGCGCCCCGAGGACGTGAACTTCATGGCCAAGTATGGCCGTGGACTGATCTGCCTCACCCTGACCCGCGAGCGCTGCCGGCAGTTGGCGCTGCCGCTGATGGTGACCGACACCAACGATTCGCATGGCACCAACTTCACGGTCTCGATCGAGGCGGCGGAAGGGGTGACCACCGGAATTTCCGCCTATGACCGAGCGCACACGATCCGCACCGCCGTGGCCCCGAACGCGACACCGACCGATGTCGTGCAACCCGGCCATGTGTTTCCGCTGATGGCCCAGCCTGGCGGCGTGCTGGTGCGAGCCGGTCACACCGAGGCGGGTTGCGACCTCGCCCGTCTCGCCGGGGCCGAACCGGCGGCGGTGATCGTCGAGATCCTGAACGAGGACGGCAGCATGGCACGGCGTCCGGACCTCGAGCGTTTCTGCGCCGCGCATGGCTTGAAGATGGGAACCATCGAAGGGCTGATCCGCTACCGGATCGAGAACGAGAAAACGGTACGCCGCGTCGCAGAGGTCGAACTGCCGACCGCGCATGGCGATTTCCGGTTGATCGGTTTCCAGGACGAGGTCGACCATGGAGTCCATTTCGCGCTCGTACGAGGCTATCCGAAGCCCGGTGACCCGACCCTGGTACGTGTGCATCTCGAACAGACGATCTGCGATACGCTGGGTTTCGCCGGTCCCGACTGCGGTTGGCCGCTCGACGATGCCCTGCGCCGGATCGACGAGGCAGGTTCTGGCGTCGCCGTGGTACTGCGCAAGCCGGAGTCGGCCGATGTGCTGATCCGCCGCCTGCATGAACTCGAAAGCGGCCATGCCGACCTGCGCCCGCAGGTACAGACGTCCGCCGATTGGCGCATGTACGGCATCGGCGCCCAGATCCTCGCTGACGTCGGCGTCGGCAAGATGCGGCTTCTCTCGGCGCCCAAGCGCTTCCATGGCCTCGGCGGTTTCGGCCTCGAAGTCGTCGATTACGTGCAGAACACCCCCATCCGGTAGAGGGTGACTCCAGTCGCGATCGCACGGTGGCGCGGTCCTGCCGCACAGTCGAGGCCGGAGACCGCTCCTGCCACCAAAGCCCAACGTGGCCCTCGGTGCTACAATAGCGGGCTCCGCCGGGGCCGAGGCGCCGGCTTTCGACCCGAACCTCTGAAGGATGGCCCCATGCAGAATATCAAGACCCTCGAAGGGCGGTTCACCCATGCCGGTGACGCGCACTTCGGTATCGTACTTGCGCGTTTCAACAGTCTGATCGTCGAGCGCCTGCTCGAAGGCGCGGTGGATACGCTGCGCCGGCATGGCGTATCCGACGACAGCATGACCATCGTGCGCGTTCCCGGCGCGTATGAGCTGCCGCTGGCCGCACAGGCGATGGCGCGCTCGGGGCAATACCATGCGGTGATCGCGCTGGGTTGCGTGATACGCGGTTCGACGCCGCACTTCGACTACGTGGCGGGCGAGGCGGCCAAGGGTCTCGCCATGGTCTCGCTGGCGGAGAACCTGCCGGTCAGCTTCGGTGTGCTGACCACCGATTCGATCGAACAGGCCATCGAACGCGCCGGCACCAAGGCTGGCAACAAGGGCGTGGATGCGGCCATGGGCGCGATCGAAATGGTCAGCCTGATGGCGCAATTGCAGCCGGCCGGCTGAGCGATCCCCCATTGAGCCGCAATCCGCACCAGCAGCAGATCCATGCCCGTCAGGCGGCGCGTCGGCGGGCGATGCAGGCGCTCTATTCCTGGCAACTGACGCAGAATCACCCGAAGGATATTCTCGCGTCGTTCCGGGAAGACGAGGAACACGCGAACGCCGACGCCGAGTACTTCCGCGAGATCCTGATGGGCGTTACGGCAAAGTCGGCGGTGCTCGATGCCTTGCTGGAGCCGGTGATCGGACGCCCCGTCGAGCAACTCGATCCGATCGAACACGCGTTGCTGTGGGTCGGGGTGTGGGAGCTTTCCGAACGGCTCGAGGTTCCCTATCGCGTGACCATCAACGAGGCCGTCGGGCTGGCGAAGAAATACGGCGCCGAGCAATCGCACCGGTTCATCAACGGTGTGCTCGATACCCTGGCGCGGCAGTTGCGCGGGGCCGAACGTGCCGAGCCCCGGCGGCGCACTTCCGGTTGACCATGCCGCGTGCGAGCGGAGGCCAGGGGACTGACCCTTGCGCCCGAACCCGCCACGTGGGAGCGAGCCCCGCTCGCGAAACGGCGGCCGGTTGGCCTCCGTCGCCATGCGCGCCTGCGGCACGTTCGCGTGCATGGCACGCTCCTGCAGGGGGCATGGTCGTGATCTTCTTCCAGATCTCGAGGGTTTGAATCGTTCCTTGCCATGTCCGAAACCACCGACCGTACACTTTCCGAATTCGAACTGATCCGACGTTTTTTTTCCGGCCGGGATCGTGGCCTCGGAATCGCGCTCGGAGTCGGCGATGACTGCGCGCTGCTGGCGCCCCGGCCGGGTCACCACGTGGCCGTCAGTGTCGACACCATGGTGCTCGAGACCCATTTCTTTGCCGATCAGCCCGCAGCGGCGGTCGGACACAAGGCGCTGGCAGCGGCATTGAGCGATCTCGCGGCCATGGGCGCCGAACCCATGGGTGCGTTGCTGGCGGTCACACTGCCGGAGGTTGATGAGATCTGGCTGCAGGGCTTCGCCGAAGGAATGGGCGAACTCGCGGATCGGCTGCGTGTGCCGCTGATCGGCGGGGACACCACCCGGGGCCCGCTCGCGATCAGTGTCACCGTCCTCGGCCAGGCGCCGTCCGGCTCTGCCCTGCGGCGTTCGGCTGCGCGCCCGGGCGATCTCGTGGTCGTCAGCGGTGCGCTCGGCGGTGCGTTTGCGGGGCTGCAGGCCGAACTCGAACGGCGGGAGGCAGGTCGCAAGCCGCCGCCGGCGGAGGACCCGCAGTGCCAACGCTTCTTCCGCCCCGAGCCCCGGTTGGCGCTCGGCAAGGTGCTGCGCGGACGTACACGAACCGCGATCGACGTTTCCGACGGCCTGCTCGCCGATCTGGGGCATGTCTGCGTGGCGTCGGACTGTGGCGCGGTGTTGCAGGCCGATGCCCTGCCGCGCGATCCGCTGCTTGCGGACTGGTCGCCCGGAAAGGCCCTGGCCGCCGTACTCTCGGGTGGCGACGACTACGAGCTGCTGTTCGCCTGGTCGGCCCGGCAGCGCGACGAACTGCGTCCGCTTGCCTCGGCGCTGCAACTGCCATTGACCGTGATCGGCGAATTCACCGCCGGCAGCGGTGTGCAGGTTCTCGACGCCGGCGGCAGCCCCGTTCTGCCCGCCGAACGCGGGTTCGATCATTTCGGCCGAGGCTGACGCAAGCAACCCACGCGGCCAGAGGCGACCCCCGGGGCCACGAGGCTTAACGCTGCCGTCCGGCTACTGTATAAAGTCGCCAGTGATCCCGAATGGAGTCCGTCATGGCCAGACCGCCGAATCCGCCTGCTTCCGTGGTGTTCAAGGACCCGATTCACCTGCTTGCCTTCGGTTTCGGCAGCGGGCTGGCGAAGTATGCACCGGGCACCTTTGGCTCGCTGGCGGCGCTGGTGTTGTATTTCGCCATCATCGGGCTTCCTGACTGGGCCTATCTCGCCGTGGTCGTGGTGGTCACGATCTCCGGGTTCCACATCTGCGGCGAGAGCGCGCGCATGCTCGGCGTGCACGACCACCCGGGCATCGTCTGGGACGAATGGGCCGGCATGCTGATTACCCTGGCGTTTGCTCCCGCCGGCCTGATCTGGGTGCTGGTCGGCTTCCTGCTGTTCCGGCTGTTCGATATCCTGAAGCCGTTCCCCGCGAACCACTTCGATCGCCAGAATGACGGCGTCGGCATTGTGATGGACGATGTCGTCGCCGGCATCTATGCCTGGTTCGCGCTGCAGTTGCTCGCCTGGGCCTTTTACACCTACACCGCGGTGTAGGTCGCTGTATCCGTCGCTCGGACTCATGCAGCTCCTCATTCATCGCGGCAGCGGTGGGTCACCGCCACGATTCCCGCGCCTCGCTGGACGGGGAGTGATGCCATCGAACGCGGTGCATTTCGCCGATTCAGGATCGGAAGCCCGCCTTGCCCCGGTGCGCCCGGCTGGCTGTTGCGGATTAGCGACAAATGCCGCCGCGTTGTGACTTTTTTATCAGCAAAGGCTTGAAATACGACACCGTAGCGTATATAAAACACCTGTCATTCACGGAATGGCACGAGGCGTACCCGCTACCCGTGTTGCAAACCTGTTTTTTCACTGTCCTGGGAGACAACCAAATGAACAAGAAACTTCTCGCAGTTGCCGTTGCCGCCTTCGTGGCTGCGCCGGCCATCGCCACGGCCGACACCACGCTGTTCGGCCAGTTCAAGTACGAAGTCGGCTACATCGATGACGGTAACGACAGCAACCTGGTTCACTCCAGCATCGGTTCCCGTCTGGGCGTCCGTGGCTCCGAGGATCTGGGGGGCGGCCTGAAGGCCATCTTCCGCTTCACGAGCAACTTCTCTCGCACTTCTGCGGATGGTTCCAAGCTCTCGGGCACGAGTTTCAAGCTGAACGAAGACAACTACGTCGGTCTGCAAGGTGGCTTTGGCCAAATTGCTCTGGGTCGCAAGAATACCGCCGTGAAACTGGCTTCCGCTCCCTTCCGGAACTTCGAGGATGTTCTCGCCGACGGGAACAACCGCCCGCGCGGCTGGCAGCGTGCCGATGGTATCCACTACACCACGCCGAGCTTCGGTGGTCTGACCATCGGCGCGACGATCGAGCCGAACGGTGTCGAAACCGATTCCTACTGGGCGTTGAACGCGATCTACAAGGCGGGTCCGCTGTTCGTCTCCGCTGCCGTCGAGGGTTCGCCGGACGACAACCCCACCTATGCTGTGGGTGATATCGGTGTCGACCAGACCAACTGGCAGCTTGGCGCCAGCTACAACTGGGATCCGATCACCATCGGTTTGCTGTACCAGCTCCGCGAGGAAAGTTTTGGCGGCGATGACCTTGATGTCTGGACTCTCCCGATCAGCTTCAAGGTGACCCCGAACGTGAATCTCCGCGCGGCGGTTCAGCATAACGATCCTGAGAACGGTGACGACTGGACCAACTACGCGCTCGGCGTGCAGTACAACTTCAGCAAGCGGACCGAGCTGTTCGCCAACGTGTGGGATGACGATATCGCTGGCGTCACCCCGGGCGGCGCGGATGAGACCCACTTCGGTGTTGGTCTGCGTCACAGCTTCTGATCCGGCTTCGGCCTGATCGTTGCACGAGGCGCCCTTCGGGGCGCCTTTTTTATGGGTGCGCTCGGCTGGGCGCACTGCTTTGATCGCTCCCGTCGCGCTCCAACAGCCGAGACCCTTGTCCCCAGCCGCACCATTCGTTCGGCGCACATCCCGGTAGGAGCCGAGGGGATGCAGGCTGTAGGAGGCCAGCCCTCTGGCCGATCCAGCGCTGGCCGAATCCCCTGCCGTTGGTGTCCTGCCG
Organism: Thioalkalivibrio nitratireducens; assembly: GCA_011390385.1. Next base: position 1,828 of record JAABSN010000129.1, on the reverse strand, counting down.
GGCGCCTGATCGGTGAGAGGACTTGCATGCTGCGGGGGCATTTTGGACTGGTGTTGGTCTGAGGGGCGGAATGGGAATCCGTTCCGTAGGGTGGGGCCGTGTGTCTTTCGCTACCGCCGAGTGCCGACTCTCCCTGTCGGCACCCACGGTGCTTCTGGCTCGAGCGATTACCGGTCAAACGACGGATGATCACCCGCTCCCGGGATCGGGGGTCAGCGCCTGCGTGGTATCGGTGCGGTTCGGCTTCGCCTCACGGCACCCTACGGGGCGGCGCGGACTCGCGACGCGTAGGGTGTCAATGAGCCCAGCGAATTGCACCGTTCGAGACCCGGGAGCCGGGGTCAGGGCCTGCGTGGTATTGGCGCGGTTCAGCTTCGCCTCGCGGCACCCTACGCAGGTTCTGTCACGCTGATCGGGTGGGGCGACATATCGGCCATCGGGCGAGGCAGGGGTTTGGCCGCGCTTCCCGTTGTGGCTATGATCGGGTTGGTGGAAGTGTGGTTTCAGGTCGCAGTTCGGCGGAAGGCGCCATGACGAAGGGCTTGCCGTCTGCGATTCCCCGGCGGGAAGTAGTCTGAACCCCGATCCGTCCTGATCCGATCGAGAGAGGCGATGATGACCGATCCAGCGGTGGATTTCCGTTTCGATGCCGATGCCTTTCTGGCCTGGGAGGCGCAGCAGTCGGAGAAGCACGAGTACCTCGGTGGCGAGGTGTTCGCGATGGTGGGTGCGCGGCGCGAGCATGTGGTTGTCTCCGGCAACCTTTTTGCCGCCTTCAAGGAACGCCTGCGCGGCGGACCCTGCCAGGCCTATGTTGCCGATCTGAAGCTGCGGGTGGAGGCCGCGGACGCATTCTTTTATCCGGATGTGATGGTGTCCTGCGAACCGGCTGATCATGCCGCCGGGCTGTTCATTACCCAACCAATTCTGATCGTGGAGGTGCTGTCGGATTCGACCGCGGCCTTCGATCGCGGTGACAAGTTCGCCGCTTACCGGACCCTGGAGTCGTTGCGGGAATACGTGCTGGTGGACATTCCGGCGCGGCGGGTCGAGGTGTTCCGGCGCCAGGCGGATGGCGACTGGCTATTCCACGAATTCCTGCCCGAACGCGGCGACTGCGAATTTCCCGCGCTGCGGGTCTCGATACCATTTGCCGAGGTGTTCGAGAACGTCGACCCACCCGAAGGCGGTCCAGTCATCGAGGAGGGCGAGGCCTGAGCCTGACTGCCGCAACACCGATTTGCGGGGCGTATGGTGGGTGTGAAAGAACCCGTAGGGTGCCGTGAGGCGAAGCCGAACCGCACCAAAACCACGCCAGTCCTGACCTCCAGGCGCTCGGGTCTCGAGCGGTGCAATTCGCTGCGCTCATTGGCACCCTACGTCGTGCATGGCCAGGGCTGGCCTCGCGGGCTGCGGGCATGATGGGTCTGTGGCCAGATCGGAGCCGGTGCGCGTAGCGGTCAGGCCGTGACGGTATCGACTCCCGACGGGGTGCCGATCAGCAGTACATCTGCCGGGCGGCGGGCGAACAGGCCGTTGCTGACCACGCCGGCGATATGGTCGATTTCGCCTTCGAGTTCCACCGCATTCATGATGCGCAGTCCGTGCACGTCCAGGATCACGTTGCCATTGTCGGTACGGAAACCCTCGCGCAGTACCGGATTGCCGCCGAGTGCGACCAGAGCGCGGGCGACGTGGCTGCGCGCCATCGGAATGACCTCGACCGGCAGCGGGAAGGCGCCGAGATAGTCGACCTGTTTGCTTTCGTCGATCACGCAGACGAACTTCTCGGATGCGGCAGCGACGATCTTCTCTCGGGTGAGTGCGC
>JAABSN010000013.1 GCA_011390385.1 Thioalkalivibrio nitratireducens | reverse complement strand
GGTGCGGGGAGCGGCGCCGAGGCCGTCTGGCACTTCCGGCGTCCCTGGCGCGGTCTGCTCCGCCTGCTGAACCGGGGTGAAATCGGCTTCGCGGAAGGTTACATCGCCGGCGACTGGAACACCCCGGACCTGCAGGCGTTGCTGCAATTCACCGCAGACAACGAGGAAGCACTCACCCGCCTGGCCGAGCGCCCAGTCTGGCAACGGCAATTGGATGGCCTTCGGCACCGCCTGCGCCGCAACAGCCGACGCGGAAGTCGCGCCAATATCCGCTTCCACTACGATCTGGGGAACGAGTTCTACCGGCAGTGGCTCGACTCGACGATGTCCTACTCGTCGGCCCTCTTCAGCAAGGGTGACGAGGCTCTGGAAACGGCGCAGCAGCGCAAATACCTGCGGCTGCTGGAACGGCTGAACGCCGAGCCCGGCGCGCACATCCTCGAAATCGGCTGCGGCTGGGGCGGCTTTGCCGAGGCCGCCGCGCGCCAGGGCTACCGGGTCACGGGGATCACGCTGTCGCAGGAGCAACTCGATTACGCGCGCGAACGGGTCGCCCGCGCCGGCCTGTCCGACCTCGTGGACTTGCAGCTCCAGGATTATCGCGATCTTCGCGGGCAATACGACCACATCGTCTCGATCGAGATGTTCGAGGCGGTGGGCGAGGAATGGTGGCCGACGTATTTCGACAAGTTGAGGGAATGCCTGCGTCCCGGCGGCCGCGCCGCCCTGCAGGTGATCACCATCGACGAGAAGGTCTTCCCGCGTTACCGGGACAGCGCGGATTTCATCCAGCTTTATATTTTCCCCGGGGGCATGCTGCCGCCCGTGCCCCGCTTCAACGCGGTCGCGGAGTCCTCCGGGCTGAAACGGCTGGAGCAGGACTTCTTCGGCATGGACTATGCCCTCACCCTGCGGCGATGGTTCGAAGAGGTGCGCCGTTCCTCGGACATCATCCAGGCCCTCGGCTACGGGGAACCCTTCCTGCGCATGTGGCGCTACTACCTTGCGTACTGCGAGATCGGTTTCCGGACCCGCCGCGTGGACCTGATGCAGGCCATCCTCGAACGTCCCGTGTGAGATGACTGCCATTGCGCGCGGCCGACTGGCCGCATATGGCGCACCAGGTCTGCCCATGGCGATCCTGGGCCTGCCCCTGTTCGTTTTCCTGCCGACCTTCTACGCCGAATTCACCGGTATCGGGTTGGCCATGGTCGGTTTCATCCTGCTGGCTGCACGCCTGTTCGACGTCGTGACCGACCCGCTGGTGGGACATCTCTCGGACCGAATCCGCGGCCGCTTCCGGCGACGCGCCCTGATCGTCGTCGGGACCCCGCTGCTACTCTTTTCGGTCGAGATGTTGTTCCGTCCAGCCGCGGGAGTCGGTGCCGCATATCTGTTCTTCTTCAGCGCACTCGTCTACCTTGGCTGGACCCTGTTCGCGCTGCCGTACTTCGCCTGGGGCGCGGAATTGTCGACGGACTATCACGAGCGCTCGCGCATCAGCGCCTGGCGCGAGGCATTCGTGGTTGCCGGCACCGTCACCGCCGCATCGCTGCCCGCGGTGCTTGGTCTGGAGAACGACGCCGGCGCCAGCCTGAGCGCGCTGGCGACACTTTTCTGGTGGCTGCTGCCGTTGGCGGTGCTGGTGCTTCTGCTGACCGTGCCCGAACGACCGGGGCAACTCGCTCCGGTGGCGTGGCGGCACGGGCTGATCCTGCTGCGGCAGAACCGTCCGTTTCGGCAACTGGTGCTGGCCTGGGTCCTCAACGGCACCGCCAATGCCATCCCCGCCACCCTGTTCCTGCTCTTCATCACGCATGTGCTGGAAGCTCCGGAACATGCCGGGCCGCTGCTGCTGGTGTATTTCGGCGTCGGGATCGCGGCCCTCCCCGGTTGGATCATCCTGGCGCGGCGACTGGGCAAGCACCGAGCCTGGACCTTCTCGATGCTGCTCGCCAGCAGCTTCTTCATCTGGGTTCCCTTGCTCGGGGCCGGTGATGTCGCCTGGTTCTACCTGATCACGGTATTGACAGGCCTGAGCCTGGGGGTGGATCTGGCCCTGCCGGCCGCCATGCAGGCCGACGTGATCGATCAGGACACCGCGAACGGCGGTGGCGAGCGCGCAGGGCTTTTCTTCGGGCTGTGGGGTATGGCCACCAAGCTGGCTCTCGCACTCGCCGTCGGCATCACCTTCCCGCTGCTTGGCGCGGTGGGTTTTTCCACCGATGGCGGCAACACTCCCGATACGCTGCTCGTCCTCGCCCTGGCGTACGCCGGTCTTCCAGTGCTGTTCAAGCTGGCCGCGATGCGCCTCGTCTGGAATTTTCCTCTCGACGAAAGGACCCAGCGCAGCCTGCGCAGGCAGATCGATTCCCACACCGAAAGTTCCACTTAGGTCCCTACCCATCCAGGAGACATCGTATGACGTCCGTCTTCCTCCGCTGCCCGTCGACATTGCTCGCCACATTGATACTCTGCCTGCTTCTCAGCGTCCCGGTGGCAGCATCCGTGCGGGTCTCCGGGATCGAATTCGCACCGGCGATCCGCATCGGCGAAACGGAGCTCCCGTTGCGCGGCGGTGGCCTTTTTCGCTACGCCGCGGTCTTTCGAGTGTACGCAGGCGTGCTCTACGCGCCAGCCGGTGTCGCCAACTCCGATATACTGGGAGCTGATGTTCCCAAGCGGCTGGAACTCCATTACCTGCTGAACATCAGCGCCGAGGATTTCCGCAGAAGTGGCACTGCCCTGATCGAGAAGCAGCGGGGCCCGGAAATCCTGGCGGTTCTGGGCGAGCGTCTGGAAAAGTTCAATGCCGCCTACAAGGACATCGAGAAGGGAGACCGCTATGCCCTGGAATACCATCCCGACCAAGGGACCCGGCTGCTGAAAAACGGCACGGAATTGGTCCGGGTACCGGGTCTCGATTTTGCCCAGGCCTATTTCGGCATCTGGCTCGACCCGCAGGAGCCACTGTCATCAAGGTTTCGCGATGATCTGCTAACCTCCGTTAACTCGGGGCGCGCCAGCTAGTGTCCTGTCGCACGTCTAATGGCGTCTTCAGCCATTAGACGTTGGACAGGACGCCAGACCGAAACACCGCTGAAGCGGGAATAGAAACCAGCCAGTTCGACGAAGTTGCTGGCCAGGGATTCGCGCGGAGCCCGGCGAAACCTGCAGATTTCGCCTGCAGGCACTACACTCCGGGGAAAACCCTTGCCAGGAGATATGCCAGCGACCAGAGGATTCTCCATCACACACAGTATGGCAGCGGCGTATCCCGTTGCCCCCGCCAAGGAAAGACAGGAATGAGCCGAATCCGGATACGCGAGGCCAGTTGGCCCGCCGACAGAAATGCCCTCGAGTCCGTACGCTGCGAGGTATTCATCAAGGAACAGAACGTTCCCCGCAATCTCGAGTTCGATGGTCTGGACACGAGTGCGCTCCACTGGCTCGCCTTGACAGGGAACGACGATCCTGTAGGGACGTTGCGTCTACTGCCCAGCGGACAGATCGGCCGGATGGCCGTGATTCCTGCCTATCGCGGCCAGGGCATCGGCTCGCGGCTGTTGCATCATGCGCTGGCAGCCGCCGAGGCCCACGGCTGGAATGAAGTCTGGCTCAATGCCCAATATGCGAGGCGCGGTTTCTACGCCCCGCACGGGTTCATCGTCATCAGCGACATCTTCGAGGATGCCGGCATCCCGCATCAGCGCATGCTGCGGCGGCTGAGGAAAGACATGGCCCTGGCCGGCTGAGCGAAGACCCGGTGGAGGGCGCGACGCTCGGCCGTTCGATGGCCGACGAACTTCAGGACGCCGGCGGCCACATCCATGATCTGCTTGAATCGGCGCGGCGAAGAATCTGGTTGCAGACGCGTTGCGGTCTGCTTGCCGCCCTGCCCCCTCTGAATCTCGCGGACGCCATGTCACGTGTGGTCCGGCGGACCCGATACTCTGACGTACGTCTGTTGATCGATGACGACCTCGCGCTGAAGAAGAGCCAGCCCCGGCTCACGCAAACGGTCAGCCGTCTCACGACTGGCATTGCCGTGCGTTGCCTGGCACCCGTAGAGGACTCACCCATGAGCCTTTTGCTGGTCGTCGACCGCAGCGCGTGGCTCTACGCGATCCAGCACAAGGCCCGGCTTGCCCTCGAGGTCGAGCACCATGACCCACCGGGCACCCACGCAGCGGCAGAACGATTCGCGACCGACTGGGCGGCGGCTTCCGAATCCCTGGAGCTGCGCAAGTTGATGCTTTGAGCAGGAATTGAGCTACAATCCCCGCCGGTCTCCACCTGCGATCAGTGCATGGAGACCCCGGTTTGCCCTTTTCGCCCGGTCCACGACGGACCCACGTGGACGTACCATCGACACCGGGTTGGACTGGGCTCCGCTTCATTGAGCGGCAACGCGGTCCTTGGGATATCGACCGGGTCAATGTACACCGATGCAGGGCATTCACGGACACCGAAAGCCCGAAATCATGGCTGGCCAGGAAAGGCCGGGATGTCCCCGTGAATCGATATCGAGCGACTACCGCTCCCGGACATTCCGGAAAAATAACCCAAATGCCCTGTTTTTGGTCGAAAGTTTTGACTTGAGCACACATGACTCGGAAACTGGGATGAAGAAGGCAACCTGTGCACAATACGTCCGGCCCGCGCTTCACCGGTATTCTGGCCGAGTGCACAGCTTGTGACGGCGCCGTTTCCGCCACGCCAGAGATTCGCCGTTTGCGAGGTGACCGGCACCGTGGCCTGCCGGAGGAGAGTGCCGCATGAAAATCCCTGCAAGAGCGTCGCAGCCACGAGGATCCTCCAGTGTGGCTAATTGGCTGATCCGACCGGGAAAAGGCTGGCACCACAAGGCGCGCGGCATGACCCAGAATCACATGTTCCTGCCGCTGGCGGTGATCAGCGTAGCGCTGCTGATCGCGCTTGGGATGAACGCGTGGATCATTTTCACCACCTGGACATCGATTCCGCACCTGGTCGTTCAGTCCTTCGTGCTCTGGGTCGGGTTTCTCGCCACACTCACCGTCCCCGTCGTCATCTACCACCATCTCGTCGCGCCGCTGTTCCATCTGCGCCACTGGGCGCATCGGGTGCGGGGGGGCAACCTCGCCGCGCGCATCCCGGTGCCAGTAACCGGTGAGTTCGGCGAACTCGCTCGGGATGTGAACACGCTCACCGAACAGCTTCAGCGCCTGACCCGTGAGATGCGTGAGGAAGTGGGCGTACAAACACAGCGCCTGGAGGACAAGTCGCACACGCTGGAGGTCCTCTACGACGTCGCGGCAAGCATCAATATGTCCCGCGATCTCGATGATTTGCTGACCCGTTTTCTCTACAGTCTGAAACGAACTCTCGGCGCGCGGGCAGCAACCGCCCGCCTGCTCAACGCGGACGGTCAGATGCAACTCGTGGCCAACCTCGGCTTCGAAGCCAACAACAGCCACTGCCGTGACACACTCCCGATTGGGCGTTGCGTCTGCGGCAAGGTGATCGGCGGCAACGAAATGCTCTGGAAGGCCAACGTTCATGAGTGTGGCCGGGTCTGTGGCGATCAGGATGAGGAAGAACCGGCGATGCTGGCAGTACCACTGCAGCATCAGGGTCACACCCTCGGTGTTTACAGTCTTTTCCTCGACGAGTGGCCGACCAACCTGAATGAAGACATGGACAATCTTCTGACCAGCATCGGCCGACATCTCGGAATGGCCATCGAGAAAGCCCGCCTGGACGAGGAAGCGCAACGGCTGACGATCATGGAGGAACGCACCCATCTCGCCCACGAACTGCACGACTCCCTGGCACAGACACTGGCCAGCCTCGGTTTCCGCGTGGGTGCCCTCGAGGAATCCCTGGACCGCAACCGTCCGGCGGCGCTGCACCGTGACGTCGACCTGATCAAGGAAAACCTGACCCGGGCCAATACGGAATTGCGTGAACTGATCAATCACTTTCGGGCACCCATGCATCGCGAGGGCCTGGTTTCCGCGATGGAGAAGGTGGTCGACGAGTTCCGGCGCGACACCGGCATCAGCATTTACCTGCAGCAGGAATGGCGATCGCGCAAACTGCCGGTCGAAATGGAAACGGAGATCCTGCGTATCGTTCAGGAAGCCCTTTGCAACATCCGCAAGCACGCCAAGGCACAGCAGGTACGGATACTCCTGCGCGCCGAGAGCCAGGGAGAGTTCAAGGTCATGGTCGAGGACGATGGCTGTGGTATCGAGGGTGTGGCCAACGGCGGACCCGGGGAGCATATCGGTCTCAACGTGATGCAGGAACGCGCCAGCCGTCTGGATGGGGATTTCCGGATTGAGACCGAACCGGGCGAAGGAACGCGCGTAACCCTTCGTTTCCAGCATCCCAAGACAGCGACACTGGAATTCAAGCCGCGACTGCAGGCCGCGCAATGAGCCAGCGCGTCCTCCTGATCGATGACCATACGCTGTTCCGGGAGGGGCTTCAGGAATTACTGAGTCGACACGATATCGAGACCGTGGGCGCGGTCGGTGATGGCGAGGCCGGGATTCGCCTGGCGCGTGAGCTGTTGCCCGACGTGATATTGCTCGACATGCGCATGCCGACAATGAACGGGCTTGATGTGTTGCGGCGCCTGCGTCAGAGCGGACTGCGCATGCCGATCGTGATGCTGACCACCAGCACCGAGGAAAGTGACCTGATCGAATGCCTGCGCAACGGAGCGCAGGGCTATCTGCTGAAGGAAATGCAGCCCAGCGACCTGGTAAAGGCGCTCGAAGAGATCATTGAGGGCAAGACCGTGGTCGCTCCGCACCTCGCACAACTGCTGGTGCGCGTGGTTCAGGGACAACCTGAAGCGGCGGAAAACGAAGCTGGACCCTTCGATACGCTGACCCCGCGGGAAGGGGAAATCCTGAGTCTGCTGGCAGAGGGTCAGAGTAACAAGGTGATCGCGCGCAACCTGGGTATCTCCGACGGCACAGTCAAACTGCACGTCAAGGCCATCCTGCGCAAGCTCGGCGTGCACTCTCGGGTGGAAGCTGCTGTTCTCGCAGTGCAGCATGGTTTGAGCGGAAACACGCCTCGCGGCACCGAGACTTCCGGCAACCTTTAGCTCTGCGGAAACAGGCACTCCACATCCTGCGACCCAAACCCAGCACCGCGCAAACAGTCCAATTCGCTGCGCTCATGGGCACCCTACGCGGGTGCGTGTCGGGAGGGCGCCTCAGCCGTAGTGCTTGTGCTGCGAACGGCGCCGGCCCGCTCGCTGGGTCACCACACCGACGATCGCCTGCGGCCCGGGGATCTCGATGCGTCGATGGTCTTCCTTCAGGGCCACGAGTGAATACACGCCATCCTCGATCAGCAACTGCCGGAAGAGATGCTCCCCATCGTGCTGCGCGACCACGAAGCTGCCGCTTTCCACCACCCCCGACGGATCCACGATGATGATCACGCCGTGTTCGAATTCCGGCGCCATGCTGTCACCGAGCACCTGTAGCGCGAACGGTTCGCTGCTGGAGCAACCGCCCATGCTCGGCATGTCGATGCTCATGCGGGTTGCTTCTCTTCCGCCGAGGTCGCCGCCGCTGCAGGGGCGGCGTGGCCATGACTGCTGAACAGACTGTGGGCCGTATGGTCGGATCCGGGGCGGAACCATTTCAGCCGTTCGTGCAGTGCGACCACTTCACCGACGATGATCAGTGTCGGAGGCTGCACATCGTGTTCCCTGACCTGTTCCGGCAACGTATCAAGCGTACCGATCAGCACCCGCTGGTTCTGGGTCGTCCCTTGTTCCACGAGGGCGACAGGCGTCGAACCCGGACGCCCATGCGCCTTCAGTTCGCGACAGATGATCGGCAGGCCGAGCAGGCCCATGTAGAACACGACTGTCTGCGCCGGCTGCGCGAGCATGTTCCAGTTCAGATCAATGGTGCCGTTCTTGAGATGCCCGGTGGCAAAGATCAGTGACTGCGCATAGTCACGGTGGGTCAGTGGGATACCGGCAAAAGAGGCGCAACCAGCGGCGGCAGTGACCCCGGGCACCACCTGGAACGGAATGCCCTCCTGCATCAGGGAATCGATTTCCTCTCCACCGCGGCCGAAGATGAATGGATCGCCACCCTTCAACCGCAGAACCCGGTTGCCCTCCTTGGCAAGCTTGACCAGCAGCCGGTTGATATCTTCCTGCGGCAGTGCGTGGTCATTGCGGCGCTTGCCCGCATAGATCATCTCCGCATCCCGGCGCACCAGCTCCAGAATGCCCGGAGACACCAGATTGTCGTAAACGACGACGTCAGCCAGTTGCATCAGCCGCAGGGCTCGGAACGTGAGCAGGTCCGGATCCCCCGGCCCGGCACCAACCAGAAACACCTCGCCGCCGCCATCGCGCCGGTCGAGGCCTTCTTCCAGTGCCTCATCGACAACCCTGTGTGCAGCGTCGTCGCGCCCCGAGAGAACGAGCTCGGTCAACGGACCCTCGAGCAGGCGTTCCCAGAACCGACGCCGGAGTTCGGGGTTGGGCATGCGCGCCTTGGCCCGATCCCGGAACCCTTCCAGTAGCGCGGCCAGGCGCCCATAGCTCGCGGGAATGAAACTTTCGATCCGCGAGCGCAGCAGCCGCGCGAGGACCGGCGAGGCACCACCCGTAGAGATGGCGACCTGAAGCGGTGAACGGTCGATCATCGATGGGGTGATGAATGTACAGAGTTCGGGCCGATCAACCACATTCACGGGCACGAAACCCGCGGTCGCGACTTCGGAGATGTGGCGATTCACATCCTCGTCGTCAGTGGCGGCAACCACCAGAACCCGCCGGGCGATGTCGCCATCCTCGAAGCGCCGCTCGAGGTGCTCGATGTCACCGGCCTCACGCAACTGCACCAGTTCCGGGCACAGTTCCGGAGCCACGACCGTGACCTGAGCCCCGGCCTTGCGCAGCAATGTGACCTTGCGCATGGCAACGTTGCCGCCGCCCACCACCAGGCAGGGTCGGTCGGTCAGCTTCATGAAAAGAGGGTAATTGTCCATTATCGGTCAATCCATCGTCAGGTTTTTCGAACCGCTTCGAGCAACTCGTTCAGTTCGCCGTCCATATCCAGCTCGACCAGGTCATCGAAACCGCCAACATGACGGTCGCCGATGAATACCTGGGGTACCGTACGCTGCCCCGTCAGACGTGCCATCTCGGCGAAACCCTTGCGCGAATCATCGATGCGGACAATGTCGAGCTGCGCGCCCACACCCCTTCGCTGCAGCAGTGCTTCTGCACGATCACAGAAGGGACAGGTCTCGATACGATAGAGGCGTACCCGGGTCATCGCGGACGATCCACTTGGCTCGAAAACACGTTCAACGGTACATGGACTCGATTTCGGCGGGATCAAATCCCGCCGAGACGTACCAGCGCCGCGCTGCTTCCAGATCGCGTTCAACACCCGTGCCCTGAGCGTACATCAGCGCCAGCGTGGTCATGGAACCGGCGAGACCCTGGGCGGCCGCCTTCTCGAACCACTGCACGGCCTCGGTAGGCTCCTTGTCCACACAGTCACCCTCCATGTACATGAAACCGAGCCCGTGTTGAGCCATTGCAAAGCCCTGCTCCGCCGCGGCACGCATCCATCGTGCGGCTTCCTCCGGCTTGCGCGTTACGCCAAGGCCGTTCTGGCACATGATCGCGACACGGTACTGTGCATCGGCATGCCCGGCCTCGGCCAGCGGGTACAGCGCCTGCATCGATTGCGAGAAATGTTTGGACTCGAAGGCTGCAATGCCGCTCTCGAGGCTCATCAGGTCATCGTCGGAAAGTTGCATGGTCCATCCGGAAGAATCTGGGTTGGCCCGATGCCGCCCGCGTGGGTCGGCCGCAAGGGACAGCATACGCGCGGATCAGGATCTGGGACCGTGCATGGTGCAGCAACGCAACCGATGCGTTAACCCTCTCGATAGGGATATACGGTACCGCGGCCACTGAGCCTATACTTCGCCCCGTTTAGTGCGGGCTCGGCCTTGGCAATGCCTGCGCCCCTGCCGGTCTCCCGTACGGGCCGGTACCAGGAATCAGCGGGAGACGCCAGAACGGCGTTCCCGGCACGTCATTCAACTTCTGGAGGAGAGAGGCATGGACAAGAAGACCTTGTACGAAACATCGACCAAGATGGAAAGCGCCGGGGTTGACCCCGCCTACGTGCTCGGCTGGCAGAGTGGCTTCCTGCACAACCCCAAGCTCGAGGAGCAGCGGGTGACGGAAGCGTACGATGCCGGTTATAACGACGGCCTGGAAGGCAAGACCGACGGTTACAGCGCCTGGACCGGGCAGTAACCACTCTCAAAGTCGGCAACATCGCGAGTCGAACCGCCCTCCAGGGCGGTTTTTTTTGCCCTGCCCCCCCGAAGGGCATACGCCATGACACCGGCGGCCCGGATCATTCGCCCGAACCGCAACAGCCCTTTTCACGTGCCGGCCTCTCCCTGCAGCTGTCCGTGAATCGTATACTTCGGCGGCATCCAGACAACGCAACAGGGGAAAAATCATGGACGGCGGACCACCCGGCAGAGAACCCACACTCAACGTACTCGGGCAACCGCTGGTTCCCTGCTCCAGCGGCGAACCGATCACCGGTTTCTACCGTGACGGTGATTGCAGCACCGGCCCCGACGATCTGGGCCGGCATGTCGTCTGTGCCCGGGTCACGGCAGAGTTCCTGGCCTTCTCGAAAGCCCGTGGGAATGATCTGTCGACCCCGGTACCGGCGTTCGGGTTTCCCGGTCTGAAGCCGGGAGACCGCTGGTGTCTTTGCGCTGCCCGCTGGAAAGAGGCGCTCGAAGCCGGCGCAGCCCCGCGCGTGGTACTGATGGCAACGCACCAGAAGGCGTTGGACATTGTCAGTCTGGCCGACCTGAAGCGTTACGCGATCGATCTGTCCTGATTCAGCATGGCGCACCAGCTGTCATGGCGCCGGCGGCCACCGATGACCATACCAAAGCGTAGGGTGCCAATGAGCGCAGCGAATTGCGCCGATCGAGGCCCGGCGAGAGCCTGGCGGGTCAGGGCCGGCGTGGTATCGGTGCGGTTCGGCCGCGCCTCACGGCACCCTACGCTGGTTCTCTCACGCTAACGGACTCCGAGCGCCAGGGTCAGCTCCCGCAGCCGCCGCTGCTGCATCTTCAGCCGATATTCAAGCTCCTTGAACGAGGTCCGCAACTCGGTGCGCAGCCAACGATCGTTCATCGCCGCCTTCCCGGCGCGAACCTTGCGCGCCTGTACCTCCTGCCACTGGTTCACGGTATCGCGGAAACGCTGGTACTCGCGTTCGACGGCTTCGCGCCAGGTTTCGTGAGCCGCACCGGATTCCGCCAACCGCGACAGCCGAAGCAGCTCCATCTGCAGTCTGGCCCGCTGGATCTTGAAGTTCGGGGTGCGACGGCGATCCTTGACAAGACCCATCCACGCGAACAGGTTGATCAACCACTTCGAAGGATCGTAATGCCACCAACGCACGCCGTTGCGGTAATCGGCCTGGAACGCATGATGATAGTTGTGATAACCCTCGCCCCAGGTGAGCAGCGCGACGATGCCGTTATCCACCGCCGTACTATCCTCGCTGTAGGGGCGCCTGCCCCACATGTGCGCCAGCGAGTTGATGAAGAACGTGAAGTGATGGCTCAGGACCAAACGCAAGACACCTGCGAGCAGCAGCATGCCGATCACGTCGCCGAACAGCAGCCCCAGCAACAGCGGCAAACCCAGATTGGTGACCCAGGCCAGGGTCCAGTAATGCCTGTGCTGCCACATCGCGATCGGATCCTTTTCCAGGTCCTTGACCCGCGAGTAATCCGCCTCGGTGGTTGGCCAGGCGCGCAGCATCCAGCCGATGTGGGCATGCCAGAAACCACTCTTTATCGAATGCGGATCGCGCTCCACGTCATCAACGAAACGGTGATGGACCCGGTGTCTGGCGGCCCAGTTGAGAATGCTGTTCTGCAACGCCATGCCACCGAATACAGCGAGAAGCAGACGCACCGGCGCCCGGGCCTTGAAGGTCTTGTGCGCCCACAGCCGGTGATACCCGACGGTGATACTCATCCCTCCCAGAGCCAGGAACACGGCGAAGAACAGCCAGGACCAGCCGCTGTATCCCTGGGTCATGCCCCAGTAGGGAACCAATGTGACGGCGGCTAAGTTGGTCAGCGCGAAAAACATCGCCGTTCCCCATGCGACCGGTGGTTTTGATTCAGACATCGTTGTTCCTGTTGGGGTGCGTTTTCAACCCGACCTCGCGGATATCATTGCCATTGTGCACAGTTATTGAGACCCGGGTAAACGCAAAAGATGCACCTTTGTTCAGGTTTTGTCTCCTGTGCTTGCGGGCGGGGCTTTCACCGTGTCTCCGCTGGGCCTGCTCACGACCGTAAGGCAGCCATTCCGGCAGGCAATCGTTTTTTCGAAACCGGACGCTTCCCCGTCTTCTCCGGACTCAGGTGGTCCGGCGAATCCAACGCCTGGATGCGGATCTGCAGGCGGCGCCTGCCCTGCCACCAGTTCGCCTCGGGTGTGAAAGCCAGGCGCACGGACTCTCCGACCGCCACAGGGCAATCACGACCAGCCTGAAACCAGATCGCGTCCAGACGCTGGCCACCATGATCCAGCGCCAGTTTCCAGTGTCCCCCTTCCGCCCCGACCTCCCGGGCCGCGCGTACCGTGAACACTGACCGCAGCACCGGTTCCGGAAACTCGCGGCCGTACGGGCCGATCGCACTGAAGCCGTCGAGCAGCGACCAGTCCAGCTCTCCGGGCGCGACGTCAGCATCCACCAGGATGCGCGGATACAGTTCGATCCCGTCGAGGCGTCGGGCCACCTCGCCCTCGAACGCGGACCGGAAGTGCTCGACCCGATCCGTCTCCATGGTCAATCCCGCAGCTCCCGCATGACCACCATACTTCAGAAACAACCCCGGATCGGAACGTTCCAGCGACTGCAGCACCTCGAGCATCGGCAGTCCATCGATGCTCCGGCAGGAACCGCTGACAATCCCAGGGGAATCCTGCTGAACCGACAGGCACACGGCGGGCCGCGCAAAGGCCTGCATTATCCGCGAGGCCACGATCCCATGGACCCCCGCGTGCCCGTCGGTCAACGGGATTACGAGGCCGGAACACCCTGCCCGAACCTGCGTCCGCGCCGCCTCCATCGCCTGCAAGGTCAATCGCTTCTCGATCACCCGGCGCGCTTCGTTGGTCTCGTTCAGCACCGCCACGCCGCGCTCGGCAGTGGGGTCGTCACCGGAGAGAAGGAACTGGACACCCGCCATTGCGTCGTGCAACCGCCCGGCCGCATTCAGACGTGGCCCGATCCCGAAGGCGAGATCGGCCGCCGAAAGCGGTTTCAGCGGATCGCCGAGATGGGAGCGCAGCGCCCGCCAGCATGGATAGGCGCCTGCCTCGATCTGAGCGATGCCGGCATTGACCACGATGCGATTGTTGCGGCTGCGCGCCAGTGAAACCACGTCCGCGACCGTGCCGGTCGCGACCCAGCCGAAGAGCGCGCCAAGGCTCGGACTGTCGACCGACAGGTGACCGTCCTCGATCAGCCGTCGCCGGACCGCCCACAGCAGCAGCCACGCGACCATCACACCCGCAATCAACGGGTCTGGATAAGCCGCCCCCGGGCGCTGCGGATTCAGGAACGCGAGCGCCGCCTCCGGGCCACCGTCGGTCGGAATTCCGTGGTGATCCGTCACCACTACATCGATCCCCGCCGCCGCCAGACGGGCAACACGGGCGCCGTCCGACGACCCGATATCGGCGGTAATCACCAGGCTTGGCCGCGGTCGCGCCGCGAGTATCCGGTCGCACACGGAATCCGATAATCCGTAGCCCTCGCTCAATTTCAGCCCGATATAATGCTGGATCCGGTCGGCTGGGTGTCCGAAATGATCCGTCAACCCTCGCGTCAGCACGGCACTGGCGTTGACACCGTCGGAGTCCGCGTCGGTGGCGAGCGCGATGACCTCCGCCCGCACCAGTGCGCGGACGATCCGGTCGGTCGCTGCCTCGATATCCGGCAGACCGTCCGGGGGATCGAGCGAACGCAACGAAAGGTCCAGCAACCAGTCCGGGGCGACCCCCGCCCGGCGCGCGCGGTGGGCGAGGACGCGGGCAACGACCGGGTGCAGTCCCAGCTTCGTCGCCTCGCTCAGGGTATCGGGATCACTGGCACGCAGTTCGATAGTGGGCTTCATCCCGCGATCCTACCGGAGACGGAAAACTGGGACACCGTCGCCTTCGCAACGTGTGAGAGCGGGAATGGATCGTTCCCGGTTGCGCCGATCGGCCCGGAAGCCCCGCGCACCCGCTCCTTGCAGCGCAGAACGCCGAAGAAAAACCCGGGGCAGGTCTCACAGAACCCGCCCGGGGGTTACTCAGACGCGCAGATCAGGGTGCATCGGGTGGCCCCTGCTCCTCCGCTTTCCTTCGCGCGGCCTCTTCTTCGCGCTGCTCCTTCATGTAGCTGACCTTCTCCTTCACCAGAACCCCGGCGAGCAGGAGCAGGGCAATCAGGTTGGGGGCGGCCATCAATCCGTTCAGGGTGTCGGAGATATCCCAGATCGTGGTCAGGCCGCCGATGGCGCCGAGGAACAGAAAGCCGATGAAGATCAACCGGTATGGGGTCACGACCTTCGGACCAAAGGCGTATTCCCAGCTCTTCTCGCCGTAGAAGTTCCAGGTCAGCATGGTGCTGTAGGAAAAGAGCACGATCGAAACCAGCACGATCCAGCCACCGACCCCGGGCAGACCGCTCGAAAACGCACTGGTGGTGAGTTCGGCACCCGTCTGGCCGGTCTGGATTACACCCGTGACGAGGATCACGAGCGCCGTCATCGTGCA
The DNA here is from genome assembly GCA_011390385.1 of Thioalkalivibrio nitratireducens. The sequence continues at coordinate 18,551 of JAABSN010000013.1, read as the reverse complement.
AACGACGAGGGTGTCGATGAAAACCTCCCACATGCCCCAGAGGCCCTGCGCGTAGGGCTTGTTCTGGGCCTGCGCATGGACGATCGACGCCGATCCCAGGCCTGCCTCGTTCGAAAAGATACCGCGTGCAATCCCGTAGCGGATCGCCATCGCCATGGTCGCTCCAGCGAAACCGCCAATCGCGGAAGTGGTCGTGAACGCACCGGTAAAGATCTGGCCGAACGCCGCCGGTATCTGATCGTAGAAGCTGATCAGTACGCCGATGGCGCCGATCACGTAGATCACGGCCATCGTTGGCACGACACGCGCAGCCGTAATCGCGATTCGCTTGATGCCACCGAGCGTCACCATGCCCACCAGCACCATCACCACGATTCCGGTCACCCAGTTGGGAACTCCCATTCCCGACTCAAGGGCATGCGCCATGGTGTTGGCCTGCACCATGTTTCCGATCCCGAACGCGGCCAGACCGGCCAGGAATGCATAGAGCAATGCCAGCCATTTCCAGCGTTTGCCCAGTCCATGTTCGATATAGTGGAAGACGCCGCCGGAAACCTTGCCATCGGCATCCACCTGCCGGTACTTCACACCGAGTGTGGCCTCCGCCAGCTTGGTCGCCATACCCACCAGGGCCACCATCCACATCCAGAAAATCGCCCCTGGCCCCCCGAGAGCGATCGCCGTTGCGACGCCGGCGATGTTGCCCACACCAATGGTCGCGGCCATTGCCGACGCCACGGCCTGGAACGGTGAAATTGCCCCCTTGTGGGCCTGCCGCCGACTCTGGAAAAGCGTCGCAAACGTCCGCCGCCAGGCGAAACGCAGGTGCGTGAACTGGAAGAAGCCCAGGCGTACGGTCAGATAGAGCCCCGTACCCACCAGCAGAATCATGAAGGGTGGCCCCCAAACGATGCCGTTGAGCCAGTCGTTGAACACCAAGAGCCCGTGAATCATCACTATCCCCCTTTTGTCGATCCGGTTCGCAGTCTGATGGCCAACCGGGTCAGCGGCTCGGCCCCTCTCCAGCCAGAAAGTACGGCAGATTCAGGCGAAAGTCACGAGCACACGGCATCGGGCAAAACCTGAGGACAAGCGAAGCCAACCTGCTGGCCCATCCCCTTTCGTGGTCACAGGTGCCCGTCACCACCACGACCGTTCGAAGCGCACATCGGCAAGGACCTTCTGTATTTCGGCGGCCAGACCCACTTCTGGCGAGGATGGACCGCCCGACTCGAGTCGGTGCGTTACGTCGACCAGCCGCAGCCATGGCTGGAACTCGCCTTCTCCCAGCTTCAGGTTTCGGATCCGAAGACCCTCGCCAGTCACCGCGCCTGGGTGCATCTGCGTATCCCGGTGCCCGCCGGGCACGAGGCCGAGGCGCGGACGGTCGCAAGACAACTCGAACCGGTCATTGGGCAGCACTGAAACAGCTTCGGCAGGGGGATCCCCTTCGCGCGCAAGCCGCGCTCCTACAGGTTCACCCTTGTCGAGCCTACTCTGGACGTGAAGATGCTGGAGGACTCGCTGTGGCCAAAGCGATCTTCCTCACCTGCGCCAGGATTCATGCCCATGAGGGTCATTTGCGCAGTTCAGCGTCCCGGTAGTGCATGTCGAGCCAGCAGCGGGGCAGCGGCTCGCCGGACGGGAAGGCTACGTTGGCTTTGGCGAACGGTTCCGGTTCGGGTAGATCCTCGCCCCAGTTGTAACGGCCCTGGAAATGCGTCGCCGACGGATCAAACAGCTCGTCGGTATCGAGAACTTCAACCAGATGGCCATTGCTGATGTCCTTGAGAAACATGCCTGGCCTCCATCGCTCACGCTTTCATGAAGTATGGACGCGAGCCTCTCGATTGCAAGGAAACCATCGCCACGGAGGCGGGTTGGCATATCGCGGGAACCGGGCTCAGACCAGGAACGGGGGTTCGAAGGACTGCCCCGAACTCGGTCGCAGGTCGCTCTGAAAGGTTTCGATCTCGGCGGCGACTCGCTTCGGGGCCTCGAAACGACCAATGTGAAACAACGCCTCCCCCTCATGCACCAGAGGTTGGTTGCTGCGCCCGATGACGATGCCACTGGCGCCGGCCTCGACCGGGTCTTCGTGCCCGGTGACCGGGTCGGCAATAACGGCGAGCACCTGGCCCTTGCTCACCCGGGCGCCCAAGCCGATGCGCGGTAGACACAGACCGCTCTCCGGCGCGCGTACCCAGAGGCTGGAGCGAGCGATGAAGGGTTCCGCAAGGGTCTTGCGTGGTTGCCTGGCGGTCAACATACCGATCGCGCGCATCACCCCGAGTACGCCGGCGACCCCTGCGCGGATGGCCAGTTCCTCCAGACGCAGCGCCTCGCCCGCCTCGTACAGCAACATGTTCACCCCGGCTTCGGCTGCGGCCTCGCGTAGCGAGCCGTCACGCAGGCTGGAGTTGATCAGCACCGGCACCCCAAAGGCGCGTGCGAGGTGTTCAGTGCGGGCGTCGTCGAGGTTCGCTCGGATCTGCGGCAGATTGGCACGTCCGATCGCCCCGGTGTGAAGGTCGATCCCGTGCGTGCAGCGGGCAACGATCCGGGACATGAAGGTATGCGCGAGGCGGGCTGCCATCGAGCCGGTTTCGTGCCCGGGAAAGTTCCGGTTCAGGTCGCGTCGGTCGGGCAGATAGCGCGAATGATCGAGCACCCCGTAAAGATTCACCATCGGCACGGCGAGCAGGGTGCCGCGCAGGTGGTGCAGGGTGCGTTGCTTGAGCAGGCGACGGATGATCTCCACGCCGTTGAGTTCATCGCCGTGGATTGCCGCGCTGACGAACAGGACCGGGCCCGGCTTGCGCCCGTGCAAGACGTGCACGGGCAGAGTGACCGGCGTACCGGTGAACAGTTGCGCGAGTTCCAGGTTGATCAGGGCACGCTGCCCCGGGGCGACGGAGGTGCCGTCGATGCTGAATGCGCTGGGCTTATTCATATCAGGGACCGAGGGAAGCCCCCTGCTCGTGGCGAGTCCGAGCCTGAACGCGGCACGCTGGCACCGCCGTTCAGCCCTTGCTGCCGCGCGTACGCGTACGGCTGCGGTTGGATTGTCGCCCGGCCAGGGATTTCTCCACAAACTCGACGATCAGCCCGGCCACGTCCTTGCCGCTCGCGGCCTCGATACCCTCCAGACCGGGCGACGAATTCACTTCCATCACCACCGGCCCGTGGTTGGAGCGCAGGATATCCACGCCGGCGACGTTGAGACCCATGATCTTGGCGGCACGGGTCGCGGTCGCACGTTCCTCAGGACTCAGACGGGTCAGCGAGGCGCTCCCGCCGCGATGCAGGTTGGAGCGGAATTCGCCTTCCTTCCCTTGCCGTTTCATCGCTGCGACCACCTTGCCGTCGACCACGAAACAGCGGATGTCGGCTCCGCCCGCCTCCTTGATGAATTCCTGCACCAGGATGTTGGCCTTGAGCCCCATGAAAGCCTCGATGACGCTCTCGGCGGCCTGTTGCGTCTCGGCCATCACCACGCCGATGCCCTGGGTCCCCTCCAGCAGCTTGATCACCGCCGGAGCCCCACCGACCATCTTCATCAAGTCCTGCACATCGTCGGGCTTGTGCGCGAAGCCGGTCACGGGCAGGCCCACACCCTCGCGCGCGAGCAGCTGCAAGGAGCGCAGTTTGTCGCGCGAGCGGGTGATGGCCACCGATTCGTTGAGCGGCATGACACCCATCATTTCGAACTGGCGCAACACGGCAGTGCCGTAGAAGGTGACCGAGGCTCCGATCCGTGGGATCACCGCGTCGAAGCCGGTGAGCGCTTCGCCCTTGTAGTGGATACTCGGTCGACGCGAGGTGATGTTCATGTAGCAGCGCAACACGTCCAGCACGCGCACCTCGTGGCCACGCGCCGTGCAGGCATCCACCAGGCGGCGCGTGGAATAAAGTCGGGAATTGCGCGAAAGTACAGCGATTTTCATCGACAGTCCTTGGGGTCCGGATCCGGCTGCATCGATCGGCGTGAATAGGATCGGCACAGTAGCAACCGCGCAATGCAGTGCTCTCCGGCAACATGGATTTTCAGGAGCAGTATACCCGGTTCACTGTGACCGTCGGTCGCGGGTTGACCATTGGGTCCTGCAGCGCCGGGCGCGCCTACGGCGCGTTCGCATGCACGGCAAGCACCCACAGGCCGATGCGCGCATGGTCGGGATTTTCACGCCAACTGCCATGGCGCCGGCGGCCACCCCCGGTCATGAAAGTCGTAGGGTGCCAATGAGCGCAGCGAATTGCGCCGCTCGAGGCCCGGGAGCCAGGACCGGCGTGATATCGGTGCGGTTCGGCTGCGCCTCACGGCACCCTGCGCCTACAGTTTTCATGTTTCGGGATGGCACGCATGGCCATGAGAGTTCGGCAGAAACCAACAAACACATGGGTTCATGGTTCAGTCCCTTCGCGGATCCGGCTCTGTGCATCGTGCATCAGACGGCGCTGCACCGATGCCACTTTCACGGACCCGGGCTGGCGGTCTGGCCTGGATCGACCGCGACCCGGTAACGGCATCGATCCGGCGTTGCGAAGGTGAAATCAACACAGTGGTTGGCAATCGAGAATTCGCCGCGCGCATGTGGCCATTCTCGCTCCTGCACCTGCGTATCCATCCACCTGAAGAGTTCCTGCAACGCGAGGGCGATGCGGGGCCGGGCGTCATAGTCGAGTCCCAAAGCGGTCCATGCGCCGCGCGCTGCATCCCTGCGCGCCCAACCCTGACGCACGAACCCAGCCGTGAACAGGGCGCGCAGGAGACCATCACCATATTCCTGCCGCAGGGCCCGGAAGGCCGCTTGCCCGCCGCCCATGGCATCGATTTCCGCGACCAGCGACGCGGGAAGCAGGGCCTTCCAGTCCGGCCCCGCGAACGCCCCCGGCAGCAGATCCTCGTCGATGATCTGTTGGAAGTCCGCCACCGGATCGGAACCGGTGCGCTGCGCCAACTGGATCAGCGCACCGGCCTCGTCCAGATAGCCGGACAGGCGGAACCCGCAAAGGTGATGATCAACGAGATCGTGCACGAAGACCGATGTCGGTATGCGCTCACCCGTGTAAGGGGTTGCCGCGATCACATCAGGGCCAGCGCCCGGGACATCGAGTTTCCAACCCCGTACTCCGAAGCCGTCATCCCAGCGATCGGCATATGCCGCCGTCACGACAACCGGCGGTGTGCCGGATTCGACCGAAGTGGTCATTGCTACCTCCATTCGCTGCTGATCACCGCTTGTAGTTTACCGACCGGTCAACTATTCTTCCATCGCATGGACACAAACCAGGCGAAACCCGACTCCCGCACCGCCCTGCTCAACGCGGCACGCGATCTGATCTTCACCCGCAGCTTCGAGCATGTGGGAACCGCGGAGATCTGCGCGCGTGCCGGAGTCCGCAAGGGAAGCCTTTATCACTTCTTCAGCAGCAAGGAGGCATTGGTGCAGGCCATGCTCGACGAGCACATGCACCACTTCGAACGCGAGGTCCTGGTGCCCAGTCTGGACGGATCGGGATCCCTGCGGGAACGGGTCGACGCCTTCGTACGGGCGATTTACCGCTTCGAGGCCGCCGTCCACCGGGAATCCGGCCACCTGCCCGGCTGCCCGTTCGGCAACCTGATCGTCGAGACCGCGACCTACAGCCCCGGCCTGCGCCAGGCGATCAAACGTCACCTCGATCGCATTGCCGGTCATTTCCGGCGCTGCCTGCAGGCCGCCGTCGAACGCGGCGAGCTTCCGGCGGCAACCGACACACACCGCAACGCCGAGCGCTGGCTCGCCCTGATGGAGGGCATTCTGGTGATGGCCAAGCTGGACCAGAATCCCGAAACCATCCTGCGCCTCGGTCCGGCACTGCATCTGCTGATCGGAAGTCCGGATCCGGCTGCGCCGGCCGCTGGCAGAACCACTGATTGATCGTTGATCCACACCAAGGAGAACCACGATGCAATACGCCGATTTCCCGCTACACGACCGTGATAGCGCACCCGACGCCGTCGCGGCCTTCGACAGCGCTCAGGCCACGTTCGGGATGATCCCGAACCTCACGCGCAAGATGGCCACCTCGCCCGAACTCGCAAAGGCATACCTGGATCTGACCGGCTTGTTCGAAAGCTGCTCGCTGTCCGCACAGGAGCGTGGCGTGATCCTGTTGTCGGTCAGCCGCTTTCACGGGTGCGATTACTGCATGGCGGCGCACAGCGCGACCGGCCGCATGACCGGACTCCCGGATGCCGAGGTCGATGCATTGCGCGAGGATCGACCGCTGGGAGATGCGCGGCTCGAGGCCCTGCGCCAGTTCGTCAATGCAATGCTGGAGAAGCGCGGCTGGGTCGATCCCGCCGATCTTTCGGCATTCCGGGACGCCGGGTTTGGCGAACAGCAGGTGCTGGACGTGATCCTGGGAATCGGCCTCAAGACGCTCTCGAACTACACCAACCACATCGCTGGCACCCCGGTCGACGAGGCCTTCGGCCACGAGCGCTGGAAGGCACCGACTTGATGCGTTTTCCGGACGACGTTCCACCGGGCGTACATCAGATGCGTTCTTCGTTGTGGACGTCCATCCGGTACCGGGTAAGTACCGGGCGCGCTGCTATCATCCGCTTCCGCGCCCCAGATCTCCCGTAGCCTGCTATTCAGACTTTGACGGCTGCAGTGGGACCGACCGGTCGCACGCCGGACTCTTCCGATTGCTGCGTCAGCCTCCGTGAGTCGCGCTCGGTGCGGAAGGATCCGTCGCATCGCGGCGACGCGGAAGAGCCCGCAGGACCTGCTCGAGATCCCGGAGTGTTTCGTTGCCCAGGCGCACATCGGGAACGAGGCCGTTGTTCGAACACGAACTGCCGTCCGGGAAACGCACTTCCCGGTTGGTAAAGCGCAGGGTGGAACCGTCGCCGAGGCGCCGCTCGGTCTGCGAATGACATTTGCCGAAAGTCTGCTGCCCGACCAGCAGTGCCCGCTGGTGATGGCGAAGAATGCCAGCAAAGATTTCGGCGGCACTCGCCGTTGATGGTCCGACCAGCAGCACCCATTCCCGCTCGAAGCGGAAATCCGACGTCGACCGCAGGATCTGCGGCGACCGCTCCCGGCCGTGTAGCGAGCAAAGAAGCCTGTCCGGCCCGACCAGCATCGCAGCCGCGTCGATCGCCTCGTAGAGATCGCCGCCTCCCGCGTAGCGAAGATCGATGACGACACGGCCCGTACCGGAAGCCAGCTGCTCCAGGGTCGCAGCCAAAGCGGTCCGTGTCCGTCCGGCAACGAAGTCCGTTATCCGCAGCACCGCCGCTTCTTCCATATGCCAGAGCTCGACGTCCAACGGTCGTGTTGTTTCCCGTACGAGGCGCACGTCGTAGCGCTGCCGACCATCCTGCCGCGTCAGCAACAGGCGAATCCCGGTTCCGGGTTCGCCCTGCAACAGAGCGGCAACGGTCCCCGCGTCCAACCCTGCCACGGGCTGTCCGTCCACGGAAACCAGTTCGGCACGATCCAGAAACCCGACCGCGGCAAGCGGTGCACCCTGCCGCGGCAACAACCATGCGCGCCCTTCGCTGACCTCCAGTTCCGCGCCAATACCCCCCAGCGTGCGGGTCAGTCTGAACGGACGGCTGGCCTCATCCGGCGGAAACCAGACCGCATAGGGATCCAATGCCGCAAGCGCCTCTTGGAAATTCTCTCCCGAGAGTTCAACGAGCGCCGCAACTGTGGGCTCGGGGACGAGTTCCTGGCCGAGAATCCCGCGAATCTCATCGAGCGGCGGGACCGCCGACCCCTGGCTCGCAAACGCGACAACGAGGAGCAATAGCGGCAGCCGCCGCAGCGCACCGGAAGTCCGACTCAACGCCTCCCGCCCATCAGCAGCGGCGCCACATCTTCGCCGTTAACGAAAAGCTCACCGAGGCTGTTGCCCTGAATCAGGAAGTAATGCACCACCTCACCCTCGGCATTCAGGCGTTCCTCACCGGCCAGCTTGAGAATCGTCGACATCGCGACCAGCTGCTGGCGCTCCTGATCGCTGCCGCTGAGTCCCACAGCGAGGTCGACCAGAGCATCGAGATTGCGGATTTCCAGCTCGGCGTCGGCCCGCATGATCCCCGGCGGGGCTTCATCCTCACCCTCGATCCGGACGTCCCCGCGAAAGCGCAAACCGCCGATTGGCAGATCGATCACCAGCTCGTTCACATCGATCCGGGTCGCATTATCCAGCATCGCCAGGAGGGCCTCGGCTGCCGTGTCTCCCTCACCTTCCTTCAGTGCCTGCATCCTGTCCGCATCGGCAAACAACCCCGCCGGCAGACGCGCTACGCTCAGATCCACGATCACCTCGCGCGGAAAGAACGGTTCCGGAAACGGGAGTATCCCCATCGGGAAACCCTCGATTCCGCGGTGACCGTAGGTCAACGATGCGCCGGGAGTCGGCGTGTCGAGATCCGAAAATGCCAGTCCGAACTCGAAGTGCTCAAGACCGTACGGCGGTTCGTCGGCGAGAAACTCCGCGGTCATCCTGCCACGAGCCCCGCTCAGCGCAAGCCCGAATTCAACGCCACCAAGTATTTCCTGCACCGAAGCCATGATGTCCGCTTCGGCGAGTTCGCCGGTCATCATCGACGTCATGCCCAGCTGCAGCAGCGTCATCGGCGAGATTCGATCGAGGCGCAGATGCCACCCGGCAGCATCGATGTCGAACGCGAAGGTCTCATCCCGAAAGCTCCAGCCCTGCGCTTCGACACTGGTCCAGATATCGCGTTTGCGGGTCTCGTCCCCCGAAGGCATGAAGCCCATCCCCATCGCCGCGTGTGCCACCCGCAGGTGGCCCGGTTCGCCGGGTGGCGCAGCAACCGCGAGATCCGTCAGTTCCATGCGGCCCTCGAATCCACCCAGCGCCGCGAGGATCTCACCGAGCAGCTCACCCGGATCGCGCTCCATCAGATTTTCCGGGTTGGTGCCAAGCTCGCGAAAGGCCGTCAGGGCCGCCAGATCGACGCCGTGATAATCGATACCGAGCGCGAAGCGGCCAAGCCCGCCATGGGTCTCCCCGGACACGCTCTCGAGAGTCAGTCCGTCGAGCACGAACGCAAGCGGACCGGTGACCACGCCCGGCTGTTCCTCGTCGAAATCCAGCGTCAGGGTCACGCCTTTCAACAGCACGCGCCCGGGACGATGTGGATCCGACTCCGATGCATCAGCGCCCAATTCAGCCAGCGGTGACTCGGGTTCGATTTCCAGAACCACGTCGGTCAGTCCCGAGTCGAGTTTCAGCGGCGATAGCAAATCAGCAGCCCAAACGCCATTGAAGGTTTGTGTCCCGAAACTGGCACGTGCCAGCAGATCGCCCTGCGGACCCCGCAGATGCACCCGGTCCGGCAACTGCAGCGCCATCTCCCAGCGATCCCCGCCCAATGGTTGCAGGTCGGCGACCAGCGTACCGAGGTCGATCTCGGCCACGTCGGCGCCCGGCTCCGGCGACAACGGTACAGCGACGGACATCAACGGCATGACCACGCGCATCCGGCCATCCCGCTGCTCGTCGATCTCGATCTCCCCACCGATCGACAGCGGTGATTCCGGCAGCGCGAGCAACGACTGCAGCGAGTCTCGCAGCGACAGCGCCGATTCCGACAGAACCGGCTCCACGCTCGTCATTCCGTCGGCGTCAGCCATCACGACCTGTGCCACCCGCACCGGCCCGGTCCGTTCCAGCGCGAGCGCACTGACCTCATCCGGAACCCGACCGAAGGCGCGCACCGAGACCCGATCCTCGGACGCCATACCAGGCAGATCCGCTGGCCCCACCGCACGCTCGACGGTACCTTGCACTTCGAGCACTTCGAACCGTTCGACGGTTCCGACCCCGGCTCCGGCACCAGCCACGAGAAACAGCGCCAGCATTCCGCCGAGCACCCCCTGAACCACGTGTTTCGGCATCACGTTCCTCTCTCTTCGTTGTTGGTCTCTCGGACAATCCCTGGCGTAAAGCCGAGTTCACGACTAGCCGATGGCGCTCGCCCCGCGATTAGCCTGTCGGACTCGGGACGCCAGGCATGTTGCGGTTGCACAAACCCGGGGACTGCCAGCAAGCGTGCTGCCGCCGGGGGTCATCACGCAAACCCCGCAGCGGGCCGCTTCGCCCGCGAGGTGCGCCGCTACGGGTTCTTGTCATTGCAGGAGCCTGCCCCGCAAACGCATATTCTGGCGCTTTCGCTACCGTCAGCGCGATGCCCCCTGCCTGCGGAGGATTATGGGTGGCGATCAGGTAATGCAATCATCAGCGGGCGAGTTCCAGCGACAGATCGAGCAGCAGCTCATACTCCTGTTGCAGTGCCCTGCGCTGCTCTTCCAGCTGCCGACGGCGCAATTCCACCGAAGGATCACCGCCACCACCGGGACCCACGCCCTCCAGCGCGTCCAGGCTGGACTGCTGTTCACGCATACCTTGCTGCAACGAAGCCAGCCGGGTCTGGAGTTCCTGCACACGCCGATCGCCGGAACCGTGACGGGCTTCCAGATCATCCACCGTGCGCGACAGATCCGTCACCTCGCGGTTCATGCGGCTCAGGCGGGCGCGCTCCGCGGCAACCTGCTGCTCGCGGGTCTGTTGCTGGCTGTCGAGTTCCCTGCCCTCGGCCGCGAGTTCGCTTTGCACCGCACGCAGGCGTTCCAGGCGTTCCTCGCGTTCCTGCACCCGCGCCTCATAGGCACCGCTCTGAATCCCGGCGACACCGCCAAAAAAGCCTCCCTCGCGTGGGTCCGTGGGTGCGGTCGCGCAGCCACCGATCAGACCCAGTGCGAGCAGCGGAAATACCACCAGCACAGGGCGCCTCATACCGAAAGCCTCTGGTCGATCAGCGCCAGCTGCGTGCTGCCTTCGCGCAATGTCTCCAGGTTGGCCTGCAGTGCCTCGACCTCGTGTTCGAGTCGGGCAATGTAGGGGTCGTTCGCCGGGCGCGCTCGCCGTTCCTCTTTCAGGATCGCGGTCTGGATTTCGTACTCGGCGGCCAGGGTTTCCTCCAGGTCGTTGCTGGTCGCGATACGCTCCTGCAACTCGCCGCGTTTCGCCACCAGGCTTTCCCGCCGCACCTGACCGGCGTTGTACTGCGTGCGCAGCTGTTCGGCCTCGCGATCGAGCCGTGCAATGTCCTGACGCACGCTGGAATTGTAGGCGTAGGCGGTATCGTTGAACTCCTCGACGCGCGCAATCTCGGCGTCCAGAAACGCTTCGGTGGTCGCGTACGCCTTCTTGCGCTTGGCAATTTCGTTGCCGACCGCGTAACCCGCACCGGCACCAAGTGCGGCACCGATCACCGCACCACGCTCGCGGTCAATCGCATACCCCAACAGCCCGCCGACCACCGCACCCACGCCCGCACCTTCGGCCTTGGTGCGCTGCTCGTCGTTGGCGGCACAGCCGCCCAACGCCGCGACCACAACGGCTGCGGCAACCATGGTTTCCAGTCTTTTCATCATCTCGGTCCTCTGTTGCCCAGGGCTGAAATCGTCAGCCCTCGAATCCTGCAAAGCGTTCCCGGAACTCGTCCCGCCAACGCTCGGTATCCGCCCGCCGCTGCTCCCCGAACTCCTCGAGATGTTGCGCGAGCAATTCCAGCACCACACGCTCCCTGGGTGGCGGTTCGGCTGCAAGCAACGTCTGCAGCGCATGCTCGATATACGCGGGTTGGTAATCGCCCAACTGGGACACCTTGTCCCGATATCCGAGCAACTGCTCCCCTACCCCTGATTCTAGATCGCGCATGGACGACTCGACCGCCGCGACCTGTTCCTGATAACGACTGGAGATCTCGAGCAGGCGCAGCGCCGACTCCCGGGTCCGTTCCAGCCGCTCCAGGCGTGAAATAAAAACACTCAGATTCACCCCGTTGCGGGCTGCATCCTGTGCCAGGCTCCGTGCGCTCTCGCGTTGCGCAAGTTCAAGTCGTTCGCGCGCGCGATCCATGTACGCCTGGACCGCGGTCAATGGCTCGCGCAGATCCTCGTTCTGATCCATCAGCCGGGCAAGAATCGGTTCGACAGTACCAAGTTGCACGCTGGCCTGCGCCACCAGGTTATCGAGCGTGCGGCCCACGGGCATCGTGCGCCGGATGTCGGCGCGGTAGTCCTCGTATTCGCGTTCGATCTCGGCGCGCTGGCTGGGAGACACCACCACGTTGGCGCCGATCGCGAGACGCGCACCGGTATTGAACGAGCGGCGTTCCTCGACTAGCTGCCGATCGGGGTTCCAGGCCCAGGCATCGAGTTCCGCCCGGAACGCGGTGCGCATCTCCGCCGCCGGTGTCGATACGCTGCCACCACGCACCGCAACCCCGCCTGGCTTGCCCTGCCCGATCTCCGGCCGAAACAGGCCGGCGGTCATTTCCTGGGCATTGCCGAGCAAGTCGTGAAGACCCAGGTGGCTCGCGCTGCGCAGGCCGACCGGGCGCAACTGGTGCCGCGCATTGCCCAGGTGCCAGGCATGCTCGTTCAGCTCGCGGACAGGAAACGGCAACCGATCATCGAAACTGCCATCCTCGAGCGCAGGCAGCCCACCGCGCGCGACGTATTCCCACTCCTCTTCGGTGGGCAGGCGCAGGAAGCCCGGAACCTCATCGAGTCGCGGCATTCGTTCCAGCCGCTCGGGGTGATCGGGATCGAACAGCCAGTGGTTGTAGCGGCGGATGAAAACCTCGATTTCCTGATGACTGACGAAGGCCAGTGGTCGCATCAGCGCATCGCGCAACGCCCGGCCCTGAAGCGCGGTGAGATTGCGGTCCTCGGGATCGCCGCTTGCTTCGAGCAACGCATCCAGCCCCATCACCGCCAGGTACTGGCCCTTGGTCAACTCGTACTTCGCCAGCAGGATTTCCCAGCCATCGCCCTCGGCCGCGGGAAACGAGCCACTGATCTGGGTGCGCTGCAGTCCCTCGAAGATCCCGCCCGCCGCGTCGCCAAGCTGAATCACGCGTTCGCGGTCACCCCAGAACCCGGTACCCGGAACACTGACCATACGGAAAACCATTTCGGCACCTTCGGGCATGGGCAACACGAGGTCTCCGACCGCAGGCTTGGGGTTGTAGGGAGTGGCTGGCGGTGCGCCGGCGCAAAGGGGCGTGGCGACAACGGTCAGCAAAAGTGTCAGCGCCAGTAGCCAGACAGGTCTATTGCTCACGAATGGCCTCCGCGGGATCGATATGGGTCGCGCGCCAGGCCGCGGCCAGTGACGACAATACTGCGAGAAGCAACGTCGCGACCACCGCGGTGAGCACATATTCCGGAGGCAGCGTGCAGAACTTCTCACCCGCCGCGAGGTCTTCGGCGAAGGCACGATTGATCGTCGTCGCGAGTCCCAGATAGGCGGTCATCCCCGCGCCCAGGCCGAGACCGGCGATGATCATGCCCTGGGCGACCGGGAAGAAGAACACATGCCGACGAGCGAACCCCACCAGCCGCAGAACCCCGAGATCGCGCCGGCGCCGCTCCACCGCCGCGTAGAGGCTTGCCACCAGTACCGCCACACCACCGCTGAATCCGAGCAGTGCGATCAGCCAGAACAGTCGGCTCAGCCCCGCATCGAGTACCTGAATGCGTTCGATCGCCTCCACCTCTGCGATGACTTCGATGCCTTCGCCGGTCAACCGCTGGTAGAGTTCCGGGACGTCGTCGATACTTCGCGCATACATGCGGAAACCCCGATAGCCGCCGCGCAGCATCAGAAACTCGCCGCGCGCGGGATCGAATTCGACCGCCCGTTGCTGTGCGGTCCGCAGAATACCCATGAGTTCGACCGGGACCACCGGACGCGCGAGCGGACTGGCGCCCACGATCTCCAGCGGAAACACCACTGGCACCACACCCTGCACACTGACCTCCACCGCCGGGGCATCGATGTTGGCAAGCGCCCGCGTCCAATGCCGTCCTTCGCCGGTGCGTCCGGAAAACCCGCCCCATGGCAATGGCGGCAGGCCGAGCCGTGCCGCATCCGCAGGGTCCAGCGAGATGCCGACAGGATGCATGTCCACTCCGGCAACAGCCCAGGTCGCCTCCGTTACATAAGGCACCAGGATGCGCTCCCTCCCGCGCAGCTTCTGTTCCACGGCACGGATTGCGGAAAGGGTCACGGTCGCGCCCGGGGTTTCCAGATCGTAGCCTTTCCAGCCCTCCGGCACCGCCAGACCAAGGCGTTCCTCGACGCCCAGGGGATCCAGCTCACCAATGCGCGCGAAGCCGGTATTGATGATCAGACCCGTACGTTCGATCGGTGGCAATGGCTCCGGAAGCAGCAGCATCACCCCATCGAAACTCAGGAACGGTTCCGGGCTGGCGCCCGCCCAACCCCGGGCCGGCGCTCCGTATCCTTCCTTGTAGGCCTCCACATCGAGCACGAAGTCGAGCGGGGCATAGATCCGGGCCAGCGTCCCGGCCCTGGGTGGCAGAACCGCGACAATGTTCAGGGGCGCCTCGGCAACCTCGCTGCGGCCACCACGCGAACGGGTGACACGGGCCGTGATCGTATCCCCGGGCGACACCTCGAGTCGTCGCGCGGCCTCGGTGGTCAGGACGGCTTCGCCGGCTCCAGGCACGGAGGCGCCGTTCTCGAGCAGCAGCGGATCGCCGCGCGCGGTTGGTACCAGATCGTACAGCTCGGCCCCGCCGCGCTGCGGATGCGGCACCTGCAATACCGACGACAGCGGCAGCACGGTGGGCGTCAGGAAACCCACGCCCGGCCAGGCGGCGGCCCGGGCAAACCATTCGGGCGCGTATTCGCGGGTCTGTGCGGGGCGAAGTTCCCGGAACATCGGATCCTCGACCAGCCGGTCGCGCAGCGTCTCGATCGTTCCGTGCTTCAGACCGAGCAATACCAGCAACGGGGCAATCACCGCGGCGAGCGCGATCACCAGGCACAGGGTCAGTATCCACTCGTGGCGCAGATGCGCCGCCGCCAGCGCGGGAATCAACCGCAACGGTCGGGGGCGTGCCGGCTGTTTCATCGCTAGGTTTCCAGAAAGCACAGCGACCGGGTCTCGTGTTCCGATACCCGCTCCATGCGAAACCCGTAGGTCTTGTCGGCCAGCGAACGGACCAGGTCCAGATCGTGCGTCACGATAACCACGGCGACACCCCGTTCACGGGCCAACGTGTGAAAATCGGCCATGATCCGCCCCGCCCGGGCCTTGTCCACGGCTGCGGTGGGCTCGTCGGCCAGCACCAGTCGCGGCTGGTGCATCAGGGCGCGCAGGATGGCGACCCGTTGCCGCTGGCCGATCGACAATGCATCCGGCATCCGGCGCAGACAGCCCGCGAGCCCGAGCCGCTCGGCCAGCGCGTCAAGGGCGGCACCGGGTTCGGGTAAACCCTTGATCCGGGAAGGCAGCCCGATATTCGCAGCCACATCGAGGAAAGGCAGCAGTCCACCGGTCTGGAGCACATAACCGAGGTAGTCGCGACGCAATGCTGCAAGCGCCGTTTCCCCGCCGGAGCGCCACAGTGACCGCACATCAACCGGGGCATCATCCGGCTCAAAGCGCATTTCGAAGCGTTCCATGCGCGTCGGTTCCATCACCAGGGCCAGCATGTCCAGCAGCGTGCTCTTGCCGCAACCACTGTCACCCGCCACCGCCACCAACTCGCCGGGTGCGATTCGCAGGTCCGGCACCTCAAGCTCGAACACGCTGTCACCTTGTGCCCTGCGCTTGCCGGCTCCCTGAATCAGGGCCAGCGGCGCAGCCGTATCCGCTTGCATCGTACCCCCCTGTCAGGGGAGGTAGTCGAGGTGCAGCGGGTAGACCATGTCCCGGTCCGGATCGGCATCGTTCATGCGGAACCAGGCATCAACCTGTTCGTTGATCGCACGATACTGCTCGAGCTTCGCAAGGATGCTCCACTCGAGCTGGGAACGTTGCTCGGTGGTCATGCTGGCGAACATCTCGTCGTTCAGCGACAGGATATCGCTGCGGTAGGGCAGACTCTGGATGAATGCCGGCAGCAAACCCGCATCCGCGAGTTGCTGCGCCTGGCCCAGGTCCTCCGGCCGCTTCATCGCCTGCCCCGACACACTCTGCAGCGCATCGAAGAACTGTGCCTGCGTCACCTCGGCCCGCATCAGTGCCTGCACCACCTGATCCAGTGCCTGCGCGAGACTGCTCAACTGCTCGCGCGTCACCAGCACCCGGACATCGAGCGAGCGATCGACCGGATAGACCAGATCGCGGTCCAGAACCCAGGCGATGATGTCCTTGGGAGGATTGGCGGATCGACCCAGATACTCGACCAGCGCGGCCTCCCAGAGACGCTCGACCGTGGGCAATGTCTCGAGCGCGGGAAGATCCTCGGCGTCGACGACGACGGGCTCCTCGCCGACCTCTTTCGCCAGCAATGCGATCAGGCCATTGGCCACGTTGTCGACCAGCGCGAAGAAGGCCGGCTCGTCGAAGGCGTCCACCGACTCGTACGCGGATTCTTCACGCGACCCACGGATGCGGGAAAGATGCCGAAACTGCGGCTCGGCGATCGGGTGATCTTCGGTCGCCCGTGGGTCCAGCAGGTGGATCGCGGACAGGTGCACCTGGGCATCGTCCGCCTCGCGCCGCAGATCGGTCTCGTCCTTGCCGGTGATGTTCTGGGCATGCCCTTTCGGATGCGAACTGGCATCACCGACCAGGATCATGAAACGCAGGGCACCCTCGCGCCAGTCCGAGCGCAAGGCCGTGTCGATACCCGAAAACACTTCCTCGGCGTAGTCCAGACTGCCCATGTTGGTCGCCTGCACGTCGTTCTCGAGCAGCTCCACCACCGCCGTGCTGTCGACCAGTGCCGGGGTCCAGTTGCGCGTGTCATATTCGAGCTGGGGGACCACCTGAGTCGAATCCCGGAAGGTCACCAGACCGAAGCGGACCCGTTCACCGGTCTCGGCGGTAAAGCGCCGCGCCATCCGGGTCACCGCCTCGCGCGTCATGTCGATGAACGGCTGCATGCTGCGCGTGGTGTCGATCACGAACACGATGTCGACCTGCAGATCCTGGCGCTGTTGCGCAACACCACCGTCGACCCGTGCCATCTGGGCCTGCTCGCGATAGCCGGCCTCGTCCAGGGTATCGGCGCCACGAGCACCCGGTACGGCGGCGGCGATCTGCAGCAGACGGGCATCATCACCGTCGATTTGCGTCTGTTCCCACTGCAGGATCGGCAGCACATAGAACTGTCGGGTGATATCAACGAAACGCTGCGGTTCCATGCTGACAACCGCTTCGGGAACGTCCCCGGCCTCGATCTCACGGTACATCTCGCGTGCCCGGCTCGACATGTCGAAGTCGTCGACCAGCGCCGCAAGGTCGCGGTAATCGCGGAACATCAGCACCGGGTTGCGGCCCTCGACCAAACCGCCCGGATGGGTATAGGAAACCAGCAACGCCTGCCGCCATTCGAGGACGTCGCGCGCCTGCATCCAGCCGTCGGCTTCGGCACGCGTGCGACCCACCTGATACCAGCCCTGCGGATCGGCAGCGTTACTCAGGTCCAGATCTTGCCGATCGAAGACGAACAGGGGGTGAAACGACGGCACGTTCGCGATCACGATGCCGTCCGGATCTGCGCCCGCTTCGCGATAAACGTGCGAAAACGGCCTAGGCAGCACCCTGAGCGGGACCTGCGTGGACTGTTCCACGCAGGGCTCTCCTGCGACACAGGCTATGCCGTCGTCCCGCATCGGAACCGCATGGCCATGCGTGCCCTCGAGCGCGGACGGCCCAGTGGGCTCGGCGCCATGACCAAAGGTCCCTTCCAGCTGGTCAAGCAGCGATTGCGCTGCAGCCATCGCAGGCAAGCCGGCAAACACGACCACCAGCACGAAATGCACCAAACCCCTGCCCTTCATTGACGCTTCTCCCGTTTGATCGACTGGGCCTGCATATTCGCCGCAACAATCACGGAGGCGATATCCAGCGGCATGCGCATCCACGGGGACATGTCACCGGAACGCCCTGGAGATTGTCTGTACGGACTCGCGAGTACACCCCGCATTACCACAATCCTGAGAAGAGAATAGCCTATTTCCTGATGGCTGGAGAAGCGGGTTACCCATGGATTCGTGATGGCGCGACCCCATGGCACCAACGTAACCATGAAAACGCGAAAGTCCATCGCGTAGGGTGCCGTGAGGCGAAGCCGAACCGCACCGACACGGTGCTGACCCTGGCCCCGGGCTCCCGAGCCCCCAACGGCGCAATTCGCTGCGCTCATTGGCACCCTACACCTTGCTACCATGCGCATCCCTTGGCCCTGTGAAAGCCCACCGCGTAGGGTGCCGTGAGGCGAAGCCGAACCGCACCAACACGATGCTGACCCTAGTGTCCTGTCACACGTCTAATGGCGCCTTCAGCGAGGCGAGAAGCGGTCAGATGCAAGGCGCTTGCCCGCCGGGGTAGCCATCCTACCTCAAGGGCAAGTAACGCCGCAGATGGCCGCTTCTCGCCTCGCCCTAAGGGAGCCCCCGAGCGACGCCATTAGACGTGTGACAGGACACTAGCCGCGGGCAGTCAGCTTGGCCCAGGTATCGCG
>JAABSN010000128.1 GCA_011390385.1 Thioalkalivibrio nitratireducens | reverse complement strand
AACAGGGCCGCGGCAAGGACGTAGGGTACATACTCCTGCGTCTCGCGCGGCAGTCGGCGGAAAATCTCCGGGTCCCAGAAGCTTGCATCGGAGGCAGCGCCCGCGAGTCGGCGGACTCTGGTCTCGCCACCGTTGTAGGCTGCCAGCGCCAGTTCAAGATTGCCGTCGAATTCGGCAAAGCGCTCTTTCAGGTAGGCCACGTTTGCGCGTGTTGCCAGGTGCGGATCGAAACGCTGGTCAAATCCGTCCGTAGTACGCAGACCGAATCGAAGCCCTGTCTGCTGCATGAACTGCAATGGTCCAGCCGCTCCGGCTCGGGAAACCGAATGCACCCTCCCCCCGGACTCCTTCGCCAGAATGCCGAACAGCAATGCTTCGGGCATCCCAGCCTCTTGATAAACGGGCCACATCAGGTGGCGCATGTGCATGTAATTCTCGTAGGCATCGATCAGCGTCGGGCGCATCCAAGTGAGCCACTCGTTCAAGGCAGCCCGAACCAGACTGTTGTCTCCGACGATCTCGGCCAGCCCTTTGCCATTGATCAGAGGAGTCCTCGAACCGTCGACAGACGGCTGCCGCAGGGTCAGAGGCTCGGTTCCGGGCGCCCATTCGATGTCACCTTCCATGAAACCCTCGCCAGCTCGAGCGAGTGCTTCACTGCGCAGTGTGAGCAGGTCGTGGTAGGCCGTCATGAACCTCCGAACATCACACCCTGCATGTTCCGCACACATGGCTCCGGCCTGTTCAAGCTCGGCGATGGCCTCGGAAATCTGCGACCATCCAGCACTGAACTCACCGTTGCGAAGTTCATCCAGACCATGCTGGTACTGTGCCATCGAGGTTTCAATGACACGATAAAGAGCCTTCACCTCGACCCGGCTGTCCGCGTCGATTGCAGAAACCGCGGACCCCATCAACAGGAGTCCACAGGCACTGAAGAGAACCCACTGCATCAGGCGAGCAATGAATCGTGTCATCAACGATCTCCCTGCATGGATGCACCCGATTTTCACTGATTTCATCCCTTTTCGGCCAGCAGTAAACACGCAAACAAGCCATGGATCTGGCCCATCAAGGCGAGCCCGGCGCACTGCCACCTGCCAAGGCCGGGGAATCGAGGAAGCCGAAGCTTCGCAGGATCGGTACGATGGGGACAATACCTTGCGCGAATCAGGGCTGAGGGCCTATTCTTGACGCGGCATTGATGCCGATTCAGCGGGGGGTTCTGTCATGGAATACGGCGACGCAATCGTTTACGGCACCATTATCGCATTGGGTGCATCCGTCGTGGTCATACTCGGGCTGCTTGCGCTGCTGGTCTACAAGGCCTTCGAACCACCGGAATCGGAAGGGGAACACTGAGCCGTTCCCTCGGTCGGGCGAGCCGGAACGAGGTACGAGAAGGCTGGCCGCCATATCCGGCGTGGCATGACGGGATTCTTGCTGACGACAACAGGGTTCGACGATCGAACTTCCGGGCATTAACGGACTCCCAAGCGCATTGCCCGAGTCAGGAGCCCTGATGACTGCCTTGATCCGATTCCCTGGTCCTGCCCTCTCCCGTGGTTTCATCTTCCTGCTCTTTCTTGCTTTCGGAACCTCGTTCGCTGCCTGTCCGACACCCGGCCAGTGGCTCGATGGTCACGGCGCCCCACTAACCCCTGACCGCCTGTTCGAGGATGCGGCCACCGCGGAAGTCGTGCTTCTCGGCGAACGTCATGACCGCCTCGAACATCACCGTTGGCAACTGCACTCGCTGGCCGCGTTGCACGCTCGCCGGCCGGACCTGGTGATCGGGCTGGAGATGCTGCCGCGAGAATCTCAACCGGCGCTGGACGCCTGGGTCGCAGGTGAACTCGATGAACAGGAATTTCTCAAGAAGAGCGACTGGACTCGGGCGTGGGGCTTCGACCCTGATCTTTATTTCCCGATCCTGCACTTCGCCCGGATGCACCGCGTTCCCCTCCTGGCCATCAACCTTGACCGGTCTCTGGTCTCCCGCCTCGGCGAAGAGGGTTGGGATGCGGTTCCTGCCGAGGAACGGTTCAGCATCTCGCCACCGGCGGCCGCGACCGACGCATACCGCGCGTCGTTGAGCAAGATTTTCGAAGAGCACCCATCGAGCCATTTCGCAGACGCGGAAATCGAACGCTTCATCGCCGGGCAACTGGTCTGGGATCGTGCCATGGCCGCGGGCCTTGCGGAGGCCGTTGCACGTGGCTCCCTGGTCGTCGGTCTGATGGGATCGGGGCATCTTGAATACGGTCATGGTGTACCACACCAGCTGGCCGATCTCGGTGTCAGCAACGTGCGCGTGCTGCTGCCCCACGACAAAACGGACGCTTGCACGGCGCCGAACTCGGCAATCGCTGATGGCCTGTTCGGGATTGCCGGCGGCAACCGTTACGAACCGCCGCCCCCGCTCTTGCTTGGCGTACGCATCGACAACGATCCCGCCGGCGTTCGTGTCGAGGCCGTGATGCCCGATAGCGTGGCTGCGGTCGCAGGCATAGCGGCCGAGGATGTCGTGGTCGATGCCGCCGGTGTCGCGGTGCGTGTGCCGGGAGACCTGGTGGCGGTCGTTCGCCGTCAGCAGCCGGGCCACGTCCTGCCTCTGACCGTACGGCGCGACGGCAAGGAAATGGAAATCCTCGCGCGCTTCCCGGCAGAAATCGATTCCCGGTCGCCTTGATCCGGCCTTGCAGCGGACATCGCAATGAAAAGCACCCGGACCCTTGTCGCGCTCCTTCTTGTCGTGTCAGTACTGCTGACACCCAGCTCCACCCTCGCCGGGACCCCGGAGTGGCGGATGGGCCTGACTCTCGATCCGGCAGCTCGCAAGATCGAGGGTGAACTGTCGCTGTACCTGCCGACCGGCTCTCACGAGTTCCTGCTGCTCGATGAACTGGCGTCGCCAACGGCGCGTGCCGGTGAAATCGAATTGCCCATCGTGCGCGTCGCGCCGGGACGGTACCGAATCGAGGTGCCGGACGCATCCGAGGTCACCGTCGCCTGGGCGGGCCAGTTGCCGGCCGGCGATCCATGGCGCAGCAGGCTGTTCTTGACCACGGACGGCGGCTTTCTTCCCGAGGGGGACAACTGGTATCCGCGGTTCGGGCAGGAGTCCTTTGCCTTGCGACTCGAGGCCCGGGTGCCCGAGGGCCAACGCTTCGTGGCCACCGGATCCCTGCAAGGCAAGCCCGTATCCGACGATGGATGGTACCGAGCTGTGTACACGCATCCGCGTACCGCCTCGATTGCCGTCGCCACCGGCTCTTGGGAGGAACGGATCCTTGAAGCCGATGGTGTTCAAGTTCGAACGCTTTTTCCGGAAAGCCTCGATGCTACCCATGCAGAGGATTACCTCAAGCACGCGAAACAGTACCTCGCGATGTTCAGCGCACACGCTGGACCGTACCCTTACGACAGTTTCACCATTGCCGCTTCGCCGATGCCCGTGGGCTTTGCTTTTCCCGGCTTCACCCTTCTGGGTGAGCGGGTGATTCCGCTACCCTTCATTCCTCGAACCTCGCTCGCGCACGAACTGATGCACAACTGGTGGGGCACCGGCGTGCGTATCGACTACGCGAACGGGAACTGGGCCGAGGGCCTCACGACGTACATGGCGGATTACCATCTGGATGCGCTGCGTGGCGAGGCACGAGACACCCGATACCGCTGGCTGCTCGATCTCGCCTGGCTGCCGGAGGAGGCTGACCGTCCTTTGCGGACATTCCGGGGCGGCAACCAGGGGACCAATCGCATCGTCGGCTACAACCGGGGGGCATTGCTGTTCCACATGCTCCGCGAGCGTATCGGAGACGAGGCCTTTGACGCCGGCGCGCGGAGACTCAACGAACGGCACATGTTCGATGTCGCTGGCTGGAACGATCTCACGGAAGCCTTCAGTCACGCCGCCGGCCGCGATCTGCGTCTTTTCTTCACACCCTGGCTGGATCGTGCTGGGCTGCCGGAAATCAGTCTGCACTCGGTACAGCAGGAGGAGAACGGTTCCGGATGGGTTCTCAGCGGCGAACTGGCACAGGTGCAGGCCGCGGCGCCATGGCCCCTGCAGGTACCCATCGTCATCGAGACAGGCGCGGGCCAGGAGCGCCACCTGATTCCACTGCAAACGCGCGGGAGCCGTTTCGAACTGGCACTGGGTGAAGCAGCGCAAGCGGTCACCGCCGATCCCGATTTCGACGTTCTGCGCCGGCTTCCAGACCCGCCGCCGATCTTCCGGACGGTCAGTCTGAACCCGAACACGCGGCTCATCGCCACACAGGATGGCCTTGCCCCCTTCGCGCGGGCGGTACTCGAACATACACCGGAGACGACAAGCACTTTCGATGCGAACCAGCCGCTGCTGGTCATCGGGAGTACCGAGGATGTGATCCGCTGGCTCGATGCCGCCGGCGCTCCGCAGGCTCCCAAGGACCTCGCCCGGCAGGGACATGCACGCATGTGGACCCTCCCCGGCACACGGACCGCCGTGATCAGCAGTAGCGAGATCGAGGGCCTTCGTAACCTGGTCGGTGCGTTACGTCATCATGGGCATCGCAGTTATCTGGTCCAGGATGCCGGCGGACGCAGCACCGAATTCGGAG
The DNA here is from genome assembly GCA_011390385.1 of Thioalkalivibrio nitratireducens. The sequence continues at coordinate 4,693 of JAABSN010000128.1, read as the reverse complement.
TCTGGGAGTCCGAGACCAATCCCCTGCGCATCGAGCTGAACTGAACTGATCCGGGGAGCGCGAGTTTCCCGGGTTGGCTGATTCAACGCGAACTCAACCGGCCCCTACAGGGCAGGCACCCACAAGGACAGGACATCGCAGAAGCATGTCTTGCGCGCGAAAGGGTCATCAGCCGAGTTTCCGTGGCGATCCGGCGCGATCCAAGGAATCCGATGTCTCACTCATCGGCGCTGCCGGGATCCCTTGTCAGCATTCGTGCGCCCGCGTCGACGCCGAACAGCACCTCCTCGGAACGGACCACGCCGGTGATGACCTGCGCCGCCATCAATTCCCGTTGACTCGGGTACCACGCCTCCTCGTGTTCCGCCTGGAACAGGCGCGCGAGGAAGCCTGGGCTGACACCCTGGCTCTGGAAATACTGAAGATCGCGTTGTTGCTCCATCCACATGTTCGAGTAGGGCTCGAGCCCGCCGAACGGGACCGCGTATTGGTGGAAACCCAGACGGGCCTCATCCGCCAGGTAGCGGTTCCTCCCCGCGATGAACGCCGTGGCACAGGCCGAGTGGCAGCCTTCGAACGAATACGTGTTCAGCCCGCTCTCCTCGATCACGCGGCCCAGGCTGCGCCCCGACGCGATCCATCCGCCCGAACTGTCCAGAATGATTCCGCGCACCTCCGGGCCCGACGCCAGCACCCGGCGCAGATCCCGCGCAGCGCGATAGCCGAGATAGCCCTGGAAATGGACCAGCGACCCGTTGCCGATACGCTTGACCGAGTAGTTCGCATATCGGTCCGGCCCGACGGCGATGGCGACAACGTCTCGGTATACCGGCGCCCCCGCCGCCAGCGTCACGACGGTTCCGGCTATGCTGATCGCCACGACCGCGCGCCCCGCGACAGGCCACAACCAGCGTTGCTGCTGAACGAGCCAGCGTCCAGCAGAGCGCCACGTGCCGACGATCTGCCAGGGGTAGATCAGGCCGTAGACGAAGGCTACGTGCACGAGCGCTACCCGTGCCATGAACCGGGGATCGTCGTCCAGAGCCATCGCGACCAGCACCTGCTCCGCAGCCGGCCGTAGAAGCAGCAGAACCAGGTTGAGCGCCACGAAGTTGATCCAGAACGCCACGGGCAGGCTGAGCTCGCCGCGCCAGTGCCGGCGAATATAGCTCACCTGCAGGAGTCCTCACGCTCAAACCACAAGGCTTCTGTCCGAGCGACTGAGCGTACCGGGACGCCCCTGTTCGCAGCGGTATGGGATGTGCAATCCACCATGCCGTCATCTTCAGCCAGAATGCAAAAGGGTGCAATTGGCCCCGTGATCAGCCACCCTGCAACATCGGTCGGCGCCCGGCGCGTCACCGGGCACCGCAAAAAATGGCACGTTTTCTGCTTGATCCCCACCGCGGGCTACGCCCAGGGCCCGATGGGTTCAAACCACGAGCGGACATTTCGGAGTGAACCAATATGGGCATCCGCAACGTCGTGATAACCGGTATTTACACCGACCAATGTGTATCGTCCACTGTACGCAGCCTGGCGGATGAGAGCTTCAATGTGGTCCTGGTGGAAGATTGCTGTGCCGCGGGAACAGAGGCGCTGCACCGTCACGAACTGGAGGTGATCAACATGATCTACTGCCACGTGTTATCCAGCCGGGAGCTCGGAGAGACGCTCGGGCTGGTACTCTGAGGACAAATGGTGCAGTGCACTCAACAACGAATTACACTGAACCGCAGCAGTGACTCCGCCGTCCATCGGCCCGGTACACGCAAGGAGCCCCAATGACTTCCAAGACCGTAACGCTCACCGACAACACGACCGGCAAGGTCATCGAACTGCCCGTTCACCAGGGCAGCCACGGCCCGGACTGTATCGACATCCGCTCGTTGTACAAGGAGCTGGGCTACTTCACCTACGACCCCGGCTTCATGTCCACGGCGAGCTGCAGCAGTGCCGTGACGTTCATCGACGGCGACGAGGGAACCCTGCTCTATCGGGGCTACCCGATCGAACAGCTGGCCGAGCAGAGTACCTACCTCGAAGTCTGCTACCTGCTGCTGAACGGAGACTTGCCTTCTTCCGACGAACTCCACGAGTTCTCCCGCATCATCAAGGAACACTCGATGATGCACGAGGCCGTGCGCGGTTTCTACGACGGTTTCCGGCATGACGCGCATCCGATGGCGATCATGGTCGGCGTCGTTGGCGCGCTGTCGGCGTTCTACCACGACGCCACCGACGTTCATAACCCGGAACACCGGAAGATCTCGGCGCACCGCCTGATCTCGAAGATGCCCACGATCGCCGCCTGGTCCTACAAGTACGCCAACGGCCAGCCGTTCATGTACCCGAAGAACCGCCTGTCGTACACCGGGAATTTCCTCGCGATGATGTTCGGGGTGCCGACCAGTACCTACGAGCCGGACCCCATCTTCGTTCGCGCGCTGGACCTGATCCTGATTCTGCACGCTGACCACGAACAGAATGCCTCCACATCGACCGTACGCCTGTCCGGCAGCTCCGAGGCCAATCCGTTCGCGGCCATCTCCGCGGGGATTGCCTCGCTCTGGGGGCCACTGCACGGTGGCGCCAACGAGAAAGTCGTGATGATGCTCGAGGACATCGTGCACAGCGGCAAGACGGTGGATGAATTCGTTGCCCGGGCGAAAGACAAGGACGATCCGTTCCGGCTGATGGGATTCGGCCACCGCGTGTACAAGAACTATGACCCGCGGGCAAAGATCATCCGCGAGATGACCCATAAACTGCTCGCCGAGATGGGCGGTAGCGAACACGATCCGCTGTTCGAGGTGGCGTTGAAGCTGGAGAAGATCGCTCTCGAAGACGAGTATTTCGTCGAGCGCAAGCTCTATCCCAACGTCGACTTCTACTCCGGGATCATCCTGCGCGCGATGGGCATTCCGCTGAACATGTTCACCGTCATCTTCGCGCTTGCGCGCACCGTCGGCTGGATTTCCCATTGGAACGAGATGATGCAGGACCCCGAGTCCCGTATCGGCCGTCCGCGCCAGCTCTATACCGGATCCAAGACACGGGACTACATCGCGATCGAGGACCGCTGATCCAGCCTCATCGTGGATGCGGTTCGCTTGCGCTGGTATCGAGACATCCGTACATTAGTACCAACTTATACGATGGGAGATTAACCATGCGCATTGACCAACTCGTTCTCGCCGGTGCCGGCGTCGTCGTCCTTCTGAGTGCCCTTCTGGCCTGGCTGGTCAGCCCCGCCTGGCTGCTGCTGACCGCCTTCGTCGGCATCAACCTGCTGCAGTCGGCGTTTACCGGCTTCTGCCCGCTGGCCATCATCCTGAAAAAAATGGGCGTAACCCCCGGACAGGCGTTCAGTTAAACGCGACGCCTGATCCTCGTGAAGGCCCGCCCGGCAGTTTGCCCGGCGGGCCTTTTTCGTTTTACCCCGAACCCGGAACCAGGCAACGCTTGCACCCAGCCCGCTTTTGCTTGACCCTCAGCAGCGTCCACACAAGCACCCGAGCGCACCGTCGCCATGACCAATACCGCACCCGAGCTGCCCTACCGCATCCACGCCCTGGAACTCGGGCCGATGGAAAACTTCATCTACGTCATCGAAGACGTCGCCAGCGGCCGTGCGGCGGTGGTCGATCCCGCCTGGGAACCGGAGGAAATCCTTGGCCTCGCCGAGAAAAAGGGCCTGAAAATCACCGACCTGTTGCTGACCCATAGCCACCATGATCACATCAACGGGATCGAGCGGGTGCTGGAATCGGCGCCGACGGCACGCCTGCATCTTCTGAAACCGGAAGCCGATTTCTGGGGCCGCACTCTGGCCAAGCCGGAACTGCACCACGGCGGCGATCGGATGAAGCTGGGCGATACCGAGATCCACTTCCTGCACACACCCGGCCATACGCCCGGCTCCGCATGCTTCCACCTTCCGGCGGGCGACGACCTGATCACGGGTGACACCCTGTTCGTATTCGGCTGCGGCCGTTGCGACCTCGCCGGTGGCGATCCCGAGCAGATGTTCCGTACGCTGAAGGATCTGCGCACCGGCCTGCCCCGTCACACCTGCATCCACCCGGGACACAATTACTCGGTAAAACCGACCTCCACCCTGGAAGAAGAGGCCGAGGGGAATCCCTTCCTGCACTTTCGCGACATGGGCGGCTTCGTACACTACCGCATGCACGAACACGACCGCGTTCGTAACTCGCCCTACGGGCCGGTGCCGGTCAAGCCCGGCAGCTGAACACAGACTCCTCAGAGACGCTGGTGATCACTGCCGCACCCGGGAGGGTACCGAGACGCGCTTCGCGGACGGGCTAACGGCTGACCTCGCGGTGCTTGCCCCAACCTATTACTCTGGGCTTGTCCGGGGAGGTTCTGCACGAGAGTAAACCGGTGAGGTGAGGCCCCAAACGAGAAAAGGATCAGAAGTTACAAGCCTCTGACCCTTATCGATTTTTCTATGGCGCGCCCGGAAGGATTCGAACCTCCGACCACCTGGTTCGTAGCCAGGTACTCTATCCAGCTGAGCTACGGGCGCGTTGCTACAGGCGCGCATTATCTCGGTCTGTGCACGCTGATGCAAGCCCAACGAAAGCCTCTTGCGAACAGCGTCGGCAGCCTATGCGGCCGAAATCGGCCGACAGGGGACTGGAAAACGATTTTGCGACGCGCTGCACCC
>JAABSN010000127.1 GCA_011390385.1 Thioalkalivibrio nitratireducens | reverse complement strand
GCGAGATCAGGACCAGTAATAACGGATAGACCAGCGCGACCACGACGTTTCGCATGGTTGCGAGCTGGCGCTCGGCATGCGTGGCCAATCGCTCGATCACGGCCTCCAGCGCGCCCGATTGCTCGGCCGCCGCGACCGACCGCCGAATCAGCGCCGGAAACAGGCCAGGAGCTGCATCCATTGCCACCGAGAGAGACTGACCCTCGATCACGCCGGCCCGGACCGTCGCGAGCGAACGCTCGACCCGGGCACGGCCGACCTGGCTGGCGCTGAGTGCCAGCACCTCGTCCAGCGGCAGCCCCGCGCCCAGCAGCGCCGCCATCTGTCGGAGAATCAGCGCCCGTTCCCGGGCCCAGCCAAAGCCCGTACTTCCCACCGCGCGCCTCTCGGCGGCCACGTCCAGCGGCAGCAAACCGCGCTCGCGCAGCTGCGCACGCGCGTGTCGCGCCGAATCGGCCTGCACGACTCCTCGGACCTCACGTCCCGCGTCCAGCGCCCGGTATCCATATGCCGCCATGCGTGTTCCTTCAGCAAGCTTCGCGCCCGTCGAGGACCGGCGCGACTAGCCCGGATTATTCATGAACCGACGTCGCGAGACGACGCCAGGCCCTGTAGCCGGGGTGTTTGGCGACCGCGCGAACCACAGGCGTACTTGACAGTACGTCGAGGATTCGCAACCAAGCCAAACGCCGCGGATGCAGGGTCTGGGGGTGTCGCAGCAGTCGGCTTCATGAATAATGCGGGCTAGTGCCATCGCTCCGGCTGCTCTCGCCAGGGCGGGACCTCATCCTCGGCTTCCGGTTCCTCGTCTTCCCAGTCGTAGCGCTTGAGCGGCGGCCGATCCAGTTGGCGCAGTCGCCATGCCGACACGCCCCCGATCAGGAAGCCGAACGCATGCAGTTCCCAGCTGGTTCCGGGCCCGGAAGGCAGAATTCCGTACAGCAGGGAACCATAGAGGAACCAGACCACCCCCGCCGCACCGATGGCACGGATTTCCCGTCGAATCAGTCCCGAGACCAGGACGAAAGCCAGCAACCCGTAGACCAGACCGCTCGCCCCGATATGCACGCTGGGTCGTGCGAAACACCAGGCCAGAAGAGCCGAGCCCAGCCAGATGGCCGGCAGCGCGCGCACCGCCGAGTGGGGATACAGATACAGCACCAGCGTCGCCCCGATCAGCAATGGAAGCGTATTGGAGGTCAGGTGCGACACGTTGTAGTGAAGCAGCGGCGTTGTGATCAGGCCGATCAGGCCGCCGATTTCTCGGGGGACCAGCCCGAATCGGATCCACTGCGCACCGCTGAGCTGATCGACTGCAAAGATCAACCAGATCAGCACCAGCAATCCGGAACTGAGCTTGACGGCAAGAACGAAATTGGCGCGCGCGCGTGGCGAACTGCTGTATTCCGGGTCAGGATGATCGAGAAGCATCAGCCGAGCCGTCCCTGCGAACCATCCGCTTTCAGCGATTCCGCGATCACATTCCAAGTCCTCTCGGCAAGCAGGCTCGCTCGATCCTTTTGAATACCCGACGGGGGTTCGATCGGCGGGTGAATCGTCAGGCGTGCGCGACCCGGTCGAATGCGCATCGAACCGGGCTGAAGCATCTGCCAGGTCCCCTGCACCGTGATCGGAAGCACCGGCAGTGCACGATCGGCGGCGACCCGGAACGCGCCCTTGCGGAAGGGTTTCAGCTCTCCGTCGCGGCTGCGCGTTCCCTCGGCGAAAAACAGGACGCTGGTCCCTGGGGAGAGCCGGGAGACGGCCTCGTTGATGGCCTGTCGCGACTGCTCCGGATCGCCCCGATCGATGAAGATGTGCCCAATGGCGCGACATCCCTGCGCGACGAACGGAATGCGGCCGAGTTCAGCCTTGATCACCCAGCGCAGATCCATGCCGGAGTAGCCGTAGATCAGCGGGATGTCGAACTGGCTGAGATGGTTGGCGACGACCACATAGGTCTGGCCGGGCTGAACGTGTTCGTGGCCACGCACCTCGACCTTCATCGGCGTCAGAAATGCAATGAACCGCGCCCAACGCGCGGCCACTTGCGTATTGGCCACATCGGGACGGCCGGCCAGGCTGATGATGACCGTAAAGAACCACCCGACCACGGTTGCCGCAGCAGAGGCCGGAATCAGAACCAGCCACTGCCAGAGCGGATAGAGCACTGACCCGCCCGGCGAGACGTTTTCCGGGGCGCCATCGGAAGCGCCGGATCCGACACGAGAATTCATCAAAGGATTCTAACCCGAGGTTCGGGCGGCTCCAGTCTGGTCGCTCGTGCGCGACGGACGCCTTCTCGTTGTCCGCGGCTCAACGATTCCGGAGCTGCGAGCAAATCCGTCGAAATCCGTCACCTCGGAACTCATCGGCGAAGAGCAGTATTCGCTGAAACCGATCCGGCGTCCTGAACATCAGAACAACGTACCAGGCGCTCGCAGCTTCGAGCGTCAACTCCCCCGACACACCGTCGAGCCGATCGGGTTCGGTCTCATGCAGCCAAATACGGTACGACGAGCGCCGTCGCAAACTGCGATACGAGAACCCGATGACTGCCGCGGCAGCGACCGCCTTGATCAGGACCGGCAGGCCGCTGAGACCCAGCGCAAGAAGCGCGGCGAGCGTCATCAGCGAAATCAGCAGCACTCGCAATCGTCCGGGAGCCGTCAGGATTTCAGCAGAGCAGTTCATCGACCAATCGACGCAAGCGCTCGTCCTCGGGCCGCGCCCGACCGGTCATCCAGGCCCACAGACGATCGTCCTCCACCTCCAGCAGACGGGCAAATGCGGCTCTTCGATCGGGGTCGGCCGACGAACCGTTGGCGTCCAGCCAGCCGGTCAAGAGACGGTCCAGTTCCGTCATGCCGCGGCGACACCGCCAGCGCAGGCGAGCAAGCTCCGCGTCCGACACCGTTGGCCCCGGTGTCTCAGACGCCGCGGCGTGCCAGCATCATTTTCTTGATCTCCGCAATGGCCTTGGCGGGATTCAGACCCTTCGGGCAGGTCTTGGCGCAGTTCATGATGGTGTGACAGCGATACAGCTTGAACGGGTCCTCGAGATCGTCGAGACGTTCCCCGGTGGCCTCGTCGCGGGAATCGGCAAGCCATCGATAGGCCTGCAACAGGATGGCCGGACCGAGGTATCGATCTCCGTTCCACCAGTAGCTGGGACAAGAGGTCGAACAGCAGGCGCAAAGGATGCATTCGTACAGCCCGTCCAGTTGCTCGCGTTCTGCGGGCGATTGCAAGCGCTCCTTGTCGGGCGGAGCGGGACTCTGCGTGCGGATCCATGGCTGGATCGAGGCGTATTGCGCATAAAAATGCGTCAGGTCGGGCACCAGGTCCTTGATGACCGGCAGGTGGGGCAGCGGATAGATCTTGACGTCACCCTTGATCTCGTCGATGCCCTTGGTGCAGGCCAGCGTATTCGTGCCGTCGATGTTGAAGGCGCAGGAACCACAGATGCCTTCGCGGCAGGATCGCCGGAAGGTCAGCGTCGGGTCGATCTCGTTCTTGATCTTGATCAGGGCATCGAGAACCATTGGACCGCACTGGTCCAGATCGACCTCGTAGGTATCGGTGCGCGGGTTCTCGCCTGAATCCGGGTCATAGCGGTAAATGCGAAATGTCCGAACGTTGCCCGAACCGGCCGGCGCAGGATGGTGCCTGCCCGGCTTGATCCGTGAATTCTTCGGCAGTCTGAATTCGGCCATAAGGAAATCCCAGAAATGAACTGCGTTGCTGAAAACTCAGTAGGTGCGCTTTTTTGGCGGCACCACTTCGACGTCGTCCGACAGGGTGTACATGTGCACGGGCCGGTACTCGATCTCGGTGTCTCCGGCTTCGTCCATCCAGATCAGCGAATGCTTCATCCACTCGTCGTCGTTCCGATCCGGATGGTCTTCATGAGCATGCGCGCCTCGGCTTTCCTTGCGGTTCTCGGCCGACACCATCGTCGTCACCGCGTTACCGAGCAGATTGCGCAGCTCCAGCGTCTCGACGAGATCGGTGTTCCAGATCATCGAACGATCGGAGACCCTGACATTCTCGAACAGCGCATGAATCTCGCCGATGCTTTGTTTGCCTTCGGCCAGAGTCTCGTCGGTGCGGAATACGGCCGCGTGATTCTGCATGGTCCGCTGCATGCGGTCGCGAATGACGGCGGTCGGCTGTTCCCCGTCGGCATGCCGGATGCGATCAAATCCATCGACGAGCCGATCCACTGCGTCACCGGGAAGCGTCGGATGTGACTGGTTCGGCTGCAGCGTGGCTCCGAGCCGCTTCGCCACCGCCCGACCGAAAACGATCAGGTCCAGCAGGGAATTCGAGCCGAGTCGATTCGCGCCGTGCACCGACACGCAGGCGGCTTCGCCGATCGCATACAGCCCGGGCACCACGGCGTCGGGATCGCCATCCTTCAGCGTCACCACCTCGCCGTGATAATTGGTCGGAATTCCGCCCATGTTGTAGTGCACCGTCGGCAGCACCGGAATCGGCTCCCGAGTGACGTCCACGCCGGCGAAAATCCGGGCGGTTTCCGCAATCCCGGGGAGGCGCTTGTGGATCACATCCGGGCCGAGGTGCTGAAGATTCAGATGGATGTGGTCCCGGTCGGGACCGACGCCGCGACCTTCGCGAATCTCGATGGTCATCGAGCGCGAGACCACGTCGCGCGAAGCCAGGTCCTTGGCATTGGGCGCATAGCGTTCCATGAACCGCTCGCCCTCGGAGTTGGTCAGGTAACCGCCTTCCCCGCGCACGCCTTCGGTGATCAGGCAGCCGGCCCCGAACACGCCCGTCGGGTGGAACTGGACGAACTCCATGTCCTGAAGTGGCAGCCCGGCGCGCAGCACCATGCCGTTGCCGTCGCCGGTGCAGGTATGCGCCGAGGTCGCCGACTGGTAGGCCCGACCGTACCCACCCGTGGCAAGAATCACGGCGTGGGCACGAAACAGGTGCAGCGTTCCGGTCGCCAGGTCCCAGGCAAGGACGCCTCGGCAACTGCCATCTTCATCCATCACCAGGTCGATCGCGAAGTATTCGATGAAAAACTGCGCGTCATGCTTGAGCGACTGCTGATACAGGGTATGCAGAATGGCATGTCCGGTCCGGTCAGCCGCCGCGCAAGTGCGCTGGGCGGTCCCCTCGCCGAAGTGCGTCGTCATGCCGCCGAACGGCCGCTGGTAGATCTTTCCGGCCTCGGTGCGCGAAAACGGCACGCCGAAATGCTCCAGTTCGATGACCGACGGGATCGCCTCGCGACACATGTACTCGATGGCATCCTGGTCTCCGAGCCAGTCCGAGCCCTTGATCGTGTCGTACATGTGCCAGCGCCAATCGTCCTCGCCCATGTTTCCCAGCGCCGCACTCATTCCGCCCTGCGCTGCCACGGTGTGCGAACGCGTCGGAAAGACCTTGGTCACGCAGGCCGTGCGCAGACCGGTCGCGGCCATGCCCATCGTGGCGCGCAGGCCCGCCCCGCCGGCCCCTACCACGACGACGTCGTACTCGTGTTTCTCGATGGAGTAACTATCAGACATTCGATTTCCGGAATTCGATGCGCGCCGTGCCCGGCCCGCTGGGATCAGGGCGAGAGCGCCACGATCAGCACAGAGACGACCGAGACCACGGCGCCGACCAGCGCCGCAAAGGCGACGAGAACCTGCAGACCGATCTCGGCGGGACGATGATGGACGTAGTCCTCGATCACCACCTGGAGTCCAAGCCTCGCATGGTAGAAGATCGCCGAAATCACCAAAACGGCCATGCCGGCATTCCAGGGTGCCGAAAGCCACGCGCGCGCTTCGGCGTAGCCCGAACCGGACAGCACGCTCAGCGACCAGACGAGCCAGGCAATCAGGGGAATCAACAGAATGGCGCTGAAGCGCTGCGCCCACCAGTGTTCGACGCCGCTGCCGGCCGCACCATGATTGCGCGCAGCGGCCAGCGGGTTTCTCAGCAGCTTCATAGCAGCCCTCCCCAGACGATCGCGGTCAATAGCAGCGCTGAAATCACGACGACGATGCCGCTGTTTCTGGCCGCGTTCAGGTCGAAAAGCATGCCCGTGTCCCAAAGCAGGTGACGAACACCGTTGCAGAGGTGGTAGAACAAGGCAAGAGTCCACGCGACCAGGAGAAGCGTCATGACCGGATGGCCCATGAACGCCCGCATCGATTCGTACTGAGAAGCCCCGGCCGCGAGCGACTGGGCCCAGATCACGATCAGAACGGTGCCCAGCGACAGCGCTATTCCAGTCAGTCGATGCATGATCGACAGCACCGAGGTCCACTGCGGGCGATAGATCTGTAGATGCGGCGAAAGCGGTCTTTCACTCATGATGGCTTTTCCGATTGGCTTTGACGCGTGCAGGCCAGGATTCCGGGGCCCACCTGTTCAAACTGCAAGACTAAAAATCGATACAGCGACCGTTCTTCTCCCAATCACCGTAGCGAACGGGGTCGGGCCCCTTGCGACCACCAATTTCTCGCTCCGGAACCGGTTGGGACGGGTGCCGATTCTCTCGTTCATCCGAATCGGCAGACTCGCACGAATCGTTCAGCGGTGCGTTTGCTACCGCAGCTTTTTCTGTACCATTCATGGCCCGTATTCTAGCCAAGGCACCTCGATCGATGTCACATGCTGCTGACATAAATCAATTTGCCCTGAAATTCATCGAAATCACCGGGCCGGACGCCGGTGCACTGCTTCAGGCGCTGGTCACCACCGATGTCGACGCAATGCACGAAGCAACCCTGCAGCCCGCTGCATTGTGCGACCCCAAGGGCCGGGCGGAGGCCGTCTTTCTGGTCTTTCGCGCCGCCGAGCGGGCCGGTCTGATCCTGCCGGATGCGATGAGCGACCCGGTGCTCGGGAAACTCAAGCTGTTCTGTATCGGACGAAAGGTCGCGCCCGGCTTGCCGGTCGCGGTGCAGTCGTGCGCCCCCGATGCGCCCGATGCTTTCCATCTGGGTTATGACCCGGCGCGTGCGCTGCGCCCGGCCCCCGAAGCGGAGACCGATCCGCTGGACAGCGCTTGGCGTGCCGCGGATATTGCGTCCGGGATGCCCTGGCTACTGCCGCAAACGGCCGGTCAGTTTCTCCCGCAGATGCTCGGGCTGGAGCGGATCGGCGGGCTGAGCTATCGCAAGGGGTGTTTCCCGGGCCAGGAGGTGGTCGCGCGAGTGCACTACCGCGGTCGAGTGACCCGGAGACTGAGCCGATTCAACGTTCACGGCCCGCTCGACTTGCCGCGACCGGGTGACCCGATACAGTCCGAGGACCAGGAGGGCGTCGTCCTGTTCTGCGCCGAAGGCGACCCGATGACGGGTCTGGCCGTGGTCCCCGCGAATCTGCCGGCTTCCGGCGAAATCCGGGTGGCCGGCCGAACCGGAAAGCTCTTTCCATTCGACACGGGCTCGAAACCGTGATGATCAGCGCACCCCGCCGCGCACTGACGAGTCCAATCGGTAGGGCCAGCAAAGAAGCGCTGACCCGATTCAGAGCTCGATTCATCGCTGTGCTAGCATCGCCCGAGGGTTCAATCTGCAGTTCAGCAAGGGGCGGAGTGGACAAGGCACGGAGCCGACGGATGATTCCTGGACTGCGACCTTTCGTTTTCGTAATGATGCTCTTTTGCGCGCTGGCATCCTCGTCCTTGCCTGCCCAGCCGGGCATGCCGCTCACGTTGCTGGTGCATCCGGACTACCCGCCCGACCAGGCGCGGCTCGTTTACCAGCCGCTGGTCGACTATCTCCGAACCAAGACCCCGCTGCAGATCGAACTGGATGTCGATCGGAACTTCCATCGCTACTGGCTCAATGCGCGTCGCGGCGAAGCACCCCAGCTGATTCTCGAACACGGCCACATGGTAGCCTGGCGAATGGAGAATCAGGGCTTTCGCCCGCTGGTCACGACGAATGCTCAGCGGACCTTCTCGCTTCTGACCAGCGGTGCACGGGCCGACGATCCGCTCTCGGCATTCGTGGGTCGACGCATAGCCAGCCTGCCCTCACCCAGCCTCGGATACCTGGTGCTGGCCGACTGGTTCCCGAATCCTCTGCAGCAACCCATCATCCAGTCATCGGCCACGTCCTGGCTCGACGCGGTCGAAATGGTGTTCTCGGCCGAGGCCGACGGTGCCATCGCGCCCGACAACCTCGTCGATCGGTACCCGAACCTGTATGCAGTGGCCACGTCGGACGCCTTTCCGGGACTTTCACTCAACGCGTCACCCGAGGTGTCGGAAGAGACCGCGCAACAACTGATCGATGCCCTGGTTGAACTTCATGAAGATGCCGAATATCACGGGGTACTGTTCGAACTGGATATCGAACGATTCGTACCTGCGGATCCCGGTCAGTTCGAAGGACTGGAAGCGCTGCTCTCCGGGCTTTTCCAGCTCTGAATCACTTTTACCGGTGATGACCGTTCCGACAGTGCTTGCTGGCGCGGACCGGCCAGTCTACTTTCCGGCCACGATGTAGCAGATCCAGCCGGCATCGGCATCCCCCGTTTCGCTTGGCGTGTAGATGCCGTCACCTTCTCCGGTTTCCTCGTCCGTCCCTTCCCAGTACACCGTCACGCTGCCAAACCCGGCCTCGCGAAGCAGTTCCTGAATTTCCGGCAACAACCACAGGCGCCAGTGATATTCGAACGCATTCTGCATGGATGAGCCATCCGGAAATTCGAAGTGGATCCTGCAGGTCATGTGCTGGTTGATCGGGTTCAGGGATGCCTGGTCCCACACGTAGGTGAAGTCGTCGTACTCGGTGCGCTCTTCAAGCTCCTGATGAGCCTCATAGCCGCCGAACGCATCGAGAAACAACAGGCCGCCGGGCGCGAGCGCCGCACGCGCAGCCTGGAAGTACCGACGCAAGCGTTCGCGCGTCGTAAACAGGTAGTAACTGAAGTTCATCGCGAGCACGGCATCGACCGGGGCGCAGGCCGTGTCCAGCACATCGCCCTGCACCAGCTGCACGCGCTCACGCGCCGAGGGCTTCAGCCGGTCGACGTGATGCTTTCGACCCCACGAAAGCACTTCGCCGTCAAGATCCACGCCCACTGCGGTGTGGTCCTTGGCTGAAGCCACCCAGGCGCAGGCGGTATTGCCGGTACCGCAGAAATCCTCGCGGATGGATTTCAACGGTCGCCCGGTCACTTCCTCGAAGGTCTCGCGAACGAACTCCAGTTCGCTTTCCGTATCCTGGACGCTGGCTTCGTACAGTACGTGGCGATCGGCACCGTCGGCCATTGCCAGTTTTGCTGCTTTTTTCCGTGCCATCAATTGATTCCAACCTCGTTGTCAACCGTATTTTCGTGCACCATCACTTGGCGTGCGGGGGAGAGCGCGAAAGTGAATGGGCACTCCGTCACGATTGCGATGTTCAAGCGCAACGTTCCGTCTCGATCTTCGATCCTGATGCGT
>JAABSN010000126.1 GCA_011390385.1 Thioalkalivibrio nitratireducens | reverse complement strand
CCAACTGGATGATCTGATCGCATTGTTCCGCAGTGGCGAATGTATCGACTAGTGCAACCATCGGCTCCACGGCCAGAACTCGCGTCCCGACGTATGCGGGTCTGGGTTTGGCAAAGAAGCTCATGCGCACGGCACAGACAGGCCGTGACAGCGCCGATCCACCTGTAAACAGCGTGGGATGAATACGGACTGGCCTGCGCGGGCGATCATGCGTGAAGCCATCGATGAGGTGCTCTCCTCCATCTTGCTAGTGGCACCGCGCCGAACAGTCGCCAACGAATGCCCTCAACAGCGCTCAGTCGCTGGCGAATCCCGTCCGAGGCGATGCGCCTCTTCGAGTGTATGCGGTGGCCCGCGGACGATCCGTGATCGATAGGACTCGGACGCCGGAGTGCCGTCGGGCCACACCCGATCGAAGCGGGCGAGGAAACCCGGGAGATCCCAGGTTACAGCAAGAGCCGATACGGTAACGTTACCGTACGTTCGGGAGTAGAGCACCTCGGATTCCGGAAGCAGGGCTGGTGGGTGGAGGGAGATGCGGGTGATCACGAGTCGGTGGTCACCGAGAAAATTGGGCATTCCGGCGGCCCCATTGTTGAACACCGCCTGGCCTCGGGGGAAGTCCTGCGCGAAACAGCGACAGGTATGGCTGCTGGCCAGCACGTCTACCTCGGCATCTTCGAACCACGCTTGCAGGCTTTGGGAAGTCTGGCCCGGGGTCGGCATGGCGGCAAGCTCCAGTCCCCATCCGGAAACGCTTGCGGGATCACCATGAACCACACCGACGCGAAGGTTTCCGCATTGAATCCGAGCCTGTTTCGGCAGGCCTCGGAGACCTGTCAGCTCGATTCCGTGCTGATCGGCCATGTGCTGGAGTCGTGACATGATGGCGTTGGATCGGCTCACGGTCTCCTGGGAAACGGAACGCGGGTAGGCACAGCCGCATCCAGCACCCGGCTGCGGATCCATCAGCTCCAGTTCGACGTTGCCAAGACAAGGCTCGTGCACCAGCACCCGGCGCTGTACCTCGCGGAACCACGTGGGGTCGGCATCAAACCAGTGAAAATCACCATTGAACACCAGCACCGGGCGGAGTTCGTGGTCGGCTGCTTCCCGCTCGGCCAGTGCCTCGATCGCGTCAAGTGCTTCCAGGTTACCGTACAGGCCACCGATGACATACGCAGTCCCCGCGCATATCGGTTCCAGCTGCGCGAGATCGCGAGCCGATGATCGATGGGAAACGGGGCATGAAACAACGTGCATCTAGAAGCGCCGGGGCTGGATGTTGGATAAAGTCATCGGTTACTCACTTCTTTAACGTATGTTGGATGGTTTCCACGCAATTCCGTTCCCACCGCTCAGTTCAACGGTACTCCGGGTCGATGCGGGTATTGGCGAGGTTGTTCGCATAGGTTGCCAGGGTGAATGCCGCGATGATGGCCACGATTTCGAGCAGCTCCTCCAAACCGACCCCGCGCTCTTGCAGTACCGCCACCTCAGCACTGCCCAGGCATCCCGACTCGTTCATGATTCGACGGGTCGTCTCGACCAGAAGCCGGTGTCGTGCGTTTGCGGGTTCGAACCCCTGGATAATGGCCTCGATGCTGTCCTCCGTGACACCCGATTCCCGAGCCTCCCGCGACATCACACCTCGACAGTAGTCACAGCGGTTGCGCATCGCGACTTCAAGGGCAACAACCGCCTGTTCGTCCCGGGCAAGGCAGCCATGCCGGTCGAGGATGCTTTCGAAGCGCACGAACGCCTCCAGCGCAACCGGACTGCGCGCGAGCATACGGTACAAGTTGGGTACCGTATTATCGAAAATCCTGGCCACCTCCTGCAGGATTTCCCTGGAACCGGTACCGCTGTGTTCGTCCATCGATTCATTCCCGGAAATGTGTTCCGTCACCAAGGCTCTCTGTTCGGGATGGCGTGTGCAATCGGTAATAACCCATAGTTTGGCATGCCCGGACACTCGGATCATGCGGTTCCTGAGGTCATGGCGGCCACGGGTTGACCGCCTGGTGAACTGGCCATCGGTTCCGGGTTGATTCGAGCGGCCGGCAACGGCGATACTGCCAGAAGGATTCCCGGGAGCGTTCGTCGCCTTTCGATCCTCTCGAAGCAACCAGCGGATGCTGGTCCATGAGCATCCAGGGACGGAACCCACTCAGCCTGGGCCTCCCGATCGGGTGCGCCCTTTTGTCAACCGGTATTCAACGGGAGGTGGTTGGCCATGAGCACCTTGCCGGCAGACGACCAGACGGCCCCTCGAACCGGCGGGAACCTTCACTCCTCGGTGATGTTCGGAACCACGCTGATCTATCTTGCAGTCCTCGCTGTCGTGGTTCAGTGGTGGAATTCGAATCATTTTCTCGATCCGGATTCCGAGCTCACCGTATTCCTCCTGGTTGTGATCTGGGTTCCATTCGTCCTCGAGGCTCTGACGGGACTGCTGGTCAACAATCGGTTGGCGGGCAACATCAAGCGTTTTTTTCTGGTGAGTGTGCTGCCGCCGTTCCGGCTTGGATACAGCACCTTTCGATCCGGTCACGTCATCTGGCTGCCGTTTCTCGGAACGCGCGAAAAAAACCAGGCGCTCTTCGACTTTCTGGAACGCCGCGCTTCCGTCCCGATGATCGTGATTGCCCTGATGATTCTTCCCGTACTCGGGATCGAATTCGTAATGAAGGAGCAGGTCGCGGAACGGGTGTGGCTGGGCTACACACTCGACGCCAGCGCCTCGTTCATCTGGTTCGCGTTCACACTGGAATTTGTCGTGATGGTTTCGGTGGCCGAAGACAAGTTCGCATACTGCAAGAAACATTGGCTGAACATCCTGATCATTCTGATGCCTCTGCTGGCGTTTCTGCGCGGGTTCCAGGTCATCCGGGCATTCAACGCTGCGCGGTCGGCACAGTTGATGCGCGTATACCGGGTAAGAGGGCTATTGTTGCGGATGCAACAGGCGTTGGTAGCACTCAGCGCGGTCGAGCGGCTTCTTTTCCGGAATCCCGAACGTCACTTGAAGAAACTTGTGAAAACCCGGGAGGAAAAAGAACGCGAGTTGGAATCCTTGTTGCGCAAGATCGAACAGGTCGAGGCAGAGGCAGTGGCCTATCGGGCAAGGCGCGACGCACTCAAGAGAGCCAAAGCCGAATCCAGGGGTTGAGCGAATTCGTTGCGATCTCCGTCCGGTACTCTCAGGATTCCCTGGTCCCCTTCTGCAGAATGTCACTGAAGGCGGCGGCCAGAATCCCCGTTGGCATCGCGATCATGCCGATTCCCGCGACCGCGGTAATGGCTGCGAAGATGCGGCCCAGGGCGGTGATGGGTGCTACGTCGCCGTAACCGACGGTCGTCAGCGTGGCGACGCTCCACCACAAGGCGCGGGGAATACTCCCGAAAGCTTCCGGTTGCGCCTCGGCTTCGACCAGATAAAGCAGGGCGCTCGAGAACACCAGCAGAAGGCTTGCGAGAGCGAGGCTTACGAGCAGTTCATAGCGCCGGGAGATCAGCGACTGGCCTAGCGCGGTCCAGGCTCGGGAGAAGCGGCCGAGCCGGGACAGGCGCGCGAGGCGCAGCAGCTTGAACAGCCGGAGCAGGAAGGCATTGTCGGTACCCATGGTGATGAGTGATGGCGCGATCGCGATAAGGTCGAGCAATGCCCACCAGGTGAACATGTAGCGGATGCGCCCGCCAATCCCCCGGTACCGTGGATCCTGACCGGCGGCGAACACACGTGCAATGTATTCGACGATGAAAAAGCTGACAAAGAAGATTTCGGCATACAGGAACAGGTTTCCCGCCTGCTCTCTCAACGTCGCCTCCGTCTCCAGCACCGCGGTAAACGACGCTGCGAGAATCAGTACGGCAACGACTTTGTTGGAAAGCGACAGACCCAGCCGCCCGCTGACGCCGGGTTCCAGTTGTTCATACAGAGCAGAGCGAATGTGCAACCAGCGCTGGTGACTCATTGGTTGTGCCTGTGCATCAGCGGCTCATATGAGCCACCCCGGAAGATGAAACGCGTAGGGTGCCAGTACGCGTGGCGAATTGCACCGTTCGAAGCCCGGAGGGTCGGGAACACCGCCACGGCGTGAACGCGATGCGATTCGGCTTGAGCATCATGGTAACCTCAAGGGCGCATTTTCACACTAACCGCCATGGCGCTGGCGGCCACCGCTGATGATGAAAGGGGTAGGGTGTCAATGAGCGCAGCGAATTGCACCGTTCCATGCCCGGCAGCCGGAGGGCAAGGTCGGCGTCTTATCCGGTGCGGTTCGGCTTCGCCTCACGGCACCCTACGGGTTCTGTCATGTTAACTGCCTTGGCTGCAGGCACCCCCTGACCATGAAAGAAAATTGGCCAGAGGGCTGACCTCCAGGGAGCGCATGGGCACTTGGGGTGGCCCGCTACGTTGGAATCTACGGTAAAGAATGTCAGATATGGGTGCTGAAATTTCCGTGGCGCACATCGCCAAGCAGGGAGCGGAAGGCCTCGCCGCTCAGATGCACGAGGGACACGTGGTCACCGCCCTCTATGAAGATGTCATCCTCGCCTGCGAGGCTGTCATCGAGCAGAGTCTCGATTCCGTAAGCGGCTCCCAGGGCGGGCACTGCGCCGCGTTCACAGTCAGGGAAGAGGCCACCCAGCTCATCCTCGGTAGCAAGCCCCACATGCTCACCCAGTTCGTGGTGGAGACGGCCGAGCTGCAGGCGACGCGTGGCGGGGAGGGCGGCGAGCAGGTGCTGACCCTGGTTTTCCAGTACAACGGCCTTGGCCAGGTTATCACCCGGTACATGTGCCGCCTCCGCACTGCGGCCGGCCGATGGCGTGCGCCGGTGTTCGACTACCTCATACTGCGTACCGTGTTCATCGAGGAAGGACTTCAGCGTGTTTGCGATGGCCATGGTGCGATCTCCACGACGATGATCTCATCCTGAGTATAGACGTGGGTTTTGTTGATCAACGGCGGCAGCGTCGAACCATCACGTCCCGCATCCACCCATCTGCCAGTACAGGGTCGATTCGTGGGTCTGAAATGCGCCTGAAAGTCCCGGAAATTCCGTCAGAATGGGATGCACTTGATTACAAGGGATTGCCCCGGTCCATCCCGTAGGTGACTTATTCACCGCCGGTTGGAGACACGACCCATTCGGCATCCTCAAACGCCCCGATGATCCGGATGTCGACGAGTGTGGCCTGTTCGGCAATGATGCTTCGCACCGCTTCACGCTGGTTTGCCTCCATGGCATCGCGTATCACCTTCGATTCCCAGGAAACGATGGCGAGCAGAACGCGGGAATCGCCGATCTTGCGGTGCAGCGGGCGGTACCGACGGTTCAACCCCGGGGTTCATCAGACACGGAAAAGGGGCCCATGAGGCCCCTTTTCCGTGTCTGGCGGAGAGGGAGGGATTCGAACCCTCGGTACGCGCAAGCGTACAACGGTTTTCGAGACCGTCCCGTTCGACCACTCCGGCACCTCTCCAATGGGTCGATGCTTCCCCCTGGGCACTCTGGCACTCATCTGCGCCATCGCTGCAGGGGTTGCAGCGGCCGCATCATAGCAGATGCAGGGAACATTCCGTAAGCCGCAGCCGGTCAGTCGTGCTGTCCGCATTCCTTATCGCCGCTGCAAACCTCACGGCATCAACCGGGTTATCGTCCAGTGATCGTGTTCCAGCGTATATTGGAAGCGGTCATGGAGTCGGTTCTCCCGGCCCTGCCAGAACTGGTAGAGAGTCGGTTCGAGACGGTACCCGATCCAGGATGGAGGGCGGGGAATCTTTCCATCCGGATACCGGGCCTGCACGGCTTCCACGCGGCGCTCCAATTCCTGCCGGCTGGCGATGGGTTGGCTCTGGTGCGAGGATGCCGCAGCCAGTCGGCTGCCGAACGGCCGGGTGTCGAAATATGCATCGGCCAGTTCCGGGGCCAGGCGCGTTACCAGGCCGTCAAGCCGAACTTGCCGCTCGAGTTCGGGCCAGAAGAACAGGATGGATGCTTTTGGGTTCACGTCGAGTTGCTGACCCTTGAGGCTGCGGGAATCCGTGTACCAACAGGGGCCTTCGTCATCGAGGTGCTTGAGTAGCAGGGTGCGCAACGAGGGCTGTCCGTCGGAGCCTGCCGTTGCGAGAATCATGGCCGTGGGTTCCGGATTTCCGCTGTGCTGTGCAGCAGCCAGCCAGGTGGCGAGCTGTTGATGCGGATCGTCAGCCAGATCAGCGCGGTCGAGTCTGCCCCAGCGATAGTCGCGGCGGGTGTCCCGGTGGTCGATCGGTACCATCTTCGTGGGCCTCCAGGTTTGTTCGAGAAACCAGAATATTCCAATTCACGCAGTGGCAACACCGATACAACGCGTGCAAATTCTGTCCGGCAAGGAGGACACATGGCAAGGCCAGTCGTTGCAGCACTCGAACCCCAGGGCGTACAGCTTGAAAAAGGCCAGGAATACTATTTCTGTCGCTGCGGACGTTCCAGAAATCAACCGTTCTGCGACGGGTCCCACGAGGGAACCGGTATCGAGCCGCTGGCGTTCCGAGCGCTCGAGACCGGCGAGGCATGGTTATGCCGCTGCAAGCAATCCGGTAACTTTCCCTATTGCGATGGCACTCATCAACAGGTGCCCGAATCTGCGCTGGGGCAGGAGTTCACGCTGAATCATGAGGATTCGGTGGAAGTCGCGAGCGATTCCGGCCGTCCCGAACCCAGAAACACCGAGACCGAGCCCAGTGTCGAGTTCATTCATGCGCTGGCGACCGGGGGGTTGGAAAACGTTGGCGCCATGGGGCCAACCGTCGCGATGGGCGTTCCGAGAGACCGGCTGCCATCCTGGGATGACATACAGATACTGGCAGCGCAATTGGCGCGTCGTCCGCTGCCGGCCGATGCCGAAGTCGACAGTACCCTGGTGATCGGACCCGAGGCAAAGCGCCCGCTGCGACTCGAGATGCCCGTGTTCGTTTCCGATATGAGCTTCGGTTCGCTCTCGCGGGAGGCCAAGATGGCCCTGGCACGCGGGGCTGAAAAGGCGGGGACCGGGATCTGCTCGGGCGAAGGGGGCATGCTGCCCGAGGAACAGGCGGCGAACTCGCGTTACCTGTTTGAACTCGGACCGGCCCGATACGGGTATTCCGACGACATTCTGGACAAGGTGCAGGCTTTCCACTTCAAGGGGGGACAGGCCGCGAAGACCGGGGTCGGAGGCATTCTGCCCGGCGCCAAGGTCTCTGATGAGATTGCCGAGGTGCGGGGTATCACGGCCGGCCAGGATGCGGTCTCTCCACCCGCCATTTCGAACCTGGAAAGTCCCGACGACTTCGCGCGGTTCGCCGACGAAGTACGGGAGAGGACCGGCGGGATCCCGATCGGCTTCAAGTTGTCGGCCAATCATGTCGAGCAGGATCTGGCCTTTGCGCTGGAGGCCGGAGCCGATTACGTGATCCTTGATGGCCGCGGCGGAGGTACCGGTGCCACACCTTCGCTGCTACGCGATCATATCAGTGTACCGACGATTCCCGCGCTGGCCCGGGCCCGGCATTACCTCGACCTGCGGGGTGTCAGCGGCCGGGTGACCCTGATCGTGACGGGAGGATTGCGCACGCCGGCCGATTTCGTGAAAGCCCTGGCGCTTGGCGCCGATGGTATTGCATTGGGGAACAGCGCCATCCAGGCAGTCGGCTGCATCGGCGCCAGAATCTGTCACAGCAATCGTTGTCCGACCGGAGTCGCAACGCAGGATCCGGCCCTGCGCAGACGCCTGGACCCGGAAGAGGGTGGTGAGCGGCTTGCCCGTTTCCTGCATGCGTCGCTGGAGTTGATGAAGGTGCTGGCTCGGGCCACAGGGCGGGCACGCCTTGCCGATCTGAGCCGGGATGATCTGATCACCTTCAACCGTGAACTGGTCCAGATGGCCAACATCCCGTACGCGGGTGTCCATAGTCGTGATTGAATCCGTGTGGCTCCGTGCGTGCGGTCGGCCCGCCTTGTCATTGCGGTGCGTCCGGTCATGCCCACAGAGCGGTATTTTGAAAAAGCCGGATATCTAGCGTGTAATGGCGCGAATCGTCTCGAGGTTTCCCATGGATCAGCCCAAGCCACTGTTTTCCTACCGCAAGTACTGGGCGGAACGATTCGGTGTGGCTCCATTCCTGCCGATGACTCGTGCCGAAATGGAGCAGCTCGGCTGGGATTCCTGTGATGTCATCCTCGTGACCGGTGACGCCTACGTCGACCACCCCAGTTTCGGCATGGCGATCATCGGGCGTTTGCTGGAGGCCCAGGGATTCCGGGTCGGAATCATCAGCCAGCCCGACTGGCAGTCCGCGGATCCCTTCCGGGTCCTCGGGCGTCCGAACCTGTTTTTCGGGATCACTGCCGGCAACATGGACTCGATGGTGAACCGATACACGTCGGATCGCCGGGTACGGAGCAATGACGCCTACACACCGAACGATGAAGGGGGTCGGCGTCCCGATCGGGCGGTGATCGTGTACTCCCAGCGGGTCCGGGAGGCTTACCCGGACACGGCAATCGTCATCGGCGGCATCGAGGCCAGCCTGCGTCGCATCGCGCATTACGACTACTGGTCCGACAAGGTTCGCCGGTCGGTGCTGCTCGATGCACGCGCGGATATCCTGTTGTTTGGCAATGCCGAGCGGGCTCTGGTCGAAGTCGCGCATCGCGTGGCTGCGGGCGAACACCCGCGCGACATCCGCGACGTCCGCGGCACGGCTTTCTTGCGCAATGCGGTTCCTGTGGACACTTTGGTGATCGATTCCACCGAAGTGGACGCACCTGGGCCGGTCGATGCCGTTCCGGACCCGTACGCCATGAGCACTCCGGCGAATTGCGCAACGCGGGATTCCGGTGACAAAGAGGGAGCAGCGGTGGTGCGCCTGCAGCGGGATGTTCCGCGCGGTCATCCTCGCAACCGGACCGTGATCCGTCTTCCGTCGTATGCGCAGGTCCGAGCCGATCCGGTCCTGTATGCCCATGCCTCGCGCGTGCTCCATCTGGAAACCAACCCTGGCAATGCACGGGCATTGGTGCAGCGCCATGGTGACAAGGATGTGTGGTTGAATCCGCCGCCGATTCCGCTGACCACGCCGGAGATGGACGCGCTATTTGATCTTCCCTATGCACGGGCGCCGCACCCCGCCTACGGCAACGCACGGATCCCGGCCTGGGAGATGATTCGCTTTTCGGTGAACATCATGCGCGGCTGCTTTGGCGGCTGTAGCTTCTGCTCGATTACCGAGCATGAGGGCCGCATCATTCAGAGCCGGTCGGAGCAATCGATCCTGCGCGAGGTAGAGGAGATCCGCGACCGCGTCGAGGGATTCACCGGGGTGATTTCCGACCTTGGCGGACCTACGGCCAACATGTACCGTCTGGCCTGCAAGGATCCCGAAATCGAAACAAGCTGCAGGCGTCTGTCCTGCGTCTATCCCGGGATCTGCAAGAACCTGAATACGGATCACTCGGCGTTGATCGGCCTGTACCGCAAGGCGCGCGCCTTGCCTGGAATCAAGAAGGTGCTGATCGCCTCGGGGCTGCGCTATGACCTTGCGGTCGAATCGCCGGAATATGTCCGGGAACTGGTGAC
>JAABSN010000125.1 GCA_011390385.1 Thioalkalivibrio nitratireducens | reverse complement strand
ATCGCAAACGCGCCGGCCGAAAGTGTCAATCCAGTTGCGATTTCCCGTGCCGCACGAACGGCGGCTTCACGACCCTGACCGGCAGCGCCTTGCCCCGCAGGTGGGCCAGCAAGCCGCTCTGCGAAGACCCCGCCGGAATGCGGGCAAAAGCGATCGAAACACCAAGCGTCGGCGAGAACGTGCCAGACGTCACGACCCCGTCACCGGCGTCGGTCTCGATTCGGGTACCGCCCCGCAGAACGCCCCGGCCGTCGAGTACCAGCCCGACCAGCTGCTGCGGAACGCCCTCGGCGCGCTGGCGTTCCAACGCCTTGCGGCCGATGAAGTCGCGGTCACCCGGTTCCCAGGCCACGGTCCAGCCCAGGTTCGAGACCAGCGGCGTGGTCGTCGTATCCATGTCAGTGCCGTAGAGGTTCATTCCCGCCTCGAGGCGAAGGGTGTCGCGGGCGCCCAGCCCGATCGGACGCGTCCCTGCCCGCAACACTTCATTCCAGAAACCCTCGGCCTGCTCCGCCGGCAGCATGATCTCGAAACCATCCTCACCGGTGTAACCCGTGCGAGCCACCATCCAGTCGTCATTCCAGACCGCGGAGAAAGGCCGCAATTCGCCTGCGGTCCCCAGCTCGTCGGGAAGAAGGGGGGCTACCTTGGCGACCGCGTGCGGACCCTGAACCGCCAGGACGGCCAGCTTCGGGCGCGGCTCCACGGCAACGTCGCGGCCTTTGATGGACGCCTGCATGTGTGCAATGTCGCCTTCGGCCGTGGCCGCGTTGACCACCACACGGTAGCCCGCATCGCCCCGGAAATAGACGATCAGATCATCGATGACCCCACCTTCGGGATTCAGCATGCAACTGTAAAGTGCCCGACCGGGATGATTCAGCCTGGCGATGTCGTTGGCGAGCAGGTAGCGCAGGAACCCGAATGCGTCGGCACCCGTCACATCGGCCACGCGCATGTGGGAGACGTCAAAGACCCCGGCGGCTTCGCGCACGGCACGGTGTTCGTCGATCTGGGAGCCATAATGCAGTGGCATCTCCCAGCCCGCGAAATCGACCAGCCGCGCGCCTGCGCGCTGGTGCGCCATATGCAGTGGCGTCGTTCTGAGCGTCATGCGACATCCTCATCGATCGGGCAAAAAAAAGGGCGGCCGGCGGTATAACCGCCGGCCGCCCCTCTGTCCTGAAACCTGAGAGTTTGCGTTGCGATCAACGCCCCCTTCGGTGGGCCGCGAACGGCCGCTCTCCAGAGCCTGCCTGTAGTCACCGACCCGGTCCGGGTGGCCTGAGCGATTCCGGGCGGATGTTGCGCCTTCGGCGGCCGTCCGTGGTGGCGGGCGGCACTCTTCCAGGTCGGTGCAGCTGCGGGACACCCGCAACCGGCAGAGACTTCAGTCTAGCCCAAGCTGGCCTTGCGGTGAAACCCCAACCGCATTTCCTGTGACCAGAACCAGCGGAATCTGCATTTCGTTGGCGGGTATTGAATCGAGCCGGTTCCGTTTGACGATTGCAGAGGGCGCCACGGGCGACCCATTCGGGTGCCTGGCCCGCTACGGATTCCTTGTCGCTGCGGAAATGAATCTTGCAGACGAAGACCCGGGTGCTTCCGGCACCGTCCCTGCGATTGTCGTTCGCCCTACAGAATTCGTGCCAATCTGGTGCACATTTGCAGTGCACTGGTTTCAGGATATTGCAGGTTTTGCCCCTAAGTACCTGACACTGAAACCGGACTGTAACTTTTCCACAAACCCTGTGGATAACTCTGTGGATGATCTGTAGCCAACGCTCTGAAAGACCCATCCCAGCTTGGGTTCGATCAAACTGAACACTTTTTGCCCATGGAGTCCAAGTCCATGTTTTAACGGGTATTTAATATTTTCTTATGAATCTCGCCAGGCGATCCGACGAAACGATCTTTTCCATCGCATTCCTGCTCGTGCATGTGAATAAACACCTTGAGTCAGGCAATGAGTGACAGCCATTGGGAGCGGTGCGGCCAGCCTCACGGCGCCCTGCTCAGGCCCCGTCAGACCCAAGTGCCCGCAGCGCAAAGAATCGCTTCAGGGCGCGATGCCGATCGACCTGCCCGACACCCAGCGCACGCGCCGACGCAATCGTCGGCAGCGACGACCCAAACAGCCAGCGCAGGGATTCCATCGAGCGCAGCATGACCTCGTTTTCCCAACGGCGGCTGCGTGTATAGGCCCGGAGTGCGGAAGGACTCGCAGGATCCCCGGCCGCGGAACCGGGCACGACCCGGAGCAATTCGCGCACATCGGCGAACCCCAGGTTCAACCCCTGGCCCGCGAGTGGATGGATCGTGTGCGCGGCGTCCCCGATCAGAGCCAGCCGCCCCCGGACATATTCCTGCGCCTGACGCCCGACCAATGCCCACGCAGCTCGCGGCGATACCGACTCGACGTCGCCCAGGCGGCCGCCAAGGGCATCCCGCAGGGCCAGCGCGAAATCGTCGTCATCGAGTTGCATGACGTGTTCCGCCGAAGCATCCGGTTGCGACCAGACGATCGAGCAGCGGCCGTCGGCCAACGGCAGAAAGGCAAGGATCGATTCGCGGTCAAAGCGCTGCCATGCGGTATCCTGGTGAGGAAACCGGGTCGCCACAGTGGCGACGACCGCCGTTGCATGATAGGCATTGCGGCGAACTGCAATGCCCGAACGCACACGCAACGGCGACTCCGCACCGTCCGCAGCAACCAGCAGTCGTGCACCCAACACGCGCCGATCGGCCAGATGCACGTCGATGCGGTCCGGGCGCCAATCGAGCGCCCGCCAATTCGTTTCGGGCAGCAGTACCGCGCCCGCGCTTTCCAGAGCCTCCCAGAGGCTTGCTTCCAGCGCCAGATGCTCGACGGTCCATCCCAGCACCGGCACCCCGAGCTCATCGGCATCGAACCGCAGTGACGCACCGCTGTTGGCGTCCCAGACATCCATGCAATGGAACGGATGCCCGCGCCGTCGCAACACCGCATGCGCGACCCCGAGACTTTCCAGCAGGGCCATCGACGCGACGTTCAATGTCGCCACCCGGGTCACGGGTGCTGCTTCGGAAAACACCGGCCGTGGCCGCTGCTCGACCAGCGCCACCCGGTGGCCCGCCGCGACCAGTCCCAGGGCCGCCGCGGCGCCTGCTGCCCCGCCCCCGACCACCACACAGTCGAATGTTTCGGAACGTTGGCTAGGCATCGATGCGACTCCTCAGGACCTGATCGAACGGTGATCCGGCCCGGCTTGCGGTTCCGGCGGCACGGTCGGAATGGCGCGAAGACGCTGCCTGGGCAAGGGCTGCAACCCCATTGCCTGAGCCGCCCATGCACGCCGCAGCGGATCCAGGCGGTCGAGCAGCAGCATCCCTCCCCCCAGCGCATGAGGCAGCAGCCCCCGGCTTGCCAGCAGGCCACGAGCCAGAAAATCGGTCACCGTCGCCACGCGTTCGATATCGGACGCGCGGGCACGGGAATACGCACTGAGCAATTCAGGCAGGCCGGGATCGGCGGCCGACGCCAGCAGGCCGGCCAGCACAGCAACATCGCGCAGCGAAAGATTGAGGCCCTGCCCCGCCACCGGATGCAGTCCATGGGCCACATTGCCCGCGAGAACCAGGCGCTGATCGTGAAGCCGACGCGCCCTGACCATTTCCAGCGGGAACCGCGCCACCGGTCCGGCAGCGTGCAGGCGACCGAGCCGCCAGCCGAAGACCCTCTGCAATGCGGCCATTCGATCCGCCTCGTCCAGGGCTATCCGGGCAGCACAGACTTCGGGTGTGGCCACCCACACGACGTTCATCCGCCCCCCGGACTGGGGCAGGAACGCCAGCGGACCTTCCGGGGTGAAGCGCTCGAAGGCGCGCCCGCGATGCGACCGTGACGGCACGACGTCGAACACCAGTGCATCGGCGTCATAACGCCGGCGCAGCGCCTCTATGCCCGCCGCCGCCCGGGTTTTGGAAGATGCACCGTCGGCGGCCACGACCAACCGTGCGGCGATACGGTGACGGCCGTCGGGCCCGGCGATGACGACCCCGCGGCGCGCACCAGCCGCCGCTTCAAGCATTTCCAGACGGGTCTGTTCGAACACCTGCACGTCCGTCGCCGCGAGCGCGGAGGCCAGCATCGCCTCGATCCTGACCGCCGGAACCACCTGCCCCAGTGCGGCAACGCCATGGGCTGGCGCATCCATCACCACACTGCCGAAACCATTGCTGCGGCTGACGTGAATTTCCCGAATCGCTTCCGCGTGTTCCGCCAGCGGTGCCCAGTAGCCGAAATCGTCCAGGATCGTCACCGAACCGGCGGCAAGCGCATAGCCACGGGTGTCGCGACTGCTCTCGGGGTCGGGAATTCGTCGGCCCCGCTCGGCAAGAACCACTTCGTGGCCGGCACGTGCCAGCACACAGGCCAGGAGCGCACCCACCGGGCCGGCGCCAATGATCAGGACATCACAGTTACGCCTGCGCGCCACCATCACTCGTTCCCGGTGTGTGGCGCGGTTTCACCCGCCATGCAGGCCTCGATCTCCGCCACTGTCTTCGGGCACGCCCCACTCAGAACCTCATGTCCGGAACGGGTCAGCGCCACGTCATCCTCGATACGAATCCCGATCCCGCGCAATGCCTTCGGCGCCTTGGTCTGAGGGCCGAAGTACAAACCGGGCTCGACGGTCATCACCATGCCGGGTTCGAGCAGACGCCAGGTATCGCCGATACGATAATCGCCGACATCGTGGACATCGAGCCCGAGCCAGTGCCCGGTGCGGTGCATGTAATAAGGCTTGTAGGCTTCCTTGCGAATCAGATCCGCGGGACGTCCCTTCAGCACGCCAAGCGTCTTCAGGCCACGGGTAATCGTTGCAACCGCCGCATCGTGCGGGTCATTCCAGTGATTACCGGGGATGGCCTTTGCAATGGCCACGGCCTGTGCCTCGAGAACCACCTCGTAGACATCACGCTGCGCCGCGCTGAACCGCCCCGATACCGGAAACGTCCGGGTGATGTCCGACGCATACCCGCCGTGCTCGCAACCCGCGTCGATCAGCAGGAGATCGCCATCCCGCAAGGGACTCCTGTTCTCGATGTAATGCAGAATGCAGCCATTCTCGCCACCGCCGACGATCGAGTGATAGGCCGGCTCGGTGCCATGGCGTCGGAATTCGTGCAGCAATTCGGCCTCGATCTCGTACTCGATCATCCCGGGCCTGCAGGCCTGCATCGCGCGCCGGTGGGCGTTCGAGGAAATCGCGGCGGCGTGGCGCATCATGCGCAGTTCGCCGGCCTGCTTGAACAGCCGTTGCTCGTGCAGATGGTGTTCGAGCGCAAAGAACTCACAGGGGGCGCGGACCCCGGACCGGGTCTTCGCACGCACCTGGTTCACCCAACCGAACAGGCGCCGGTCGAGCGCCTCGCTATGGCCGAACGGCGCGCACAGCGTGGTCCGGTTCTCCATCAACCCCGGCAGAATCTCACCGATATCGCCGATCGGGAACGCACAGTCGGCACCGTAAGTGGCAATTGCACCGTCCGGCCCGGCCCGACGCCCGCTCCAGGTTTCCATGGCTGGATCCCGGTCTCGGCAGAAGAGCACGTACTCGCCGGCCTCGCGCCCAGGCACCAGGACGGCCACCGCATCCGGCTCCGGAAAACCGGTCAGATACAGAAAGTCACTGTCCTGACGGAACGCATACTCGACATCGCGGTTGCGCAGGCGCTCGCTCGCCGACGGTATGACCGCGATCGAATTCCTGCCCATCGCCTGCATCAGGCGTTGCCGGCGCCGGGCGAATTCCTTCAGGGTAATGGTCGGTGTCTTCATTGCAGGGGGATTGGACTCCTGGGTTGGGCAGGCGCCAGTTCATCGGCCAACAACATGACCCCGACGCGTACGTATTCGTTCAACTCGGCCAGCGCCCGTTCGCTATCCTCGTTCGCCTCCGGCTCCGCATCGATCCGCGCGATCTCGGCGAAATCCCGAAGAATCTCGACCGCTTCCGGCGAGGGCTTGAGTCCTTCGACACGGGGAGTCTGCCCGAAGCCGCCAAGGAAACCGTCGACCCACTGACCCAGAGAACGGGTGCGGACGGCCAGGTCTTCCCGATCATCAGGCAGAAGGGGTTCAAACCCGAGATCGGCGTCATTCAGCGCACGCAATACGCCCAGGCGCAGCGCCTCCACGACTCGATGGAAAGCTTCCTCGTGAGCATCCGAGGACGGGTATCGCTGTCCCAAAACCTGCTCCAGTTGCGTACCTGAAAGGCTGGCGTCGGCCACCAGGCAACCGGAAAGCAGTCCGTGTGCTGCGGGCACCGGACAGGTCAAGCCCGCCGAATGGAAGACCTGCTCCAACTCATCCCATTCGGGGGCCGACCCTGGCGCCATCAGAAAGCCTCCAGTCTTGCTTCATACGGGAAAAGCAGCATGCGATAGACCCGATCGCCGAACTGCATGTGGGTGAACTGGGGTTCACCCAACTTGATCGTGTTGTCGCCCTGCGCGGACATCGCCCGAAGACCAAAATGACGCTCCGCGATCAGATCGGCAAGCAGACGCTCGAGTTCCGAGCGATCGATCGTACCTGTATTATCGACGATGCGGCAGGGTTTGCCGTTGTGGGCGACAGACTCGATGATCGTGGCATCGGGGCCAGGCGGAGGGGTCGTCGTCATCGGGCAGTACCTCGAAAGGCTCACGCTTTCCCGCGCATTGTGGCGGCGAGTCGGGCACCCCGCAACCGCAGCCAGCCTCGCATCCACCCGATCCCGAAACCGGCACTCTGCCGCGTGCATGCAGGTGAAGCTGGAGAACCGCGTTGGTCGCATCAGTTGACGCTCGGATGCCGCCGCTCCTAGACTCGAGACTGTGACAAGCTGCGCGCAGCCTGCTCCTTGTCCCTCTTCCGCTGAGGATGAGGCACGGGGTGAACGGACAATCAGTTTCACTGCCACAAAGCCAGGGGCCTGAACACACCATGGAGACCGCCAATCCCGCCGAGGTGGATGCCGCCGTCGATCGCCTGGAAACTGCCATAGTGCGATTGATGGAGCGCTATGCCACGCTACAGGAGGAAAACCAGCTGCTCCATGAACAACTACGGCAGATGCGAGCCGACCGCGCGGCCATGAAGGAGCGCACCGAGCAGGCACGGCATCGAGTCGAAGGTATGATCTCCCGACTGCGCACCATGGAGCATCCAGAATGAGCCGCAACGCCGAACCCATCCGCGTGACCATTCTTGGCAAGGAATATCAG
Source organism: Thioalkalivibrio nitratireducens (assembly GCA_011390385.1). The sequence goes on along the minus strand of JAABSN010000125.1, from coordinate 2,381 downwards.
GTCACATGTCCACCCGAGGAACGCGCAGATCTCTACGCCTCGGCCAATCTCCTCGACGAGCGCATGCGTGCGGTGCGCGACGGGGGCCGTGTCGTTGGCGCTGAACGGATCGCGGTCATGGTATCCCTGAATCTCGCACACGAGCTGCTTGTCTGCAGCAGATCCCTCGAGCGGTTCGACACTCGAACCCAGGATCGCCTGCAGGCACTCGCCGACAGCGTTGAAAAAAGCTTGCGGGAAAGTGCACGTGACGGTACAAATGGCCCATAATGTTGGTTCGGGCGTGCGTCTGCGGCGTTCGTGAGTGGCCGGGTGGTACCCTTGAGCCTAATTGTCAACCACGGGAATCGAGAACTTTCGGGTGGTTGAGCATGTCCGCCCCGTGCGGAAAGCCTGTAAGCCCGGAGTCTTGTCCCACCTGAACCTCCGGTTCAAGGTCGAAGGCCACCACGGCGCGCGCGGTGCACGCCCCCTTATTTGATGTATGACTCATCGCCTGTCGCGCCTGCGCCTCCGTCGCCAGCGTGCACAGCTGCCCGTGCGGCCATCGCCGAACACTCCCGCGTCACGCGCAATACCAGCCCGGCTCCTGTCGGTGTCCCCGGAGACGCAGGGTTTTCGAGACTGCCAGCGCAGGTTTCTGGTAGAAATGCAGCGGAAGTCGCGCCCGTTCCTGCCCTGCTGCAAAGGAATTCCCGATGTCGTATTGGCTGATGAAATCGGAACCCGATGTCTTCGGGATTGATGACCTTGAGCGTGTCGGCGTGGAGCCCTGGGAGGGCGTTCGCAACTACCAGGCACGCAACATGATGCGGGACGAGATGAACAGGGGTGACCTCGCCTTCTTCTACCATTCGAACACGAAGGTTCCGGGCATCGTCGGGATCATGCGCATCGCCCGGGAGGGCTATCCGGACGAGGCCGCGTTCGACCCGGAGCACAAGTATTACGACCCGAAGAGCGCCCCGGACAACCCGCGCTGGTACCGGGTCGATGTCGCCTTCGAGGAAAGATTCGACGAAGTGATATCCCTGACCTGGCTCAAGGAACAACCGGAGCTGGAAGACTGCCCATTGGTACGGAAAGGCAACCGTCTCTCCATCATGCCGATCACGGGGGCGCAGTGGGACTTCATTCTCGATCATGCAAAGCGCCGGTAACGCTCGTGCCTTCGCGATGAAGCACCAGGAAACCGCATGCACACGCTCTACCATTTTGCCCACGACCCCAAGGCCCAACGCCTGCGCCTGGCCTTTGGCGCGAAGCAGATTCCGCTGAATATTGAAACCGTTGGCTGGTTCGACGACGAGACCTTCTTCGACCTCGGCATCGCGAGGCAATCCCCGGTGCTGCGTTCGCCAGACGGCACGCTGCGCACCGACAGCGTCGCAGTGCTTGCGGAGATCGACCGCCTGCTACCGGGCACACCGGCGCTGCGTGCCGGGGTGATCGACGATACAGCCTGGTCCGCGCTGCTGGAGTGGCGCAACAAGGTCGACGCCGTACTGGAGCGTCTCCATGCCCCGATCGCACCCGGTTTCCGCGGCATCGGGAACGACGCCGAAGCGCTGGCGGATTTCAAAGCCGGCGTACGGCGCCGTTTCGGGTTGACGCTCGAAGAACTCGCGAACGACCGCTACGACGGCTTCAATCAGTTCGCCAGACTGTCGCGCCTGCCTGAACTGGCGCGGCATCTGGCTCGCGAACGCTTTTACATCGGGCGACTCAGCATCGCCGATTGCCTGATCGCCGCCGACCTGTACCCGTTGCAGATGCACGATGGCATCAACCTTCCGGTCGATTTTCTCTATTACCTGCGCCGGGTCGAGGAAGCCTGCCAGATCGAACTCAACCGTGACTGGCTGGCCCAATGAAGCCGACTTCCGGCCCTATTGACCGCCACGACCGTCGCCCCCATGTGAAGCGCGACGCCACACAGTGGGGTGAGGCAAGGCAAAGCCACCATCCATTTCCACCGTGAGACCACGCAATGACACTCGAACAATTGCTGCACTACATGGACCACCATCTGGACCAGCGCTTCCTCGACGGCAACGCTGCCGATACGCTGGCCAAGGCCCGCGCAGGCACCCATCGCGAACCGGTCGCCGGGCAAATCCTCGCCGCACTGATGGACGGTGCCGGCGCCGACTCCCCGGAAAAGGCCCTCGACCGTGCCAGCGCCGTAAAGGCAATCGGGCCGCTGCGCCTGCAGTACATGAAGGACGATGCCCCGGTGGAAGGCTTCCGGCTGGTCGAGAAAACGATCACGACGATCGACGCCGCGTACAACGAAGAGGCCCTGGCCGCGAAAGAGGGCTGATCCCGAACGCTGCCGGTTCGGCTCCGCCTCACGGCTAGTGTCCTGTCACGCGTCTAAT
>JAABSN010000124.1 GCA_011390385.1 Thioalkalivibrio nitratireducens | reverse complement strand
GGTCCCGGCTGCGGCGCGATCGGGCAGGAACTGCAGGATGAAGGGGATGTCCGGCACCGGCTCCTCGGTTGCGTGCGACCAATCGTAAAGGATGGCCGGCTGCGGGCCCCGGTCAAGCGCGAGCACCCGTCCGGCGCCGTCCAGCAATTCCAGGCGCCCCGGCTGCTCGGCACGGACCCAGATTTCAGTCACCGCCCGATGATCGACGGGAGAATCGTCCGGGTCCACGATGAGTTCGGCGGGACGTCGTGAGAATGCCTCGGGGAGCCCCGCAAGCGTCGCGCCATCCCGTGCCCAGCCGTTTCCCGCGCCCGCCATGCAGGCGACGAGGCCGGCCAGGATCAACGATACCGGGCGCCGGACCGGCGTCATCGCGGCGACTCCTCGACCGGCAGAAAATACATCCCGACCGGAAAGTGGGTCGAGAAATTTTCATAGCGCAGCGGCATGCCGTCCTCGGTCCAGAGTTCGTCGCTACCGCGATGGTAGAAATCGAGGTCGAAGAACAGCAGCAGGTTAACCGCCACGGATTCCCGCCCGTCGCCGGGTTCGGGAGTCCATTCGAGCGTGGCGGCAGCATTGTTGCCCGAGACCGGATCGCTCTGGGCGAACCCCGTGGACAGCACCCATTCACGCAGGCGGACCTGAACATCGAGGGCCACCGCATCATCCTCTGTCCCGAAGGTCACGGGGATGCGCGGTGGCCTCGGCAGGGAAACGGCAAGGCGAAGACGAATCGGCGTCCCTGCTTTCACCAGGCCATGGGCGAGCATTTCCGGCATTTCGATCTCACCGCCGGCATTCGCCATGCCGGAAAATGCCTTGGCGGTCTGCAACGCCTTCGACACCATGGCTTCGTCCGGTTCGATACCCATGCTCACGAACTGCTCGAGGATGGTTGCCCGAAGCAGGGCATCGACGGACTGTTTCGGATCAATCATGGCCTGCAGCCGATCCCATGCCGCCGAGTCGGTGCGAATCTCGCCCACGATGCCCTCGATGCTGGGCGTCACGCGAAGCAGCGACTCGGGGAGCCGGACGCCCGGATCGTTGGCCAGCGGCGTGGCACTGGTCCAGTAGACCCGGTTGCCGAACACGTCGATCTCGCGAGTGGACTCGCCGATCTCGCCGGGCGTCACCTCGATGACCGTGAAAGCCTCATCCAGCAGCATCCCGCTGGCCAGGTCCGCCAGCGCGACGGTGGCGGTAAATTGCTGCGGCTCGCTGGGGTCATCGAGGGTGGCAAGCAGCTTCCAGGCCGGCTCATCGGTGATCCCGGCCTGATCACGGAAGGTCCAGTAGTAGTAATAGGCCGCCTCCGGGTCGAGGCTTTCGGCGATCGCATGAATCGGCTCGTAGTCACCGTCGACGAATTCGTAGGGGTCCTCTGCAAATGCGATGCGCTCTTCGGCAGTCTTGATCATCACGGCACCCTCGACCGTTCGCCGGATCGTTCGGTGCAGTCCGGAAAACGCGTCGGGCAATCCGGAAATTTCCACGGAGAGGTTCACCGCCAGGGGATAGACATCCTGCCTTGCAGGCAACTGCACCTGCCATGTTTCCCGGTCGGCAGGCTTCGCAGTGGCCAGGGAAATCGACGCCTGCGTCCGAATGACTGGCTGCTGACCGGTGATTGCAGCAAGTTCGCGCTCGATTCGCGAGACGGCCTCGTCGAAGCCGCCGACCAGGCGCACCTCGATGTCGATCATCGCGTCCGGGTCGGTGCCGTGCGGGATCGGAACCGGCGTCGGCGGTGTGGTGTTCAGGGACAGATCCATCCACCAGAGTCGATTGATCCGCGCGACCACCGCCTCGACCCTGTCCTGCAACCGTTTTCGCTCCGCCTCGACACGCTCGGCCTCCAGTCGAGCCTGTTCGAGATTCTCGCGTACCTCCCGGGTCAGGCTGCGCAGGGTTGCTCCCCCCTCATTGACCCCCTTCAGCGCGCGTTCACGTTCGATCCCCGCCGCACGCAGCGCACGAAACATGCGGGTGCGCATGTCCGATTCCTCGGTTGCGCTGCGATAGGCCATCATGGCCTCGACCAGCTCACGCTCGCCCAGGGCTGCCACCGTCCGGCCCGGGGCCGTGACGATATACTCGACCCCCTCCCTGGTCGACCTGGCCATGCCATAACCCAGTTCCTTGGTGTTCTCCCACCAGTACCAGTTGCCGCCATCGGGACCGGGGCCTTCCTCGACGATCAGCACCGGTGATACGAATTCGTGTCCTTCGGCCCGCAGGCGCGCCGCCCGGGCCTCGAGCACGTCCAGATTGCCGGCCTCCACTGCGGCGGCCACGTAGTTTCGGACCTCCTCGGTGCTCATGCCGGTCTTGCGAAACTGCAGGGCCCAGGCATTCAGGTAGGCTTCGAGATTGGTCTCGTTAGCCTTTTTCAGCTCCTGCTGCAGCTTGAGATAATCACCAACACGCTGACCGGTCACTTCCACCGTACCCACCACCGAGCCGACCGGCGACAGTGGCGGCACGTTCAGGGCCTCGCGGATCACTTCCCCGGCCGTCGCTTCACCCTCCATGTAGGCTTCGAGCTTGCGGGCGGCATTGCCGATATCGGCCATATCGGTCACAACGCCGAAAGCCTCGTAGGCTTTGGCTGCGCCGCTTTTCACCCGCTGGGCGGCGCTCGCGGCGGATGGTGCATCCCGGGAACCCGGGACGCGCGGACGCGAATCGGTGTCCGTCGGGCGCGCCCGACCGGGTTCGGTATCGCCCGGAGGTCGCGGACGCGTGTCGCCATCGCTGGGCAGCGGCCGTCGCGAATCGGTATCGCCCGGGGGGCGGGGACGCGTATCCCCATCGCTGGCAATCGGCCGTCCGGTGTCGGCGTCAGCCGGCGTCCGCCCCGCGCCGCCTTCGGCTTCCGGACGGACACGGGACGGCTCGAGCTCGGCATTGGCCTCGGCAGAGGCGCGCATCTTGCTTCGCGAATCGATGAGTTCCTCACGCAGGGCCTTTTCACGCGCCTGCAGCGATTTCTTGAGCGCCTCGCGCCGGGCGCGTGTATCGGGCCGGTCACTCATCGCATCGACCTTGCGGACATTGTCCCGGATGCGGTCGATCTCGGCACTCCTGGCCTCGATTTCGGCTTGTGCGCGCTGATAGGCCTGGCGCTCGGCCCGGACGAAAACCTCGCTCGCCGCATCCCGGATACGCCCGGCCTCCACCGGGTCGGTGACCACGATCCGGCCTTCCTTGATCGACTGAAGGCGCTGCCGAAAAGCTTCCGGTGAACCCTCGATGCCGTGCCGCCGCATGATCGCCGCCAACTCGGCATTCCACTCGGCATCCGGCACATCGCCGATCTGCAGCGTTTTCGTCGTCCCCTTGGCCATCGCCTGCATCCGCGCCGGATCATCCACCAGCTGCTGGTTGCCGGACGCGAGGCCCTCGCCTGCCTTCTTGAGGTGATCCTGGACCTCGACGAAATCGGTACCGACCTGCTTGGTACCCGCCGCGCGATTGCGCATCCGCTCGGACAGGTACACTTCGTGATTGCGCGCATCGACGGCGTCGCGGATCTCTGCGAACTGGCTGCCAGCCGGGGCATCCAGGCCGGTCTTGTGCACCGTCATTTCGAAACCGTCGCCGAACTCCAGGGTTCCGGGCGTCTTGTTCAGGCTGATATGCCGGTCCAGCCCCATGTCGTAGAAAGTCGCCTCCAGCGCTTCCACCGAGCGCACCCCCCCCTGTGCATCCAGATCCCCGTACATGCCCCGGTGCGCCGGGTCATCGATGGCAGTGCCGGCCGAGGCCTCGATCCGGCTTCGGGTGGCGCTGGCGCTTCTGGAAGCGCGGGCATTGGCCTCGGTGATGAGCACGTCCTGAACCTGGTGCCGCAGACGAGCCACGCGCTGCGACTCGGCGCGATGCAGACGTACCTCGCGTTGCTGAAGGAAATCCTTCTGGCTGCGGGACAGATGGGAGGACTCGATTTCCCGGATCCGAGCCTCGTGGCGATCGAGCTCGGCGTTCCATTCGGCCTGCACCCGGCCATACTGGTTGCCCACGGACCACATTTCGTCCGGGGTCAGAATGCCCTTTGGAGCAGCGGGCGGGTCCGCCGAAACCGCAGCTCCGACGCACAGGGTCAGCAACCATGCCCCGACAAGCCATCGGCACATCCGCCTGGCCTGGATCCTGATGTTCCAGCCGGTCAATTCCGTTTCTCTCCGACACCGTGGACAACGTTTCATGGACGCCTCGAGAGACGTTTCCAGCCACCCCTCTCCATGCAGGGTACAGCTGCCGGGCACGCGCTCGAGCAATGCCGTTGGCGTACACCCATTCGAACACAGTCTCTACGGGTATTTATAGGCCATAACACCCGACGCTGCCGACCATTCCGGAAGGCTCGCGTGCCACGGGTCTGCAGCGTGGAGCAGAATCACGCTGAGATGACTCAGGGGGAAACACGGTTCCCGTCGATATCCTTATCGACCTGCCGGACTGCGCGCCTGATCTGGCTCCATTGTGGTGTCCGATACGCGAACCACAATCAAGGCGGACAGGAAACCGAATCCGGACGCTGGATTCCAGCGTGCTGGTACACAGGCAGAAGGATGGTGAACGCAGCGCCACCCGTCGGTCGAATGGCGGCACTGATGGCGCCACCCTGCAAACTCATGATGCGTTTTGCGATCGCCAGCCCGAGACCGGCGTGGCCGCTGCCGCTGCCGGCCTCGCCGCGGTAGAAGGGCTCGAAAACATGCGGTAGATCCTGCTCCGGGATGCCCGGCCCCGAATCGCTCACACAAACCTGCACGTAGCCGTCCTGCAGGCTCATCGCCAGTTCGACCTTGCCGCCTTCAGGGCTATAGGTCATGGCATTACTGATCAGATTGTCGAGCACTCTCTCGGTCATGCCCAGATCCGCGTACACCAGTGGCAAGGTTGTCGAGCCTGACACGGTTATGGTGACCCGCTTTTTCCCGGCTTCCGGGGCATGCTTGTGCGATACGTCGTGCACGAGTTCCGCCGGAACGAACGGTTCCCGCTGCGGTGGTTGCTCCCGCGCCTCGAGCGCGGCCAGTTCGAACAATTCGTCGACCAGACGACTGAGCCGCTGTCCCTCCTCCAGCGCGATATCCAGGAAGCGCACCTGCTCATCATCGCTCAAAGCAGCCCGTTTCATGCGCAGACTCTCCACATAGCCTTGCATGGAAGCCAGCGGCGTACGCAGATCGTGCGAGACCTGGGCAATCAGGCGACGGCGCAGCGCATCCTTTTCCCGCAGCTGTTCAATCTGGCTGGCGATGCGCTGCGCCATGCGGTCGAAAGCGACACCCAGATAGTCGATCTCGTCGCGAACGGCCGGGCGTTGCTGCTGCCACGTTGGGCGTGGCTGACGACTCATGCCGGCGTTTTCGAATTGCTCGACCAGGCTTCTGAGCCGCGTCAGGCGACGGGTCAGCAGGCGGAACACGGCCAGTCCGGCGAACATGCCAACACTCAGGCTGATCAGTACCGCCCAGGCGCTCATCTCGATGAAATGGCCGCTCCTTGCCATGAGCTCGGCGGCATCGTATTCCTCGCCGCGCAGCACCACGTAGAGGTATCCCTCGGGCTGTTCCGAGGCGGGTACCGGGGTGACCGAAAAAACTTTTTGCCGTTCATGGCTACGCGGGTCATCACCCAGCACGGGATAGGCAGTCATGTCCGCGAGCAGGGTCCGGATCGGCGTCATCGAGACCGTATTGCGCTTGATTTTTTCCGGATCGGCGGAATACGACAGAATCCGACCTTCGTTGTCGAGCAGGTAAATCTCGATACTCGGGTTGATCGTCATGTAGAGCGCAAAAAGCTCCTGCAGGGCCTGCTGATCGAGCCGCCCTTCATTGATCAGGTTGCGATCCTGAACCAGCTTCTGTGCCAATTCGCGATTGAGCTCCTGGTTCAAAGAGGCGTTGTACTGGCGCAGCGCATAGAGGCTGATGGTCGAATACAGCAAACCCACGGCGAGCAGCAGGACGAACAGTCCCAGCGCAAGCCGCGTGTAGAGGGTCCCGATCATTGTCACGGGTCTATTCGCGGAAACGGTAGCCGACACCCCACACCGTCTGTATGAACTCGGGCGTGGCCGGGTTGCGCTCGATCTTGCCGCGCAGACGGTTGATGTGGGTATTGACCGTGTGTTCGTAGCCTTCGTGTTCATAGCCCCAAACCGTATCCAGCAGCTGCATGCGGCTGAATACCTGGCCGGGATGGCTGGCGAAATGTCTCAGCAGATCGAACTCACGGGCGGTCAGTTCCACCTCGACACCGCGCACTTCGACGCGACGCCTGGTCGGGTCGATGCGCAGGCCGTCGCAGTCGATCACAACGGGCGCGGCCTGCGGATCCGACGCCGATGCGGCCATTGCATCCACCCGCCGGAACAAGGCTTTGATGCGCGCAGCCAGTTCAGCCACGCTGAAAGGTTTGGTGAGGTAGTCGTCCGCGCCCATTTCCAGGCCGAGAACCCGGTCCAGTTCCGTGCTCTTCGCGGTGAGCATGAGCACCGGAGTGTAACCGGGCTGCGAGCGAATCTCCCGGCAAATCGCGAGGCCATCCAGCCCTGGCAGCATCAGATCGAGAATGACCAGGTCGATGCCACCCCGGCGATAGCAGGCGAGTCCGGTGTCGCCACGGTTTTCGACCAGGGTGGCATAGCCCAGGTCCTCCACGTGCATGCGAACCAGTTGGGCGATCCCCGGGTTGTCCTCAATGATCAAAACGGTACGTGCCATGCATCCTCGATACGTGCCTCACACCCTCGCACGGCACGACGCTGACCATGATAAACGGTCGGGTACCCTGACCGCGCGCGGACAGTCGCGGGCCGATTCATGGTATCGGATTTCCTGGTCCCGCATGACGGTCGCTTGTGCCCGGTTCAGATGCCACCCGGTTCGCCGACCGTGTTCAGGTAGTCTCCATAGCCCGCCGCGCTCATCTCGGCCTCGGGGATGAAGCGCAAGGCCGCCGAGTTCATGCAATAGCGCAGCCCGGTGGGTGCCGGACCATCGGTGAAGACATGCCCGAGATGCGAATCCGCCACCGCGCTGCGGATTTCCGTCCGTACGCCGAACCAGCGGCGATCCTCATGCTCGACCACTGCGTCCGCGGCGATCGGCCGCACAAAGCTGGGCCACCCGGTGCCCGAGTCGTACTTGTCGACCGAGGAGAACAAAGGCTCACCGGATACGACGTCGACGTAGATGCCGGATCGACGCTCGGTGTCGTAGGGATTGTTGAACGGAGGCTCGGTACCATCCTGCTGGGTGACTTTGTACTGGATCGGCGTCAAACGCTCTCTCAGTTCGGAATCATCCGGCTTCACGAAGGTGTGTCGGTTGAAGCCGGCCTCGCGTTCCTCTGCCTCGGTTCGCCCGGGACGGAAGTCGGAGAAGTCAATATGGCGATCCTCGCCCCAGACCCTGTCGATGAACTGATAGCGGCCCGAGTTGCGCGTGTAGAACCTGTACCGCAACGGATTCTTGCGATAGTAGTCCTGGTGATAATCCTCCGCCTCATGGAACGCCATGAACGGCACAATCTCGATCACGACCGGATCCGCATAGCGACCACTGTCTGCGAGCGCCTGCCTGGAGGCTTCGGCCCATCGCCGCTGTTCCTCGTCGTGGTAAAAAATGGCTGGGCGGTACTGCCGGCCGCGGTCGACAAACTGCCCCTCCGCATCGGTTGGATCCATCATCCTCCACAGACCCTGCAACAACCCCTCGTAACTGATGACAGCAGGGTCGTAATAGACCTGCACGGCTTCCGTGTGACGCGTTCTACCGGAGGAAACCTGTTCGTACGTGGGATTTTCCAGTTCGCCTCCGCTGTAGCCGGATACTGCCTCCACGACTCCGGGGATTTTCTCGAAGCCCTCTTCGACGCACCAGAAACAGCCACCGGCAAAGGTCGCGACACTCAGCGACGGATCGCTCGGGGCATGCTTCGGCATCGCCAGCGCGTCGTCGTCTGCGCTTGTCCGCAGCCCGACGACCACAATGGCAAGAATGGAAGCAACCACGAACAGGGGAGCCAGACGTTGCAGTTTTTTCATGCGCTTCACCTTTGCGATTGGGTGTGGTGTCCGAACGGTCATTGTAGGTGCGGACTTTCACGAAACGGTCTGCAGGAGATTACAAATGTGTCACGCGTGATCGCCGTCAGTATCGCGCCGATGCAGACATGCCAGCGAATCATGATCGGGTTCGACCATGACTCTGCCCACATGAGTGCCGTGTCCTGCCTCCGCCGGCAGGCCTGCATTCACAGCCTCGAACCATGCATTTCGCCGCGCTTGTCGGCACCCCACACCTGTCGTCATGAAAGTGTGGACCCTCGAAGACCATCCGAGTTGACGCGGCGCCAACACGATCTCCGGCCGACGTCTGGTCATTATTCGCGGCATTCCGCAGGCATTCGCGACGGACACCCAATTCCGACAGGCTCCTAGGCCGCCGAATGCTGGTTCAGCCAGAGCGCGAGCAGGACCCAGACCCCGATGACCGCGAAGATGCCGGCGCTCAGGCGCTGCAACAGGCGTGCGGGGACTCGCGCTGCAAAACGATGGCCGATCCAGATAGCAGGAGCATTCGCCGCGAACATCCCGATCGTGCTCCCAGCCACCACCAGCAACACGGTCTCGAAGTGGGCTGCCAGCGCCGCGGTCGTCACCTGGGTCTTGTCACCCATTTCCATCAGGAAGAACAGTATGAAGGTGGTGACGAACGCGCCGCGTACCGAGACCTCGGGCGGATGGTCGCCCTCATGATCGCCGCGTAGCGTCCAGGCCGCCATCGCGAGAAATCCCAGGCCGACGATCCAGACGATCAGGTTTTCCGGTAGCAGGCGGGCGACCCAGAGGCCGGCGACGGCCGCGAGTCCGTGATTGGCGATCGACGCGGCCACCACGCCCGCGAGGATCGGCCAGGGCTTGCGGAACCGGGCACTGAGCGCGAGGCTGACGAACTGCGTCTTGTCACCAATCTCGGCAACCGCAACCGTGACCAGCGCAAGAAGGAAGATTTCCACGGCAGGACTCCCAGGGGCCGGACGACAGAAACCAGTGGCACAGCTTCCCGTCCGGCCCGGAGCAGAAGCTGAAACCACAGGTCTCGCCAAACCTTTAGGCCGCGTGCGCCATGACCTTCGGTCAATCGTGTTGACGCACGCTCCCGGCATCGCGCCGGGACGGCTACTCCCCTGAAGCAATCCGGATGCTAGCACATGACCGAAACCTCGGTCTCGCCCGTGCTGACCCGCTTCGCGGACCCGGTCATGGTTACGGCGAGACAGCAGCGTTCGCCGAGTTCTCCCTTCGGCTCGGCAAGGCAATAATGCGTTGCGGCGATCTCGGGTCCGCCAGGAGCCTGACGAACGTGGGTGCCCGTAGCGCGAGCCGAGTGGGAGAGCGAGGCCGTTATTCCGACCGTTTGGCGCGTGTGCGCTGACCATCGACAAGGATTTCGCTGAACTGGCAATTCTGAAGGCCGCTGTTCATACCGGTATCCTGCACCTGTCGGGGCTGAGGCTGTTGTAGCGTGCCTAGGAGCCTGCCGGACTTGGGTGCCCGTAGCGAGCCGCGTGGGAGAGCGAGGGCAGTTTTTCATGATTGCGAGGCGCATAGTGGTTCT
>JAABSN010000123.1 GCA_011390385.1 Thioalkalivibrio nitratireducens | reverse complement strand
AACCGGCAGATGCAGGGGTGGCTGGGAGTGATGTATCTCCGCGGTGTCGGAGTGGAATCGGATCCCGTCGAGGCGCTGAAATGGTTCAACCTCGCGGCCGCTGAGGGTGATGATCTCGGCAATCAGCTCCGACTCCAGATGGAATCGGAGCTGGATGCGGCCCAGGTCTCGGAAGCACGTCATCGTTCGTCGGAGTGGCTTTATCAGCAGCGCCGTCGTCAGGCCGGGCTCGCTGACGATTGACTGGGTGGGGGTTCCCGGTCGCTGGTCGATGGCCGAATAAAGGCCAGCGGAGGATCGATGCGTGGGGATTTCAGCGATTCGCCGTTTCGATTGGAACACATGCTGTGTTTCCGACAGAAACACAGCATGCTGGGCGATCACCGGTGCATCGTCTGACTGTTCGGCCATCTCCGGCCATCCCTCGGGTCATGTTCCAGGCAAGTGCGCGAGTCGATGTCTCGATAACGATCAATTGACCGCCGTGTTGCCGTTTAACCCCTGGTTCCGCAAGCGGTCCGGCGCGATGGTGGCGTCCGGTTCAACGGCAAATCCGGCAATGTCTTCATGTTTCCATGGGATCTCGCATGACTGGGGTCGGTGCCGTACAAATTTCGCACGCCACGTTTCCGGGAGACGCGCACATGGATCGCAAGCGGGTTGGTATCCTCGTATTTGACGATATTGAGGTGCTGGACTTCTGTGGGCCTTTCGAAGTCTTCTCGGCTACCAGAATCAACGAGGCTCGTCGTTGGGAGGAAGAGTCACCTTTCGAGGTCGTGCTCGTGGCGCAGAAACCGGGGCCGTGCCTGGCGAGCGGTGGCCTGGCCGTATTGCCGCACCATACCTTTCAGGATTGTCCGCGGCTCGACGTTCTGGTGGTTCCCGGGGGCCGGGGTACCCGCCGGGAAGTCGAGAACACTGTGCTTCTGGACTGGTTGCGCGAGCGTGGCGGGGATGCGGCACGCCTGACGTCCGTATGCACGGGATCCATGCTGCTGGGCTTTGCGGGTTTGCTGGATGGCCGCAAGGCCACGATCCACAGGCACTCTGTTGATTGGATGCGCGACTCGTTCCCTTCGGTTCAGGTTGAAGAGGGCAAGCGCTTCGTTCAGGACGGCCACGTTTACACATCTGCTGGGATCTCTACCGGTATTGACATGGCGTTAGGGGTGGTAGCCTCGTATTTCGGTGAGGACGTAGCACGAAGCACCGCCCGGCATATGGAATATGCCTATCGTGACCCCACACCATGATGGCGGGAAACCTGTCTCCACGGGGCGTCTCGTCGGCACACTTGTAGAGATGTACCTCAAGCCATGCTCCGCCACATCCAGCACCCTCGTGGACGTGCGGCAAGATTGGACGTGAGTTCTGACCAGTCAGTCGGGAAATCGAGACGACTCCGGCCGGCACTCGACCTCACACCCGGCGCCAGCCGTTGGCGCAGTCACCAATCCCTGTTGCAAAAAGTCCTTGTCGGCCCGTTATAATAAACCGGAGCTCAGGGCGTGGAAAAAATCGGGCAACCGAGCAGAACGCCGGCAACCCCAAGCGTCGGCTTTGTCCGGCTACCTGAGGGCCCAACCCAGGGAGGCGTTGACCAAAAGGTTTCGTCATGAGCGAGCACGGCACGGGACTCATGCAGGAAACGCCGAGAGCATTCCCCGACCTGATTAGCACGAATGCTCCGCAGATCGGAAAATTAAGGCCCAAGGCGTCATCGCGAGGAGCGAAGCGACGTGGCGATCCAACCCACGTTGGTTTCTGCTGAGCCATTTGGATTGCCGCGCTGCGCTCGCAATGACGGGGTGAATTCATGCGCGAGTCCGGCTTGCGGAGCATTCGTGCTAATCAGGTTCCCCGATTGATCCGAAGGCTGAGCGAAGCCAAGGCTGTGCATCTCGCCACGATGGTTTAATCAGGATTTCCCGAGACGTTGATTGGGGCCGATGCGGTGGTTTCGGTCCGCGTAAAAGGGCGCGCGAATGTCGGGGGACGATGTGGCGGAACGAGGTGGGAAGCTCCCTGGCATGATTATTGAAAGTGGTCATCGGGAAACGCTGGTTGGACACAGCACGCCAGCATATCGGAAACGTCCGCACAAGGGCCAGAAGAAGATGATCGAATATGACTCTGGAGAGTAGGTAATGGGAACGCTAGTGGTAAAAAACCTTTCTTTTCGCTGCCGGCATGGATACTTTGATTTCGAGCGGGAAGTCGGAAACGACATCGAGATAGACCTTCTTTTCAGGACCGACCTCGCCCTCGCGGGACGCACGGACAGGCTTCAGGATACCCTCGATTATGGCCCGGCAAGCCAGGTTGTGGAGGAAGTGATGGGAGGTGAACCCGTGCATCTGATTGAAACACTCCTCGCCAGAATCGGAACAAATCTGATGAATTGCTTTCCCGAGGTAAGCCATCTCGAAGTGCGGCTGCGCAAGGTCAAGCCACCCATTCACGCAAAGTGTGATTACGTGGAAATTTCCGATCAATGGCATCGATAGAAGGGCCGAGTGACGCGCGACAGCCGACGGACGCCATGTGTTTCTCTAGGCCCATCGCATGTTTCCCAGGGAAACATGCGATGAGTATCTCGCGGTTGGAAAATGCCAAGTGGTTGAAAATATAGGTTATCCATGAGTGGCGCAAGACTTGCAGGTAGTGTGTTCGAGATCCGCTGCATAGCGTGCTCACGCCGACTCACTTTATAGAACAAGGAGTACATCAACATGTCCGATCAACAGTCCACTCAGCCAGCAAAGCGCAAGAAAGTCACCATCCCGCAGTTGATGGAGAAGAAGCAGAAAGGCGAGCAGATCACGCAGATTGCCGTGTACGACTACGAGAATGCGATCGTGTGTGATCGTGTCGGCGTCGATATTCTTTGTGTCAGCGATACCGGTGGTATGGTGCTATTCGGCCATGACAGCACGACCTCTGTCAGTTTTGAAGAAGTCATGATGATGGCGCAGGCGGTTTACCGCGGCTCGAAGTATGGTCTGCGTATGGTTGACATGCCCTACATGAGCTTCCATCTTTCGACCCAGCAGGCGGTCGATAACGCTGGACAATTCGTGGCACGCGCCGGCGCCGAAGTCATGAAATGTGAAGGGAACCAGCATCACGCAAAATACATCGAAGCGATCGTGAAGGCTGGCATCCCGGTTCAGGGTCACATCGGGATCACCCCAATGCGCATGCCCCAGCTCGGCGGTTTCCGCGCCCAGGGCAAGACAGCTGACCGCGCCAAGGAATTGATTGATGATGCGCTGGCGATGGTGGATGCCGGATGTTTCTCCATCATGTGCGAAGTGACCACCGTGGAAGTGTGCGAATATCTTGCCGAAATCCTGCCGGTACCGGTGATCAGTCTTGGTGCGGGCAACCGTGCAGACGGTGTGCACATCATCGGTTCCGACCTGTTCCACCTGTACGAGGCCCATGTGCCGCGGCATTCCAAGATCTACACGGATCTGGTCCCGATTCTCGAAGACGGGTATACTCGTTACATGGATGACGTTCGCTCGCGTGCCTATCCTGGCCCTGAGCATTCGGTGTTCATGAGTGATGAAGAGCTTGAGAAATTCAGGCAGCTTATGGGTTGGAAAAAAGGTTAAATAATATCTAACGAATGGCTGACGCACGCATGTGGAACGCGGTTAAACCGAATATCAGAAGTGTAGATCTGCTAGAGCTGACCGATTTCTTCTCCGGCCTTGATGGAAAGCAACTGGAAAGTATCGCTGCGATATCGCGTCAGGAACACTTTGGCGCGGGCGCGGAGATCTATCATTTCGGCCAGAGCCCCGAGAACTTCTACGTTCTGATCGACGGGATTGTCCGGTTCACCGTTGGGCACGGAGTTCGTCGTGCATCGGCGGGCGAACTGATTCATCGGGGTCAGGTAATCGGTTGGGCAGCACTTGTCGAAGGTGCTCCCAAGCGCACGGCAACCGCGGTCTGCCTGACGGGTTGCAGCGTACTGACCATCCGAGGGCGGGACCTGCTGACCCTGATGGAAGATGACGTGCGGATGGGCTATTTGGTAATGAAGCGCCTCAATCGGTTGATAAACGGGCAGGTCACGTCGTTTGCCGCCGGTTGATCGGCACTGCCAACCTCTTGACGTGAGGTCCGAGTGCGTAGGGTGCGGTAATCCAGATCTGGTTGGCACCGGATCGGGTCGGCCTGGGACCCCAGGCATCCTGGCTGCGACCGGTGCCACCCACTGTGCTATTCGCACCCTACGCCTCCCATTTTCCTGAGTGGCGGGTTGGGCCACGAGAGTTGACGTGACGGCCAGATCGGGCGGATGCCGGGGAGCCCGCGCGAGACGCGGAGCGAGCTTTGAACCCCGTCCGCAGACTCCGCCAGCGTAAGGCACGATCGCCGTCCAGATTTCGGTCTCAAGGAACCCCCTGCCGTGGGTAGGGGACACGATGTATCGATTCAGGACCAGGGTGTACGCGCGTCGAGCCAGCCACGCACGGACACCAACACCGCCAAGGATGGACTGTCTCATGCTCGTCCGAGTGACCGGATACCTCGTGGCGCCCGACGGCTCGAACCCTATCCCATTTGCCGAGGTGCGGTTGTGGATGCATTAACGATGGTCTGGCTGCTTGTAGCGGCGCTTGGTATCGGTGCGCTGATCGGTGCCGTGGGTATCGGCGGCGTGTTGTTGGTGCCTGTGCTCGGACTTCTTGCCGGACTTAGCGTTCACGAGGCCATGGCCACGGCCTTGGCGACCTTCATCGCGACCGGTGTGGTGGGTACCTACATGTTTCAGCGCCGGGGGAGTATCGACTGGAGTATGGCGGTCCCCGTATGCGCCGGTGCCTTGGTGTTCGGTTTCGTCGGGGCTTATGTGAATTCCCAGACGACTGCATCCACACTCACCTTTCTTGTGGCCGCAATCATCCTTTTTGCCGGCGTGTACACGCTTGCGCATTGGCGGGGCCTTTCCCGGCCAGTGTTCGCCGGCCGGAAGAAGGCACAGCGAATCCTCCTGCTCGGTGTGGGCGCCTTTTCCGGATTCGGCGCCGGACTGACAGGTGTCGGAGGTCCCGCCTTGTCGGTACCGGTGATGGTTCTGCTCGGATTCCCGACTCTGGCGACCATCGGCGTCAGCCAGGTCATTCAGATCCTTGCGGCTGGCTCAGGCACTCTGGGCAATCTCGCCTACGGAACGATTCACTTCCAGTTGGTATGGCCCCTCATGCTGGTGCAGGTGCTGGGAGTGGTCGTTGGGGTGTACGTGGTGCACGCGATCAATGTCCAGGTGGCGCGTCGCCTGGTCGCGGTGGTCTGTGTGATCGTGGGGACGTTATTGATGGGCCGAGGGCTTGGGTGGTGGTGACTATTCGAGGATGCTGCAGGGCCGCCGGTCGGCCCGTCGGTCGACCCGTCACGATATTCACCGTCAAGGACCCATGAGCACGGGTTTCGATACCTACCTACGGAACCGCGGTGTCCCGCTTGTGGAGATGGAGCCGGGCGTGGTGACACCCCTGCGTTTTTCCGTGCCCTTTCAGGAACATCAAGCCACACGCAGCTGGGCGGGGTTGTTCGATTTCTCCTTCATGAGCTGCTTCGAGATCGGCGGGGCAGAGGCACGGCCGTTTCTGGAACGCCTCCAGACCCGCAACCTCGCGCGCCTGCGGCCGGGCCGGTTTCTGTATACCCTGCTATTGCGGGAGGACGGCACCGTCCATATTGACGCGACCCTTTGGGATCTGGGGCAGGGGCGCTACTGGGTCATCACCGGTCGACGCAGTGACCTGACGCACCTGGAACGGGTGGCGAAGGGGATGGACGTGATGATCGAAGACCGTTCCGGACGGGATGCGGTGTTTGCACTCCAAGGGCCCGGAAGTCACGCGATCCTGAGGGCGTTGTTTGACGACGACGTTCTCTCCCTGCGCTATTTCGGCTTTCGCTCGGCGCGGCTTCGTGGTGAGCCGGTTCTGGTGGCGCGGGCGGGTTATTCGGGAGAGGCGGGATACGAAATTCTGGTCGACAGCGCGCGCGCGGTATCGGTCTGGAGCCATCTGGTCGAAGCCGGAAGACAAGGGGAAGTCGTGGAGTGTGGACTCGAGTGCATTGATTCCCTCCGCGTCGAGGCGGGATTGATCCTGTTCGCGCGCGAGCTGGTGTGGCGACTGACACCACAGACGCTGGGATTGGCTAGGTTGCTGGATGCACCACCGGTTCTACCCGGGTTTCTGGGTGCAGCTGCCCTGCGTCGCTATCTGGCGAACCCGCGGGAAACATTGAAGCTGGTGGGGCTGTTGCCTCAGCGGGGCGCCATTCCCGCACCGGATCTCCCCCCTGTCGCGAATGCCACGCCGGAGATCCAGCCCGGGCACGCTCTGGTTACCAGCCGTATCGACAGCCCGGTCTGGGGACACGGTCTGGGTCTGGGCTTGGTGACGATGGAGGATGCCTGGCCGGGAACCGGCGTCACGGCCACGAATGGCGCGCGGATGGTTGTGGCACGGCTACCCTTTTATGACCCGGCAAAGCGTCTTCCTCGTGCATTCCGGGCGTCGTCTGCGGCAAGCTCCGGATCTCGATAGCCGCGTACTGACGTGCGGACCAGGCTATAGCGTGCGCAACGTGTCTCCGAGCGACAAATCGGCCCTATTGCGACCTTTTCCAGACAGATGAACCTGGGGTTGATGACCTGACTACGCCGCTGGCGGTCGACCGATGGCGGTATTCGCCGCGTCCTCTCTGAAACAGACGCGGTCGGTCACAGCAATGGAAACCAGCCGTATGCCCAAGCTGATTGCGAATGGGCTCGACGCTTGACAACAGGGCTTGCGGGTCGCGGGCGCTGGAAGGGGTGTGTTCGAGGGAAAGAAACGCCGCTGCTGCAGGGCATCTCTCAAGGCATTTGTCACATGTACGGGATTCGACCTGTGCCTCCCCGTGCTCTGAAGCCGGGTCGGCCGACCTTTGTAGTTCGTCCACGCAATCGCTTGTGCTGAAGATGGCAAGTGACGAAAAAACCCCCGCCCCAGGGGGGAGCTGGGGCGGGGGAAACCCCTCGAGGAGAAAACCCGTCAAGGCATCAGCAAGCGTCGTCACCCGACCCGCGGGGGAATCCGCGAAACGACGGTAGGAATCGCCGTTTGCTTTCCGCGAGTCGGCTCAGGCACGTGGCGAGTCCATATGGGCTCCCGCCCGCACGTCCGGTGGCGTATCCTCTTACTGTGCCTTTGCTGTGGCGCCGCTTCCTTCCGGAAGACGACGCTCAGAGCAGTGTTTAGATCAGAACAGTGTTTAGAAAAGACCCGTGACGCGACCGGTCTCATCGAGATCGATCTTGACGGCTGAAGGCACCTTGGGCAGACCGGGCATGGTCATCACATCGCCACAGACGGCGACGATGAATTCCGCCCCCGCCGCCAGCCGAACCTCGCGGATGGTCACGATGTGCCCGGAGGGTGCACCGCGTAGACCAGGATCGGTAGAGAACGAGTACTGGGTCTTGGCGATACACACGGGGAAGTGGCCGAAGCCGTCGTCTTGCAGCTTCTTGATTTGTGCACGGATTTTGCCGTCAGCAGCGATATCGGCCGCGCCATAGATCTTGGTCGCCACCGTCTTGATCTTGTCCCAGAGGGGCAGAGCATCCTCGTAGACCAGGCTGAACCGGTTCTCGGTCCCGTTATCGATCAACTCCACGACCTTCTGGGCCAACGCTTCGGCGCCCTTGCCGCCGTCGGCCCAATGCCGCGATACCACGACCGGCGTGTCGTGCCCTTGCATCTCTTCTTCGAGGACACGGAGTTCGGCATCGGTATCGAAGGTGAAATGATTGACCCCGACGACGCAGGGGAGCCCATAGTGGTTGCGAATATTATCGACATGGCGTTCGAGGTTCTTCATGCCGCGCCGCAAGGCGTCCAGGTCTTCCGTGTTCAGATCCTTGATGTCGACCCCGCCGTGGAATTTGAGTGCGCGGATGGTCGCAACGATGACCACGACATCGGGACGGAGACCGGCCTTCCGGCACTTGATGTCGATGAATTTCTCGGCGCCCAGGTCGGCACCGAAGCCGGCTTCGGTCACGACGTAATCGCACAGTTTCAGGGCCGCCTGAGTGGCCATCACCGAATTGCACCCATGGGCAATATTGGCAAACGGGCCTCCGTGCACGAAGGCAGGGTTGTTTTCCAGTGTCTGGACCAGATTGGGCTTCATTGCGTCCCGTAGCAGCACGGCCATCGCGCCGTGCGCGTTCAGGTCAGAGGCGCGGACCGCGGTCATTTGCCGCGTATACCCGACGATGATGTTACCCAGACGCGTCTTCAGGTCCTTGAGCGAGGTTGCCAGACAGAGGATCGCCATGATCTCCGACGCCACCACGATGTCGTAGCCGTCTTCGCGAGGGAAGCCATTGCCCGGGCCGCCCAGAGAACAGGTGATCTTGCGGAGCGCGCGATCATTCATGTCCACGACGCGCTTCCAGGTGATACGGCGGACATCGATGTCCAATGCATTCCCGTGATGGATATGGTTATCCAGCATCGCGGAAAGCAGGTTGTTGGCCAGCGCAATGGCATTGAAGTCGCCCGTGAAGTGGAGGTTGATGTCCTCCATGGGAACCACCTGACTGTGGCCACCACCCGCGGCCCCGCCCTTCATGCCGAACACCGGCCCGAGAGACGGCTCGCGCAGGCAAATCATCGCATTCTTGCCGATTCTGTTGAGGGCGTCCCCGAGCCCCACGGTCGTCGTGGTCTTGCCCTCGCCCGCGGGCGTCGGGCTGATCGCCGTGGTCAGGATCAGCTTGCCGTTGGGCCGGTCCTTCAGGGAGTCGATGAATTCGAGTGAAAGCTTCGCCTTGTAATGTCCGTAGGGTTCCAGGTGGTCCTGGTTTATCCCTAGTTTGCCGCCGATCTCCTGGATCTTTTCCATCGACGCACTTTGGGCAATTTCAATATCTGATCGCATAGTTAGTTGGCCTCATCGGTATGCTGTTCTGAATGACTGGCTTAGGCGTGGGCGGATGCCCATCCGGACAAGTGCGGCAACGAAAACCAGGCCAGAGTCGGCGGCTGCCTCGTTAACGCTGCCGTACGGGTTGACACACTGAGGATCGTCATGGCTACGGGTCTGACATGCGACGTGGTTGCTGCGTGATCCGATCGAAACAGAAATGAATGGATCGGGATCAAAACGAAACACGTGGCAAGCGGAATCCGATATTTTTGGCGACCTCGCTGCGTATTATGCAAAAGAAGTGCCAGTGCGCCCCGGGTTTGGTGGCTATACAAGTTAAAGCTCCCCATAGGCCGTGTTCCAGCGGCAGTTTCTGGAACGCGGCAGCGTGAGAGGTTGCTGTGAAGCGACGTCTCCAGCGTGCCACAAGATATTGCCGAACCGTATCAGGATCGCGCCTGCAGGGTTCCCTTGCCGGGTTTCAATGGCGTAATTCGTTGCGCTCGCTGGAACCTTGCGCGGTTGGTATTCCTGGCGTGACAGGCATCAGCAAGAGACTGAGAGTCGTTACCAAGGGTTGCCAGGGTGATGCCAAGAGGGTGATGCCAAGTTTGTATTGACGGCGGCGGCTAGGGAAACGCTGAAAAAAGGGTCCTGTCATTGCGAGCGAAGCGCGGCAATCCAAACGGCGCATACGGAATCAATGCCTT
>JAABSN010000122.1 GCA_011390385.1 Thioalkalivibrio nitratireducens | reverse complement strand
CGATCCAGAGGACGCCATGACAAGATTGTTTGCGATGAAAACCGTTTTTTTCACTCTGCTGATTTCGCTGTTCGGCATTGTCGATCCGAGTCAGGCCCTTGCCAGCGATGGAACACTGCTCGAACAGGATTCACGGGCGGCGTTGAGTTCACTGTACAGCGGTTCGCCGGGTGCGCGGGCGCTGGGGGAGCGCGCCAATGCAATCCTGATCTTTCCGAACATCACCAAGGCCGGGTTCATTGTCGGTGGGCAGGGCGGGGAGGGTGTACTGCTGGTGAAGGATAAGGTCGTCGGTCACTACAATACGAGGGCGGTTTCGATAGGGATGCAGGCAGGAATGCAAACCTTCGGCTACGCCATGTTTTTCATGAGTGACAAGGTTCTGTCCGAGTTCCGCAACAGCAAGAATTTCCAGGTTGGTGTCGGACCGAGCGTCGTCGTCCTCGATACAGGCGCGGCGAAGGATATCACCACCCTGACCGCCAAATCGGACATCTATGCAACGATATTCGATCAGTCCGGACTGATGGCAGGCGCCAGTTTGCAGGGCTCGAAGATCACCAAGCTCGACCAGTAAGTTTATTCCTGCACAAACTCGGGCCTCAGGCCGGAACTCTGATGGCCGTGAATCCGGACGCGCCTAAGGTCGAGCGTTTTGTGACCCTGGGCGGGGAAGAGCGCCTTAGTCGCCGCACGACTATCCACGCTCGGAATTGAGGCAGAGACCGATGGACAGCCGAGCACTCAAAGACGTCTATCAGACACCAATTATGCGGATGAAGTACAGCTGCAGCAGCAAGGGGGCTGCATGAAGGGTATCGTGACTCGAGTGGCTTGGGCTGGTGGCCTGATAGTGCTGGGCTTTCTGATGGCGGTGGCGGGCGGTTGGGGAGCGCTTGCCCTTGCGAACTCCGGTCCGTTCACCGAGACCGTGCGCACCGGCCTTGCCGCGGCATTTGCCGTCGCAACACTGCTAGCCGTGCTAGGGCAGTTTTTTCGGCGATGGCGTGGTCGCGCCCTCGTCGCCTATGTGCTGATGTTTGCAATGCTATTGGTCTGGTGGAGCGGGCTCGAACCCTCCAATGAGCGCGAATGGCAAACCGATGTGGCGGTGTTGCCCAAGGCGACGATCGAGGGCGACCTCATCACCATCCATAACATTCGCAATTTCGACTACCGCAGCGAGACAGACTACACACCGGCCTATTACGACAGACGCTTCGATCTGTCCAAACTGGAAGGCGTCGATGTGGTGGCGGTGTACTGGATGGGTCCCGCCATTGCGCATGTATTCCTGAGCTTCGCTTTCGAGGGCGACGAGCATCTTGCAATTTCCATCGAGACGCGCAAGGAAAAGGGAGAGGCCTATTCGACCCTCAAAGGCTTCTTTCGCCAATACGAGTTGTACTACGTGGTAGGCGACGAGCGTGACCTCATCCGACTGCGTACCAACTATCGGCAGGATCCACCGGAAGACGTTTACGTTTACCGAATGCAGGGCGCGCTCGAAGACGGCAGGCGATTATTCCGTGAGTACATGCACCGGATCAACGGCTTGAACACCACCCCCGAGTTCTACAACACCCTGACAACCAACTGCACAACCAACATCTGGCTGAATGCTCGTGTCAATGCGGATCATGTGCCATTCAGTTGGAAGATTCTTGCAAGCGGCTATGTGCCTGAATACCTGTATGAACATGGGCGCTTGGCCAATGGCGACAAGCCCTTCGCTGAAATTCAGCAAGATGCCTACGTCAATCCCCGTGCGCATGCCGCGGACACGGCTACCGATTTCTCGCGTCGTATCCGCGCGGCTGTTAGACCATGAAAATTGGCTGCTGCGGTTCGGTTGCGGTTCCATGACATTGAGGAACGAACGATGAATCCCCCGTTGCATCTTCGTGCGGCCATTGCCGCTTCCTGCGTAGCGCTCTCCGCTGTTCTCATGGTGGGCCAGGCCCGAGGGGAAGGTTCTGACACGTCATCCGCGATGTCAGCAAATGACCCCGTTACGCGCCCCAAAGTCTGTCTCGTGTTGTCAGGGGGGGGCGCACGTGGCGCGGCTCACGTTGGCGTGATCAAGGTTCTGGAAGAGTACCGCGTGCCAATCGACTGCATTGCGGGTACGAGTATGGGCTCGCTGGTAGGTGCTGCTTACGCTTCGGGGATGTCGGTCGGGGAAATGGAGACGATCCTTGAGGGTATATCCACTGAGTTGCTGTTCAAGGAGAAGCCCCCGCGCCGGGAGCTTTCGCACCGGCGCAAGCAGGATGACTACAATATCTTTTTCGGTCCCGAGCTTGGTCTCCGTGACGGCAGTGTCCAGTTCGGCAAGGGCGTTGTGACTGGTGTGCAGCTTGAGACAGTGTTGCGCCAGCTCTCCAAGGTCAAGGGACATCACGATTTTGACGCACTGCCGATTCAATTTCGGGCCGTGGCAACCGACCTTGTAACCGGTAAGGCGGTCGTGTTTCACGATGGTGAACTGGCCAAGGTGATGCGTGCCAGCATGTCGGTGCCCGGAGCGGTTGCCCCGGCAGAGTTCGATGGCATGATTCTGGTCGATGGCATGCTGACCGGGAATCTGCCAGTGGAAGTTGCCCAGGCCATGGGTGCCGACATCATCATCGCAGTCAACGTCGGCACTCCGCTTCTCAAGCGCGAGGAACTGACTGGGGCCTTCGGTGTTGCCGGTCAGATGCTCAGTATCCTGACCGAGCAGAACGTCCAGACTTCACTGGCACAGCTCAAGCCGACGGATTTATTGATTTCGCCTGAACTGGGAGACTTCTCTACCGGCGACTTCGATAATTTGCCGCAGATTGCGCCGCTTGGTGAAACAGCAGCGCGCAAGATAAGCGAGCAGCTCGCGGCGCTGTCGCTTCCTCCTGATCAATATGCGGCACTGCGCGATCGCCAGACCGTCACGGTCGTCCCTGACCTGCGCCCGGTGGATGAAATCCGGTTCGTGAGTCTCAATCGCGTCAATCCGAGGGCTGCGGAGATCGTGATGGAGACCCGCGTCGGCCAGCCGATTGAGCAATCCACGCTGGACAGGGACATGCGCAGCCTTTATGGGACGGGCGATTTCGAGCACGTGAACTATCGATTCCTCGAAGAGCCCGGTAAGCGGGTGCTGGCGGTCGACGCGATCGAAAAATCGTGGGGCCCGGATTATTTGCGTTTCGGCTTGGGGCTGTCGAGTGATTTCAGTGGAGATGCCTACTTCAACCTTCTTGCCAGCTACCGCAAGACCTGGATGAATCGGCTCGGCGGGGAGTGGCGCACTGACTTGCAGGTCGGGCGCACGAGCAGCCTCAAGACCGAGTTTTACCAGCCGATCGACAGCCGCGGCTACTTCTTTGTCGCCCCGCATGCAGGCCTCGAGCGTCGCTCCACGACGCTGTATGAAGGTGATAACCGGATAGCACGGTATCAGCAGACCTCGACCGTAGCAGGGTTCGACGTCGGCTCCCATTTGACCCGTTATGGCGAGTTGCGCGTCGGCCTGTTGGGGGGCGTGACGAGACCTGAACTGGACACCGGGCCAAAGAGTTTGTCCCCAGGAGACTCCAGGGTCTCGCTCGGGGCATATCGTGTCCGGCTCATTCTTGACCAGATCGACAGCGCTCACTTTCCTCGCTCAGGCTGGCGTAGCAGTGCAAATGTGTACGGTGCTCGAAGCGGACTGGGTGCCGACGCCAGTTATACGAAGTGGGACGTCGATGGCACCGGCGCTTATTCCTTCGGTAACCATACGTTCAATCTGAGTTTCAAGGTGGGCGGCAAAGCGGGTTCGGGCGAGTTGCCGCGCTACGACCTGTTCCAGTGGGGTGGTTTCCTGCAGCAGTCGGGGTATGGGACCGGGCAACTGCTAGGCGAGAACCTGAAGTTTGGCCGTCTGATGTACTACCACCGCATCTTGCGCGGCACGATGCTGGAAGGAGCCTACGGAGGCATTTCGTTTGAGGTCGGCAAGGTTGGCAAGCCGTTGGTCACCAGCAATCCGGACGGCATACTGAGGTCGGCCGCCGTGTTCATAGCCGCCGACAGTCCGATCGGGCCCACCTATCTGGGCTATGGGCGTGCGCAGGACGGCAACAGCAGCTTCTATTTCTATCTGGGTAGGCCGTTCTGAAGGGTTTTGCCATGGTGCAAGCGGTTTCAGCTGCCGCCTGATGCCTAGCCGCCGTTGGTGGCGGCTTCGGGCATGACCCGCACCGGCAGCGGTGAATCGACACCGAGGTGGACGCTGCGCTGAGGGAAGGGGATCGCCACGCCGTGTTCCGCAAAGCTGGCGTCGATCATGAAGCGCAGGTCGCTCAGGATGACATTGCCACCCCGGCGACCCGGACCGACCTCCAGCCACACGTAAAGCGCAAACTGCAGCGCGCTGTCGCCAAAGTCCATGAATAGCACTTCCGGCGACGGATCGCTCAATACGAGCTTGTGCCGGCCGGCAACCTCCAGCAACAGATCGGAAACCTTGCGAACCGGCGAGCCGTAGGCAACACCGATGGTAATCGTGTAGCGCACCTTTTGATTCGAGAGCGTCCAGTTGGTCACGTTCTGTTCGAGGAAGGTGCTGTTGGGTACCAGGGTTTCGATGCCGTTAATGTCCCGGATGGTGCAGGAACGCACGTTGATATCGGTCACCTCTCCGCGGATGCCGCCGACCTCGACGATGTCGCGCGGCTTGAACGGCCGCTCCATCAGAAGCATGACTCCGCTGATCAGATTTTTCAGCAGCGTCTGCATGCCGAAACCCGCACCGATGGCGACCGCACCGCCGAGGAAGGCGAAAACCGTCAGCGGGATCTTGACCACGTCGAGCGCCAGAAACAGCAGCACCACCAATGTGACCGCAAGTATCCATTTTTGGGCGATACGGGCGCTGGTCTCCTCCAGCCGCTCGTGACGGATAGCAAGACCCATGACCAATCGTATCAACAGCGCCACCAGCATGTAGCCCACGATGACGATCAGGATCGCCTCGACGACTTTCGCGACCGTGACCCCGCGGCTGCCGCTGATCGTCCGGCCGTCGACAACCATCCTGTCCTCGACGGCAAAGAGTTCGAAATTCCAGGCCGCTTTCAACCAGTCATCGGTCAGGTCGAACCAGTTCCGTGCGCGCTCGCCGGCACTCTGGTCTTTTGATCGCACTTCCTCGTCTTCGACCCAACGCAGCAGGAGATGGCGGGTTGCCTCCACCTCGGTAAAGGCCACCAGATAAAGCCGTTCGCGTTCCGTGAGCAGTTCGAGCATGGCGTCTCGGAACGCTGTGTCGGCTTCATCGGCGGTCGCCCGAAGCAAATTTTGTTGCTCGGCGATCTGTCCCGAAAGGATCTCCAGCTTTGTCCTCACGTGATCGATCGCCGGATCGAGAACGTTCAGCAGCCTGCGGCTATCAGCATAATTCTTGCGGCGATCCAGCGTTCCTGCGGTCTCGCCTTCGAAGGCTGAGTAGCGTAGCTCCCAAAAGGTCCGCTGCATGTCAAGTGTGATCAGCCCGAGATTCAAAGAGTCGATCTCCTGCACCGCGTTGCGGGTGCGCTCCACGGCCAAGTCCTGCGCCTGCTCACTGAGTTTCAGCCTAGTTCGCGCCGTCGCCAGTTCCTTTTCGAGTTGGCTGACCTCATTCTTACGTTGGTCGAGATCCGCCTTTGCCGAACGTTCGCGGAACGGCCTTGGCAGAAGTCCCGGGGGATTCTCCGCCTTTTCCACCTCGGCCTCGGCGTCAAGCACCGCCCTGCGCGCCTCGGCCAGGCGACTGCGCAGTTCGCTGATCAGCTTCTGTGCAGCGGCAGTACTGTTGATCGCCTTGTCGAGTTCGCCCGAAAAGCGATCTCGCTCCTGGCTGGCACGATCCAGGTTGATAATGGTGTTCGACCGACGGTCGTCAAGATCGACTTTCAGGCGCTCCAAGTCCTCGGGTTTGAACTCCACCGATTTCTCGACCTCCATGATCTTGCGACGATCGAAATCAGCGATACGGCTGAATTCGGTCGCATTACCCTCGACCAATTCGTACTGTGCCGTCAGCGCTTCCAGGTAGGCACCCAGGGCACGCACCTCGAGCGCGGCAAGATCGCGCAGCCATCTTGCGTTGCCTTGGTCTGCCGGGCTTGCGACTTCGAGGGCTTCCTGCGCGAGGCGATAGCGTTCGCCGGCCTTGGCCAGGCTTTCCCTCGTATTCTCGATCTGCGCAGCCAGAATTTTAAGCCGGCCATCTTCGCTGCGAAAATTGAGCAGGTTCGCCTGTAGCTCCGCGCGCATTCTGTCTGCCAGTAAAATCGAATGCGGCGGCTCCTCCGTCAATCCCAACCATGCACGACGCTTCACTTCGGCATCGGCGAACAGTTTCTTCTGCTCGGCGAGGTTGCCGAGGGCCCCCAAGTGTTGCCGATACGAGAAGGCCATCTGTCTGAGCAGCCTTACACGCAGTTGCAGCTGTTGCGCTGGCGTGCCGGGAGGGGCTCCCGACGTTTGTTGATCTGTACCTTCGATCGCGGTGAGCTCAGCTTCGGTATCCTGCAGCCGCTTCTTCAATGCATCTACCGACACAGGGGCGGGTGGCTGATCGTCGACAGCGGTATCGCCGCGTTCTTCGGCATTGGTAACGACATTGAGCGGGGTTTGTGCGCTCAGCGGCGGGGACAGAGACAGGGCGAGGAGCAGCCCGAGTAGTGTGCTGCGAAGCGACTTCAATAAGGCGATTGCAATGACCTTCGTGACCATCCCGGATGCCAGGGATAATAGGCCCGCCGGCCTGGCGCGGCGCAGGTGATTCATCCAGTTGTTAGTTGGAAATCCTGCTGCCGGCCCGCTGTCTGCCCCTTCAATTGGGATCTTCATGAGATTCGAATCATCCATATCCCGCATGAGCGTCGCCCTCAGCAATGGGGCGCAAAGGTCCGTTCACAGGGCCTGCGGTCGAGGAGGTCAGGATTGCCCTATCGGGTTTTCGTGGTCCCCGATCGACCAAGGAATATCTGTCGCAGGGCATCCTTTCCGACCGCGCGCGCAAATTCGCGTGCGGCGCAAAAGATCAGGATCAAAGTCATCAGGAAGATCTGAACGGCCCAGAAGTGAGGCCACACGAGCTCGGCGAGCAATCTCTCATTGGCCGCAAGCAGGCTTCCGACCTCCCTCCATTCATGGACCAAACGTTCCAGGTAGTGAAAGAGTAGGGCTACGATGAAGTAGATGAACGACTTCCAGACAATGGCGTAAACCAGCGGTCTGTCCGAAAAGCGCCTGACTAGGGGCAGTAGGTCTGCCACCAGCACGGCCTTGCCAATGACCAGCGCCGCAATCGTCACCGATGCCGAGCTTGCGAGGGAGATTCCCGTGTCGCCCAGCATCAGGCCGCGCACGAAAGCCACGAGGTGCAGTGCCACCAGAAAGTAAAACATGGGCGGAAGGAGTTCCCTGACTTCGGCCTTCAGCTTGGTGAGTAGTTTGCTCATGGTGTTTTGGTTCGAGTCGGTGAACGCACATGTGCGCGTTCACCGACTCGACCTCGGTCAGGGTGTATACCAGATGGGGGAGGTGTAAGCGCGTTCCTGCACGGTCATGGTCGTGCCCGCCAGCGGTTCGGTGCCGAAGCGCTTGGCATCGTAGGCGGTCCACCGCGGAGTCGGAATCTCCAGGACACGACCGTAATAGAATGCGGGTTGGCGCGCGTCGAAGTCCGGATCGGTCCACACGGCAATCAGTTCGGGCGCGCCGATGGTGTTTGTCCAGGTGGCGTTCTCGATATCGACCGAGGTGCCGACGGCCGGTACCTTGCCGGTCTCAGGGTCTGCCTTGCGGTCGCCCGACCAGACGACGTCGTACACCGTCTCGTGCAGTTCACCGCTCATGTCCATCCAGCCCTTGACGATCTGGTAGCGGTCGAGGTTGGCGCCGATCGGGTCCTTGAGCGCGGCGACCAGGAAAGTCGGCGCCTTGCCCTGCGGCGCCGGCGCTAGGTCGCCGCCCATCGGCACGCCCTTGGTATAGCCGACCTGTGCCGGCAGGCGGTTTGTGGCATCGGCCGGCTCGAAGTCATAGCCGCCAAACAGACGAACGGCCATGCGCGGACCGGTCGTGGCATAGGTCTCGCGCCGTTCCATGGCGTCGAACAGCGCCTCGCGCGTGTTTTCCATCGCCCAGACGGCGGCATAACCCGACGCGGAAACCTCCCAGTCCATGATGGTCACGCCGGTCTTCGGGTGGTTGAAGAAGGTCTTGGTCATGCGCTCCGGACTGGGTTCCTGCGGTGTGGTTTTACCGAAGAAGTTTTCTTCTTCCATTGCGGCGAGACCAGTATGTGCATCACTGCTGCCGATCATGCCGAACTTGTAGGGGTTGGTGCCGAGCTCCTTTTCCAGCAGCAAGCCGTTCTTCAGGCCGGCGCGGGCATACTCGTGCTGAAGCATGTCCGAGGTCTTGACCTCGCTGCCGTCCAGATTGCCCTTGTCCCAGCGCTCGAAATTGGCGAATTCGTCATTCGGCGACAGGAAGGGATGGGCTTCGCCGTCGCCTTTGGTCTGCGTGACCTCATAGAGGCGTTCCCACTTGGCGCGTTCCTCGACGTACGCGCCGTCGAGGTTTTTGCCGAAGGCCTCGACCGTCGGGAACATGCGACCGTTGGACAAGTTGCCGTTGTGCGCGATGGCCAGCACGTTGCCGCCAGTTTTCTCTTCGTAGGCGGCCATCCACTTCCACAGGTCCACCGGATTGTCGCTGCCCAGCGGCTTTTGGGTGGTGTAGGGCTCGACCAGACTGGCCTTGTCGGCATTGTCACGGAAAATGATATTACGGTGCAGGTTGTTGCCCCCGGTGTTCGACGTCCATTCGTAGCCGATGAAGGCCGTGAAGCGGCCGGGATCGTTGGCTTCCTCAGCCGCCTTGATGGTCTCCTGCCAGGCGCTCTGGTAGGCCGGCGTGCCGGGAACCGGCATGATGGCTTTCGAGATTGTGCCCTTGCCGAAGCTCTGGATGATGTCCATGGCGGCCTCCCCCCCGCGGCCGGAATGGATCAGTTCATTCCACTTCCGGCCTTGCGGATCGGCCAGCATGGCTGGACCACCGGCGAGAATCTGCGGGAAGAAACCCATGCCATCCGAGTGATCTGCGACGACCAGGAAATCCAGCGGACGGGATAGTTTTGCCTCTTGGCCGGTTGAGGCGGTGACCTGATTTCCCTTGGCAAAGCGGTAAGCGTCTCGCGGGCCGAGTCGGGCTCCAAATGCGCCTGCGTCCATCGAATACGAGGTATGCAGGTGGGTGTCGCCGAAGAAGGGGCGGGTCGGATAGTTTCTTCCCACATACGGCGAATAGCTGGGTTTGGCAGAGTGAACCTGCTCCATTTTTTCTTGCGTTACCGTCCCGGCGTCATGCGCAACTGCCGGCACGACGAAACCAGCGGTAGCGAAAAGTGTGGCGATAGACTGATGCAGCAATCGCATTTTCATTCTCATTCTCCTTGCAAGATTTATTGGGCTACAGACTAAAAGGCGGCAACGCGTTCGATGACCCAGAACATCGCCAGGCTGCCAATGGCATATGGTGGAACGAGTGTCGACTGGTGGGGAAGGCGAAGCGGGATTCGCCGCACAAAGGCGATCACGCCAAGCACGACCACGATGAACATCAACTGCCCGAGTTCCACGCCAACGTTGAAGAACAGTAACGCCATCGG
>JAABSN010000121.1 GCA_011390385.1 Thioalkalivibrio nitratireducens | reverse complement strand
GGGTGTCAATGAGCGCAGCGAATTGCACCGCTCGAGGCCCGGGATCCTGGGGGTCACGACCAGCGTGGTATCGGTGCGGTTCGGCTGCGCCTCACGGCACCCTGCGCAGGTTCTTTCACGCTGACTGTCATGGCACCGGCGGCCACCCCGAACCATGAAAGGCCCAAGTGTAGGGTGTCAATGAGTGCAGCGAATTGCACCGCTCGAGGCCCGGAGGCCCCGGCGGGGTACCGGTGCGGTTCGGCTGCGCCTCACGGCACCCTACGCGGATTCTTTCACGCTAATCCAGACCGAGGAAGAACAGCAGGGTGGTCACGGCACCGACCAGAACGATGCCGTTGCGCAGCATCACCGGCGGTAGCACGCGCCCGATGCGGGCACCGGCAAGCCCACCCAGCGTTGCCGCGACCGCCATCGGCAGGATCTGCGACCAGGACACGAGTCCACCCAGCACGTAGACCAGCACCGCGATCAGCGTAAGCACTGCGGACAACAGGTTCTTCAGCCCATTCGCCACGCGGAGATCCTGCACCCCGAGAAGGCGGAACAGGGCCAGCATCACGATGCCCATGCCACCATTGAAGTAGCCGCCGTACGCGCAGACGCCGAGGATACCCACCCGGGCGCCGATGCCTCGGGTCGTCCCGGCGCGGCTGGCCAGGCGGCGCTGCAACGCGGGGCCGAACGCGAACAGCAACGTCGCGAACAGCAGCAGCCAGGGCACGATGCCGCGGAAGGCCTGATTCGGCGTTGCGAGCAGCAACAGGGCTCCAGCCGTCCCGCCGAGGATTCCGATGACCACGACCGCCAACAGTGATAGGCCGACCGGCGCGCGGATCAGGTCCCGATAGCTCCAGGCACTGGCAACATAGCCCGGCAACAGGGCAGCGGTACCCGTGGCGTTGGCGGAGACTGCGGGGACGCCGACAAAGACCAGCGCCGGCAGGGTCAGGAAACTGCCGCCGCCGGCCAGGGCATTGATGCCTCCCGCGAAGAAAGCCGCCACCACAATGACCAGCAACTGAAACAGGTCCGGCGTCATCGAGACGCCCGCGCCCACAGCGCAAGCGGGTCTTGCGCGACCTCCGGAACCGGGGCGGGAAGGCCCAGCCGCTTCAGGACGGGAGATCCCGGGAACGGACGCCGTCCACGAGGCGCTGGCTGATTTCGGCTCGATAAAACCATTCGTTACCGGGCAGCGCGCTGGGGTTCGGAAACACGATGAAGCCATCGGCGGGCGACCGGACCGAGTGCCCATCCGCACGAATGCCGATCTCCTCGCCAGCGCGCACACGGTCGAAACTCCGCCACTCGCGCACGAATGCGTCACGCACATCGTCCCGGTCGATGACCTCCACCAGGCGCAGCACCTCGAGGTCGGTCCTGGGTGCCGGCTGCGGAAATTCCATCAGTTCCAGATGCGCCAGCGTGTTGAGAATGGCCCGATAGGCCACGTCCGGAGCCTCGGGATCATCGTGCTGTCCGCATTCCAGCGTCACTCCGTAGCCGCCCTGGCTGCGTACGTACTCGGTGGTGCCGATGCCATAGCTGGGATCGGTGCTGAGCATCTGCGCCCGCAAGCTGGCATTGGGGTTGCGCAGACGCCGGGCCACCCCGCGGGCATAGGTATCCAGCCAGCCTTCAACGACACGCCGCGGCCCGAGCCGACGCACGAGTGCTTCCTCCTCGGGCGCCCTCGCGAACGGCTCCAGTTCGCCATCGTTGTTCGCCGGACCGAGCATTACGAAAGGCTCACCCGGCGTATGGAAGGAATGCAGATCAAGCAGCACATCGTGCGCGCCCAACAACGGACACAGACGGTTCGCGAGACGGTCCTCGAAGTCCAGGGGGGAATCGGTAACCCGGAAATTGCGGTTCAGGTTGCGCTCACCCATCCGTTGCGCGCGCTGGTACGCGAGCGGGTTGGCCACCGGTACCAGCGTCAATGTGCCGCAAAGGAGCTCATGCTCTCGCCGGTCCAGTTCCCCCGCCAGGCGGAGAATGGCCTGTGTGCCACAGGTCTCGTTACCATGCACCGCGCCAAGCACGATCAGGCGCGGTCCGGGCTCCAGGCCATGGTAGCTGATGCTGCGCAGGGCGGTCGGCAATTCTGGGGGCATGGGGCTGGATGACATGCGCGAACTCCATGATCTGATGAATGTTCCCGGAAGACCCACCCCCCAGGACTGCGGTATCCGTAGAGACCGGGGTTCGGGCCCGCAGGCAGTGCGACGGCATGCTTCCATCCGCCTCAGGCAGTACACTGCGCATTCCGGGTTGGCTCGCGCCCCCGGCCGAGGCCGCCCGAACACTGTTATCCTGTAACAAACATCCGCGCAACACGCTGGGGCCAGGAACCGGAGACCCGAACATGCTCAAGGATATCGAAAATCTGCCCAGGGGGAGCCGATTTCCGCGCGAAGAGATTCTCGACCGTCTGCGGCTCAACGCTGATGGCCTGATTCCCGCGATCGCTCAGCAGCACGATACCGGCGAGGTGCTGATGATGGCATGGATGAACGCCGAGGCGCTGGAGGAGACACTGACCACCGGGCGGGTCTGCTATTTTTCGCGCTCACGCGGACGCCTGTGGCGCAAGGGAGAAAGCTCGGGGCAGGTCCAACGGCTGAAGGGTCTTTACATCGACTGTGACGGCGACACCCTGCTGCTAAGGGTCGATCAGACCGGCCCCGCCTGCCATACGGGTCGATCGAACTGCTTCTTCCTGCGGGTCGATGGACACGAGGTGGTGATCACGGATAACCCCCTGATCGACCCCGACGCTCTCTATGGCAAGCAACCAGCCGCTTCCAAACCGACTCCGGCAAATCAACCGAAATGAAAACGCTGTCCTTGCACAATACCCTCGGTGGCAAACTGGAACCCTTTGTCCCGGCCGATCCGCAGCGGGTGACCATGTATGTCTGCGGGCCCACCGTGTACAACTTCGTGCATATCGGCAACGGGCGCCCGGTCGTCGTCTTCGACGTCCTGTTCCGGGTGCTGCGCGCGTTGTACGGCCGTGAGCACGTGATCTATGCCCGCAACATCACCGATGTCGACGACAAGATCAACAAGGCTGCGGCCGACAACGGCGAGGACATCGGCGTGCTCACCGCGCGTTACACCGCTGCCTTTCACGAGGATGTCGCCCGGCTGGGCGCGCTGCCCCCGACCCTGGAACCGCGCGCCACCGAACACATCGGCCAGATGATCGCGCTGATCGAGAGCCTGATCGGGCGCGGGCACGCGTATGTCGCTGCCGACCACGCACTCTACGACGTGCGTTCCTACCCGGAATACGGGCGGCTGTCCGGTCGCAGTCTCGACGACATGCGTGCCGGTGCCCGCGTCGAGGTTGCGGATTACAAGCGCGACCCGGCCGATTTCGTGCTCTGGAAGCCGGCCCGACCGGGCGAACCGGCCTGGCCCAGCCCCTGGGGTCCCGGACGCCCGGGCTGGCACCTCGAGTGCTCGGCAATGATCGAGACGCATCTCGGCGACACGATCGACATCCACGGCGGCGGCCACGATCTGGTGTTCCCGCACCACGAGAACGAGATCGCCCAGGGCTGCGGCGCCCATGGCGTCGAGTACGCCCACTATTGGGTGCACAATGGCCACGTGACCGTCGACGGCGAGAAAATGTCGAAGTCGCTCGGCAACTTCCGCCTGCTGCGCGACCTGCTGGACGTCTACCCGGGCGAGGTTCTGCGCCTGGCGCTGCTGGCCCGGCACTACCGGGCGCCGCTGAATTTCTCCGAGCGCGGACTGGAACAGGCGCGCAACAGCCTGAACAGCCTGTACCGCGTGCTGCGGGATCACGCCGACACCACTGCCGCTGCGGTGGATGTCCGTGACACGGCGGCATTCGCGGCATTGCTCGACGATCTCAACACGCCCGGGGCGATCGCCGAACTACATCGCCTGGGCGACGCGCTCGCGGGCGCAGAGAACCCGACCGAGGCCGCGCAGCGCAAGGCCGAACTCCTGGCCGCGGGCGATCTTCTCGGCATTTTGCAACAGGATCCCATTGAGTGGTTCCAGGGCGACACCGGTGATGGTGCAACGACCGAATGGGTCGAGGAACGCATCGCCGAGCGGCAGTCCGCGCGCAAGGCACGGGACTTCGCGCGCTCCGACGCGATCCGGGACGAACTGGCCACCGCGGGAATCCAGCTCGAAGACACGGCCGAAGGCACGCGCTGGCATCGGGCGGAGGCTGTGCCGACTGACCAGGTATGAACCGAAGCACGCTCAGGCTATCCAGCACACCGGCAATGCCGCCGACTCCAGTGACTCGGGAAAAGGCATTTGCGTGCACCGGCGCTGGAGCTAAAGGAAGCCCACTGCAGTCGCAGTCCACGCCGAGCTCGCGACGGAACCCGCCGGAACCCTGTGCTGGGCGCCTGCATTCGCTTGCCAAAGCCCTCCTGCGCGCCCTGCCCGTTGCGATCGCATTTTGGGTGGGCGCCGCACAGGGGCACCCGCACGCGTGGATCGACCTGCGTGTGAGCCTGGTCTTTGACGATGCCGGCGATCTGCAGGCACTGCGTCAGGAATGGATCTTCGACCCCACGTACAGCCACCTGCTCCTGGAAGACATGGACACATCGGAACCCGGTCTCGACCTGGAAGCAGCGCTGCAAAGAATGACTGCACGCATGGTCGACAACCTGCGTGGCTACGACTATTTCACTGAAATCGGCCGGAACGAGAGACGCCTGGAGGTGGCCGAGGCTCGGCATCAGGAATTGCTGTGGGATCAGCGCCGACTGACCCTGCGCTTCGAACTGCCGCTCGACCCGATGCGTCCCGACCGGACCCAACCGCTGCAGTACCGGGTCTACGATCCGAGTTACTGGATCGAGGTGCTGCATGATCCGGGCGATGTCATTTACCTCGACGGCGGCCAGGGATGCGAAGCAACGCTGGAACGCGCTCGGCCCGAGGGCTGGCTGATCGCCTACGTGGCCACACTGGACCGGGGGCAACGGACACCCGTCGAGAATATTGGCCGATCCTTTGCAGAGACGGTCTCGGTCCACTGTGATGAAAGATAGATGAGCGACGGGGTTTCGATGATGTGTGCCGGAATTTCACGGCTCAGTCGTCGGCATTCCGGCTGGGGGGCCATCCTCCTGCTGCTGGTCTCGCTGATAATGCCGACAGCGGCCGCCGCCAACCCGTTCGGGAGCCCGTCGGCGGCGGAAGATCGCGCGAAACCGACGCTGGTCGAGCAGGCTTCGACGTGGATTCTGCAGACCCAGCGCGACCTCCATCGCCAGCTGACCAAGGCCCTGCACCAGCTCGACGAGGCACCCACGGTCCGGACGGCAGCCGCCCTGATCCTCGCCAGTTTTCTCTACGGCATTTTCCATGCGGCGGGGCCGGGCCACGGCAAGGCAGTGATCAGCACCTACCTGCTGACCAACCGGCAAAGCCTCGGCCGCGGCATCTGGTTATCCACGGCAGCATCGCTTTTTCAGGGCGTGACTGCCATCGTCGCAGTGGTACTTTTGATCGGAATCCTCGGCTGGCTGGCCCGCGATACCATGGGTCAGGTACGCAATCTGGAGTTGGCAAGTTTCCTCCTGGTCGCGCTGCTCGGGCTCTGGCTGATCGGGCGTGGACTGCGGGCCTTGTGGCGCTTGCGTAACGAGGCCCGCAGTCGATCCGACGACCTGGAACCGCCGAGCGGCAACACCGAACAGGGCGGGGCTGCCGCGCCGTTCACTCGAGTTTCCAACGGCAGCAGCACCACCGGGGCCGCCCCGGGAATGCTCCTTCGCGTCCACCCGGATGGGCCGGGCCACACCGCCGACTGTGGCTGCGGAACACCTCACCATGTGAACCCGAACCAGCGCGGTCCGTGGTACGCCACCGTCTTCGCCGTTGGAATCCGTCCCTGCTCGGGTGCGGTGCTGGTCATGGCGGTTTCTTACCTGCTGGGGATCTGGATGGCGGGAATCGCCGCCGTGCTGGCGATGTCGATGGGTACGGCCATCACCGTATCGGTACTGGCCATTCTCGCCGTGCAGGCGCGGGACTGGACCCGGCGAGTCCTCCGACCAACACGTCTTGCCAGCCTGCGCCACGCTGGGCCGCTCGTGGGAATCGCTGGTGGCACGGTGATCTTTCTGATCGGCTGGACCCTGTTCCAGGGTGCCCTGAGCATCGAACCGATGCGCCACCCATTGGGCTTGTAGGAAAGCACCGTATCGACTGGCAGCCAGCCCCGACCTGTTGCACCATGCGATCGTGACAACGGTCGAACACAGGAACATCATGACCAACTCGGCGATTACCCCGGAAAGGGCCGAAACCCTCGCCGGACTGTTTCGGGAGCGGGTGCGGGCCACCCCGAACACGACCGCATACCGGCAATATGACGGCTCCCGCAGTGCATGGATGAAATGCACCTGGGCCGACATGGCCACCGAGGTCGGACGGTGGCAGCTCGCACTCCGACGCGAGGGACTGGAAGCCGGAGACCGGGTCGCGATGATGCTGCGCAACTCGCGCGAGTGGATCGCTTTCGATCAGGCGGCACAGGGGCTGCGCCTGGTCACGGTTCCTCTGTACACCGATGATCGCGCCGACAACATCGCCTACATCCTCGAACAGGCCGACGTGAAGCTGCTGCTGATCGAGGGCAGGGTCCAGTGGCGACGCCTGAAGCCGGCGCTGAATCAGATGCCGACGGTCCGCAGCATCATTTCCCTGCACAGCATCGAGGCCGATGAACTCCCCGGAGACCCGCGCCTGCAGATCGCCTCGGACTGGCTGTTCGGTTTGCACGGGGACCTGATCACCCAGATGGCGCAGCCGGACGAACTCGCCACCATCGTCTACACCTCCGGAACCACCGGCCGGCCCAAGGGTGTGATGCTTTCCCACCGGAACATCCTGTTCAATGCGCATGCGGCGTCGCAATGTGGCCCGCTGAACGCGGATGACGTCTTTCTGTCGTTCCTGCCACTGTCGCACACGCTGGAACGCACGGCCGGTTACTACCTGCCGATGCTGATCGGCGCTCAGGTCGCCTTTGCGCGTTCGATTGCGCAGTTGGGCGAGGATCTGCAATCGATCCGGCCCACGGTCCTGATTTCCGTGCCGCGCATCTACGAAAGTGTATACGCGAAGATTCAGGTCGGGCTGAAACAACGGTCCTCGTTCGCACGCATGCTCTTCCGTCTGACGGTCGACACCGGATGGGCTCGCTTCGAACATGCCCAGGAACGCGCCGGGTGGTCGCCACGATTCATCCTCTGGCCCCTGCTCGAGCGCATGGTGGCCAGGAAGGTGCTGGCTCGTCTGGGCGGACGCATGCAGTACGCGGTCTGCGGGGGCGCGCCGCTTCCACCGCCGATCGCCCGCTTCTTCATCGGGCTCGGTCTGCCCGTCTACCACGGTTACGGCCTGACCGAGGCCAGCCCGGTCGTGACCGCGAACCGGCCTCACGACAACGTGCCGGCGTCGATCGGAGTCCCGTTGCCCGGAGTCGACGTCTGTATCGGTGACAACGACGAATTGCTGACCCGCAGCCCGTCGGTGATGCTCGGATACTGGCAGAACGAAGAGGCGACGCGCGCCGCGATCGACGACAAGGGCTGGCTGCACACCGGCGACAAGGCCCGTGTCGACGAAACCGGCCACGTGTTCATCACCGGCCGTATCAAGGACATCATCGTGCTGGGCAACGGCGAAAAGCTGCCTCCGGCGGACATGGAGATGGCGATCCAGCTCGACAGCCTGTTCGACCAGGTACTGATCGTCGGTGAGGGGCGCCCCTTCCTG
This sequence comes from Thioalkalivibrio nitratireducens, assembly GCA_011390385.1. The sequence goes on along the minus strand of JAABSN010000121.1, from coordinate 1,953 downwards.
TCAGCGCTTGTGGTACTGAACCCCGAGGTCTGGCGCGAAGTAGCGTCGGATCTTGATGTCGATCCCGCAAGCGATACGGACCTGCAGAGCCGCTTCGTCGAACGCAGTCTGCTGGCACGCGTCAACCGCCACCTGAACGATTTTCCCGGCTACGCCCGCATCCGCCGCCTGGCCGCGCTGCGCGAACCCTGGACCGTCGACGACGGCCTGCTCACCCCTACGCTGAAGATGAAACGCGAGCGGATCGTGCACAGCCTCGAAGACCAGGTCAACGCGCTTTACGCCGATTACGCCGACAGTTGAGGGGAATGTTCCTACAGGGTCCAACCAGCCACATCCACCGCGTGGAGTCTCAGATGATCGGGATCGACGGAATCATCCGAAGGAATCCATGGAGCCAGGCAGTCGCGATCAAGCACGCAGGGGTCTGTCAGAGCATGCAGGAATTCCAGCAGATCGGCGACTTGCTCGTCGCTCAATTGCACAGGTTGCAAAAGGGATGATCCGCTCGAGCGCAGAGTCTCCCACTGCTCCAGTGCAAACAGGGTATTGGTTCGCGCATTCAAGGACTGCACGGCAGATTGGCGAAGCTGCCCCAAGGTGAAATCGTAGTTTCGGAGTGCCTCTGCCGGATCGAGATGATGGCGTACAGTCTCCTCCAGACTTTCGTACGCGCCCGCATGCCCGTAAGGACCCGTGACCGCAACATTGATCAACGACGGCGTTCGAAAAGCGTAGCGATCCTCAGGCTCTCCCGTTTCCCGAAATCGACCAAAATCGTCGTCGCCCGTCAAGCCATCTTCCTTGCCTCGGCCAATCTGAGGCATGGCAATCACATGGAATCTCTCATCAGAGAAAGAATCCCCGGCATGGCATGAGGCACACTGGGCACCCCCTTCGCTAATGGGCCTCAGGAACAGCTCGGCGCCACGCTTGGCCGCGGTCGAAATCGCATCCCTGTCTCCGCTGAGATAGCGGGTCCACGGAGTATCGACGAAAACCTGCGACTCTTCATAGGCCGCAATGGCGATCGCTATGTTGTCCACGGTGATCAAGTTAGCAGCGTCAGCGGTGCTCTGAAAGGCGCGTTGAAATGACTCCAGCCAGGTGTTGGGAAGCGTCTGCGACACCAATCGGCCGACAAGGGCTTCACGCACCTGATCGTTGTGTTGACCGGCGGCGAAGTGTGCTCGCATTTCCTCCGGCGAAGTCACCGGAAACCGTGCTTGGGCATCGACCAACGACGCCCCTGAAATTCGTGGATCGGCAATACCGTACCCGGTATCTGGCGTGCGGATTCCACCATCCGGCAAGCGTTCCACGCGCCCGTCGTGGAAGAGGACCCGCTCCCATAATGCAACATTGAACGTGGTCGGAGAGTTGCGCGGCACCGTGGGGCCCCCGTCAAACGCCATGCCCGCAGCGCCAGCCAAGGAGCCGGAATGGAAGCGGCCCGGACCGAGCAGGTCGGGAATCTCGGCATGGACGCCGACCGGCAACGACAACGCATCGCCCCCGCCAAGCATCGGATGGTGACAACTCGCGCAGGCGGTGTCGAGATCACCGCTGAGCGCCTTCGAAAAGAAGAGATCGCGTCCGAGTTGCGCCAATGGGTCACGAATATCCGGCGGCGTCCGACCATTCAGCGGATCGCCATCCATCCCGTGCGATTCGGCAAGTCCGACAAGCGCCGCATCATCAAACACCGTCGCGTCATCGCCGGAACACGCGGAAAGCAAGAAAACTGACATCAAGAGCACTGTGATCCGCTTCATCGCCCAAGAACTCCTGAAAAACGCGGATTGAAGCGGTCATCGCCACGTCGCTGCGCTCATTGGCACCCTACGTCTTTCATGACCAGGGGTGGCCAATGGCGCCATCGCAGTTAGCGTGAAAGAACCCGCGTAGGGGCCGTGAGGCGCGGCCGAACCACACCGATATCACCCGGGCCCC
>JAABSN010000120.1 GCA_011390385.1 Thioalkalivibrio nitratireducens | reverse complement strand
GTTGCTTGAGTATGTGGGACCCTCCAAGTGGCAGGCCCATCAGATCACCGAGTGCGCTAACGATAAATGGAGAGGCGAAGTCCTGGACGAGGTCAAATCGTTTCCGCTGGCAGCACGCGTCGAGCAGAGACTCCGCCCGTTCCTGGAGCCCGGCCCGTTGCGACCGCACGACGGCGGTCGACATGGCCCGGGTCATCGGGCGGCGCAATGCGGCATGGGCGGGTGGATCCGTGAACAGCACGGCAGCGAGAATCGTTCCGAAGTCCGGGTCTGCCTTCAAGGACTCTCGAATGATCCGGTATTCTGTCGTCTCGGGTGCCTGGAGCAGGGCTGGGTGGGCCAGGCCCCGGGTGACTGCGCTGTGAGAGAACAGGTACAGCGTGTTACCGAAGGCGGGCTGCGGAGGGCGCCCCCAGGCAGCGGGAGCATGTTCGCGGAACCACTGGTACCGAGCGTATCGCTGATTGTGGTCGAGAGCGACGAATGGGTCGAAGAGCGGTGCTTGGTTCATCGCCCATGGCCCGTATGCGCGCCGTGGAGCCGCTTGACAAAGATCACGCGGAAACCACCGGCAGCGCGATCTTCCGGTAAGAATCCAGGCAACAGGTGAAGGAACTCACAATCAAGCCGACGATGATAGTAGCGAAGCACAGGGTCGCGGATCAGCCGCTGGGTATCGGGTCGCAGCCCGGTGCGTTGCCAATCATCGATGGCCCTCTGAAACGTTGGGTCGTGGCGAACTCGGTGCGGTCCGGCATCGGTGGTGCCCGCATAGGAAGGGCAGCGCCCATCGCCGACAAGGAACTGGGCGCCGAACGCCCGGGCATCTCGGATGACGGCGTCGATCAGGCATTCGGCGCTTCCGCGGCCCCGTTGCGAGGGTGTTACGCAGAGGTTGTAGACGTAGGTCGAGCGCACGGGTGCGGTTGCAGGCATCGTGGAGAAGATTTCGAAGTCGCGCGGAAACGACGTGCGGTCGGTGGGATCCAAGGTCGTATGGTAGAAACAGGCGGCCGCGGCAAAGCGGTCCCCGATCTCAACCACGAGCAACCGGTGCCCACGCATCAGCCGCAGTCGAATCGTGTCTGCATCGGCGCGCAGCCCGGCGGGCCAGGCTTCCGACTCGAGCTGTGCCAGCCGGTCGACGTCCCGGGGGAGGGCAGTGATGACCCGTGTCTTCATGAACAAGGCGACCACAGGACGCGTGCGGGCGTGACGCCACGCCGACGCCGAACTCGAATATGATCTACTACGTTTGTGTGGAACGGTTTGCCCATACCCTCGCGTCCATGCTGGTCCATTTTCGACCGGATCTTCGTGGTCGACTGCGTGTGATTCCTTACACCAGGATGGAACTGCTGGATAGGGTACACGCTGGCGTGGTGATCTGGACAGACATGGATCGCATTACACCAGGAGTGCGCAGGCGTGCAGCGGGTATTCACGCGCGACTATCCGGCCGCGGGATCCGGCTTCTGAATCATCCGGAACGAAGCCTACGCCGCTTTCAGCTGCTCGAGGCCTTGGCGACCACTGGGCATAATGCATTCCGGGTTTTTCGGCCAGGCGCTCTGCCGCCGGATCTGCGGTTTCCGGTCCTCCTGCGACTTGAAGCGGGGGCAATGGAGACTGCGCCCGATCTTCTCCCAGACCGCGAGTCGCTGGTGCGCGCGCTCGACCAGAACATCGGCCCGGATGCGAGCGAGGATGACTGGGTCATCGCGGAGTACTCGGCCGAGCCGGAAGCCGACGGCTATTTCCGCAAGTACGGTGCCTACAGGATCGGTGACGCTGTATTCGCACAGCACTGCTTCATTTCTCCTTCGTGGTTCGTAAAGCACCCGTTGGCAGGGATGAGCCATTCGCATCGGCTCGAGCACCGCGACTACGTGCGGCAAAATCCACATGCCAACTGGATCCGCCAGATGTTCGACACGGCGGGAATAGCCTATGGTCGAATTGATTACGGCCGCATCGCCGGGCGGTTGCAGGTGTTCGAGATCAACACCAACCCGATGGTGCTCGCGAGCCCGCCAACGCGTTTTGATCCAGACCTGTGGCCCTATGCGCATCGCTGGGCCGATGCGCTGATCGCGCTCGATTCCGCCGACATTCCTGTCACGCCCTCGGATCCAGCCGTTGATCGTATGCAGTGGCGTATCCTGTTGCGCCTGTATGCGTTCGCGCTTCGTGCCCGGATGCGCAGGTTCATGGCCGGTGCCCGCGCCCGGTAGATTCACCCGACTGTTCGAAGCACGCCGTCGTTGACTGCAGCCAGCTCCCGATGGGCCAAGGGGCTGATGAACCCTGATATCATGGCCGGTTAAAGCAACACGGTCGTCGCCATGAATCTTTTCTCCGTTCATCCAGAAAACCCGCAGCCTCGCCTGATCCAGCAGGCGGTCGCGCAGCTGAATCAGGGATCCGTCATTGTTCTGCCCACCGATGCCTGTTATGCGCTCGCCTGCAGACTCGGTGACAAGGGTGGGGCCGAGCGCATCCGACGGCTGCGGCAGGTCGACGAAGACCATCTGTTGACACTGCTTTGTCGCGACCTCTCGGAGTTGGGGCTGTACGCAAAGGTCGACAATACCGCTTTCCGCCTCATGAAGGCGCTGACGCCCGGTGCATACACGTTTGTCCTGCCGGCAACACGGGAGGTGCCAAGGAGGCTGCAACACCCGAAGCGGCGCACCGTGGGGCTGCGTGTTCCCGATCACCGTGTTGTGCAGGCGATCCTGAAGGAGCTGGGTGAACCCCTGATGTCGGCGACTCTGCAGCTCCCCGGCGACCCGCATCCGCTGAGCGAGCCCTGGGAGATCTCGGACCGGCTTGGCCGCCAGGTCGACGGGGTTGTCGAAAGTGGTGCCGGAACGCTCGAGGCGACGACCGTGATCGATCTGACGGGTCCGGTTCCGGAGGTGGTGCGTCACGGGCTTGGTCCCGTGGATTTTCTGGAGTGATTCGGCCGAACTCGATTCCGCGGTCGTGGCAGCCGCGGCCGTTCTATCTTCGCAACAACGGGGCTGGTCGACGCGGGTGGCATCCCGGTGGGTTTTCCCGGGGAATGCCGGACTCCGTGATCTGTTCGGTATACTGCGGCCATGGATTCCCTGATACAGAACATCGCAATCTGGGCGCTTCCGGTCCTGTTCGCGATCACCGTGCATGAGGCGGCGCATGGATTCATGGCGCGAGCGCTCGGCGACACGACTGCGGCGATGCTTGGGCGCCTGACGCTGAATCCCCTGAAGCACATCGACCCCGTTGGAACCATAGCGGTTCCGGCGGGGCTTTTGACGATCAGCATGCTGTCACCCGGGGCGCCGTTTGTTTTCGGCTGGGCCAAGCCGGTTCCGGTCAATACCCGTAACCTGAAACGGCCACAACGCGATATGGCGGCCGTGGCCGTGGCCGGACCCTTCGCGAATCTCGTGATGGCCCTGGGCTGGGCTCTGCTGGTCAAAGTAGGTCTGACCATCGAACAGCCATTCAGCATGGCAATGGTCTACATGGGGCTGGCTGGAATCGCGATCAACATTCTGCTGATGGTGCTGAACCTCTTGCCGCTACCGCCACTGGATGGGGGGCGGGTGTTGGCGGGCTTTCTTCCGAGGCGCATTGCGCACCGATTCGAACGCATCGAACCTTATGGGCTGCTGATCGTTCTGGCGCTATTGGTAACGGGTGTTCTGGGTGCCTTGATCGGACCCGTCTATGTCTTCCTGGTGGACTTCATCAGTACCGGTGTGGGCCTGCCGTTCGCCCGCCCATGACGAAGGAAACGAGAGAGATCAGGCGATGATGGTGCGCAGGGTATTGGTTCTGGTTCTTGTCCTGGTTCTTGTCGCAGTTGCGTGGCCGGTCTATGTCGGGATGCAGGTGGAACGGGCCCTGACCGAGATTCGCAGCGGATCTCTCGGCGATCTCCGCCTCGAGCACCGTATTCTCGACTATCGGCGCGACAACTTTCAGGCGCGGGCGACCAGCGAACTGCGTGTGGTCGATGAGAACACTGACTTCACCGTGCATCTCGAACACCAGGTCCGGCATCGACTGCTCGGGGCGGCGATGGATACCCGGCTTGCCGCGGAGCAACCATCCGGGGAACTGCCGGTACACTGGCAGGAAGTGCTGGTACAGGCGCAACCGCGCGCCGACACTTGGCTCGGCCTGGGTGGCGGTGTGAGTTCGCGGATCTCGACCAGGCCGGTGCGCACGGCATGGACCGATCCGCAGTTCGAGAATGATGTTCCGGTCTACCTTGAAGTCGCCGAGGGCAAGGGCGGGCTGGCGTATTCCGCCGAGCGCCTGGTGCTGAGCTTCGATACCGAGTCGTTGCACCTGGCTGTCGGCGATCAGCGGATGGAGATTGGCGATCTGCATTACGGGCTGCTGGTGCACCCTGAGCCTGATGGCCGCTTCGGCGTGCTGCCGGATTTCGACCTGGGGCTGGGCGCGGAGCGACTGCGTTTGGAACAGGATGGCAAGGAACGATTGAGCGCGCAATCCCTGCAGGTGAGTTCCTGGCAGAATTCATCCAGCGGGCATCTGGATACTTTGGTCAGGCTGCGGGCAAAGGCTCTGCGGACGGCAGGCATTGAACTCGATCAGGGACTCGATCTGCATCTCAACGCTCTGCGCTGGCACCGTCCCACCTTGCTCCGTTTCCTCGCCTTCGAGGAAGAACTGCGCGGTATGGAACTGGCGGCTGATGAACGGGCCAGCCTGGCACTGGGCGCGGTGCTGGAGGGTCTGCAGCAAATGATTGCGTACGACCCGCGGTTCCTGGGGGGGCTCACTCTGAATGGTGAGCCAGCCAGGAACCTGCGCCTGCAATTCGAACTCGGATTGCGCGGCGATGCGGAGGGTATCGCCACGCGCCCACTCGAGACACTCGACCTGCATCTGGATCTCGAAGCCGGCATGGAGCTCGTTGACCAACTCGCCGACGCGGTGGGTGAATCCGAAGCGCTGCAGGACTGGCTGGAGCGCGGGATCGAGGAAGGATGGATTGAACTCCGTGATGGACAATTGAGCGCCCGCCTGCGAATGGACGATGGGCGACTGATGATCAACGATCGGGATCGTACGGTCCTGCTGCTGGCGCTGGTGTTCGCGCTGGGGCAGGGCATGTTCTAATAACGGGTTATTCGTGAACGGCAAAGGGCATCTTTCGTGAGCAGCAATCAGGGAACGAACCGACGCGTGCTTTCCGGCATGCGGCCGACGGGGCGCCTGCATCTGGGCCATTACCACGGTGTGCTCAAGAACTGGCTGGAGCTTCAGCACAGCTACGAGTGCTTCTTCTTCGTCGCCGACTGGCATGCACTGACCACCCATTACGAATCGACGGCCGACCTGAGCCAGCATGTGACCGACATGGTCATCGACTGGTTGGCGGCCGGCGTGAGCCCCAGCGCCGCCACGCTCTTCGTTCAGTCCCGGGTTCCCGAACACGCCGAGCTGCACCTGCTGCTGTCGATGTTCACCCCACTGGGTTGGCTCGAACGGGTGCCGAGCTACAAGGATCAGCAGGAACAGCTGCGCGAGCGCGACCTCGCGACGTATGGCTTTCTCGGCTATCCGGTGTTGCAGAGCGCGGACGTCCTCGCGTATCGCGCCGGGTTGGTTCCGGTGGGTGAGGATCAGGTGGCTCACCTCGAAGTGACGCGCGAGATCGCACGCCGCTTCAACCATCTGTATGGCCGTGAGCCCGGGTTTGCAGAGAAGGCCGAGGCAGCGATCGACAAGATGGGCAAGAAGATTGCGAAACGCTATCGCGAGCTGCGTCGGCGGTTTCAGGAACAGGGGGAAGAGGAGGCGCTGGATGTGGCCAGGGCTCTGCTCGAAGGGCAACAGAACATCTCGCTCGGTGATCGCGAGCGGTTGTTCGGTTACCTGGAGGGGGGCGGCAGGATCATCCTTCCCGAACCACAGGCGATGCTCACCCCGACGGCCAAGATGCCGGGCCTCGATGGCCGCAAGATGTCGAAGAGTTACAACAACGCCATCGGTCTGCGCTCCGATCCCTTGCAGGTCGAGACGCAGATTCGCACGATGCCCACCGATCCGGCCCGTGTCCGCCGCAGTGATCCCGGCGATCCCGACAAGTGTCCGGTCTGGGGTCTGCATCAGGTTTACACGCCGGAGAACACGCGCGTCGACCTTGCGGCAGGATGTCGTTCTGCCGGCATCGGGTGCGTCGACTGCAAACGCCCTCTGATCGACGCCGTGCTCGCGGAATTGCAACCGATCCAGGAGCGTGCCCGCGAATACGCATCGGATCCCGCGCTCGTTCGGAGCATCATCAACGAGGGTTCGGAGGCGGCCCGTGAAGAGGCCCGGGAAACGCTCGACGAGGTGCGTCGTGCCATGGGTCTGGACTACCTGCGTTGATACCCATGATCTCCGGTCGGCGTTTCTGAAACGGGACGGGGACGGATGAGATGACCGAGACTGCAGTCGAGGAGCGGGAATGTCCGCCGGAGGTCGACTGGGCCTGTCGAGTGAATGGCAGCCCGTTGGGGGAGTTGCCGGTCGATCTTTACATTCCTCCGGATGCCCTCGAAGTCTTTCTCGAGTCATTCGAAGGTCCTCTGGATCTGCTCCTGTACCTGATTCGACGCCAGAATCTCGACATTCTGTCGATCCCGATTGCCGAGATCACGCGTCAGTACATGGCTTACATCGATGTGATGCAGGCCCTGCGCCTGGAGCTCGCCGGGGAGTACCTGGTGATGGCCGCGCTGCTGGCAGAAATCAAGTCGCGCATGCTGCTGCCGCGGCCGCCGTCCGATGCGGACGGTTCCGAGGAAGACCCTCGCATGGCGTTGATCCGCCAGCTCCAGGAATACGAGCGTTTCAAGACTGCTGCGGAACGACTCGATGCGCTGCCGCGCATGGAACGCGATGTATTCCACGCCCGGGCATCAAGCGATGCCCTGGGTGCACCGCCACCGCCAGCACCGGCGTTGGAGGATCTGATCGACGCGTTGGTTGGCGTGTTGCGCCGCGCGAGCCTGACTGCTCGCCACCAGATCACTGCCGAGGCTCTTTCCGTGCGTGAGCGCATGACGTGGATTCTGGAGACGCTGGAACACGAGGAATTCGTCGATTTCGTCAGCCTTCTGGTGGTCAGTGAGGGCCGGCCGGGGGTCGTTGTCGCTTTCCTGGCGGTACTGGAATTGAGCAAGGGCGGATTGCTGGAATGGGGCCAGGGGGAACCGTTCGGGCCAATCCAGGTACGTCGTCGGGGCCCCGTGACGGAAGAAGCGGAATGACCGGTATGGCCACGCAACCCGCGGAAACAAGAGGCACGGAAATCGAGTTGACCCTTGAAGCGGTCCTGTTTGCGGCTTCGGAACCGGTATCGCTCAAGGATCTCGTTAGCGCATGCAACGTCGTGGAATCCGCTGGATTCGGACCGGCCGAGGTGGAGGCGGCACTGGAACGTCTGGCCTCGCATTACCGGGAGCGGGCGGTCGAACTGGTGCGGTCGGCGGGAGGTTACCGGTTTCGGGTGCGACGGCACTATTCGCAGGCGGTTCAGGCCGCGCAGCCGGACCGCCCACTCCGGCTGTCGCGCGCTCTCCTGGAGACTCTGGCCATCATCGCCTATCGGCAGCCGGTGACGCGTGCGGAGATCGAGGACATTCGCGGTGTAGCGGTGAGTACGCAGATCATGCGCACCCTCGTGGAACGCGAGTGGGTCCACGTGGTTGGCCACAAGGAAGTTCCGGGTCGCCCGGGCCTGTACGCGACCACGAAAACCTTTCTCGATGATCTGGGTCTCGGCCGCCTCGATGAACTCCCGCCGCTGGATGCACTGCGCGAGCTGGTCGATCTGCCCATAGAGACAGACGGCGGCGAAAAGCGGCAAGCCGCGCAATTGGATACACAAGACGGCGGGCCAGCGATTTCGTCAAGCTGAAGGTACCGGGAACCTGGCCAGCAACTGCCTCTGCGACCCCGGTTTGAGCCATGTCAACTATATTCGTCCTTGCAACACATGGCGGAAATCGTTCAAGGGGGCACCACTGGCATGTCGGAAAGGATATTCGCTGTAACCAAGTTTGTCGGAATCAAGATGGCCGAAACGTTCCAGTTGGCACTCCTGTTTCTGGCTGGCTTCGGGATTCTGTGGGCGACGATCATCGAAGTCGCCAGCGTGTTTGGCAAGGGAGGACCCAATCTCGGCGACGTCCTGATGCTCTTCCTGCTGATCGAGCTTGCAGCAATGGTGGCAATTTACTTCAAGACCAACCGGCTGTCGGTACGATTTCTCGTCTACATCGCCATTACGGCGTTGACCCGCGTGCTCGTCGTCGATGCCAAGAAGATGGAAAACTCCACCATTCTGACGTTGGTGGGAGCCATCTTCGTGCTGACCCTCGGCGTGCTGATACTGCGCTGGTGCGAGGTCTGGTTTGGCGAGGACGACGAGCAGAAAGAGTAGTGTCATTCCTTCAGTCGCGGAATCAGCATCGTCAGGTTGCAGGGTTGCGTTCTGGCATCGAGCTGGCTCTCGATGAGCCGGCTCCAAGCTGTGCGGCAGGCACCCTGCGATCCGGGTAGAACGAAGATGAATGTGCGGTTGGCGACACCGGACAGCGCCCTGGATTGCAGGCTCGACGTCCCGATCTCCTCATAGGAAAGGAAGCGAAAAAGTTCGCCGAAGCCACTGATTTCCTTGTCCAGCAACGGGCCTATCGCCTCCGGAGTCCCGTCCCGGCCGGTGATGCCGGTGCCCCCGGTGGTCAGGATGCAATCGATTTCCGGGTCGGCGATCCATCGGGAAACTTCGGCACGGATCAGGTAGATGTCATCCTTCACCAGCTTGCGGTCGGCAAGCCGATGGCCGGCCGACTCGAGCAATTCGACCAGCGCCGCACCGGAACTGTCCTCGGCCAGGGTACGGCTGTCCGAGATGGTCAGTACGGCAATGTTGAGGGATATGGTCTGGGGCGTCATCAGTGGGTCCTTTTCGTGTATCGTCGCAGGCCATCATAGACAGCCCAGGCGAGCCTTGAAAATGGCAGAGCGTCTCCAGAAATTTCTTGCGGCCCGCGGCCTCGGTTCGCGGCGGGAAATCGAGACATGGATCGAGCGCGGCGAGATCCAGGTCAACGGCCGTGTCGCGGTGCTGGGTGACCAGGTGAGTAGCGACGACCATATTCTCGTACGCGGGCGGCCCGTGAAGGGCGAGGAGCGGGCGCATCGCTGGCTGGTCTATCACAAGCCGGAAGGAGAGATCTGCTCGCGTTCGGACCCCGAAGGGCGCGCCAGCGTCTATGCGAGTCTGCCACGTCTTCGCGGTCAGCGCTGGGTTTCGGTCGGGCGCCTTGACCTGAATACATCGGGTTTGCTGATTTTCACCACGGATGGCGAACTCGCGCATGCACTGATGCACCCCTCGCACGAACTGGAACGCGAGTATGCGGTGCGCGTGCTCGGTGCGGTGCCGGAGGAGATACAGCGCGATCTGCTCCGCGGAATCGAACTCGACGACGGTCCCGCCCATTTCGACTCGCTTGCAGAGGCCGGAGGCGAGGGCGCCAATCACTGGTTCCATGTGACCGTCCGCGAGGGTCGCAACCGGCTCGTGCGGCGCCTGTGGGAAGCTGCCGGAGTCACGGTGAGCCGGCTGATCCGGATTCGTTACGGGCCGGTGGAATTGGGAAGGGGCCTGAAGGCGGGGCATGTCCGCGATCTGGACCCGCGAGAGATGAAAGCCCTGTATGCGGCTGCCGGGAAAATGCCGCCACGG
>JAABSN010000012.1 GCA_011390385.1 Thioalkalivibrio nitratireducens | reverse complement strand
CATCGGCATACGTGGTTCGATCGACCGCAGGTGGCGCCATGGTTCTGCGAACCTTCAGTGGCTGGGCGTAATAGGCGTCGTCCGAGTATTGGCTGCTGTAGAAACGCTGCCGGTCGGGATTCCAGAGATTCGTTCGGAGGTAGTCCAGGTTGCGTTCGAGGACCTTTCGGTGGGATTCGTTGCCGAAGCGGCGATAGGCATCCGCGAACAGCCACAGGAAGGCGGCATTCTGGTCGAGACGCTTCGACGTCTCGAGCGCTCGCTCGGGGTCGGGTTGATCGGGATCACGGAAAAAGAAAAAACCGCCTTCCTCGGCGTCCCAGAGGTCCTCGACGATCTGATCGAGCAGACCAGGCATTCGCTGGTCCCAGGATTCCCTCTGTAGCAGGAAGGCCATTGTCCACGGCTGCGGCCTTTTGCTCAGGGTGCCGAACATCGCGCTTCCGCTCAACCGACGAGTGTTGGCATCGTAAACCTCATCCAGCATCTGCAGGAAGGCTTCCGGATTGTCGATGGGATCGTCCGCCGGGCTGAGTTCCCTCCCGGTTACCGAGATGCGCTGTCGTCGTTCGAGCAACATCTGGTGCAGGTCGGCAGGTGCGACATGGCCGGTGAAACGGCCCAGTAAATGATCCCGTGCATCGACGATCACGACGAATGGGAGACCGCGCCCTCCGTACCGGTTGAACAGATCGCGGCGGCGATCGAGATCGACGAGTACCGGTATGTAGCCGTCTTGAATGGCTTTGGCGACGTCATCGTGTTCCAGGCTTTCTTCCTGGAAATCGCGGCACCAGGTGCACCACTGGCCGTGGAAGTACAGAAACAGAGGTCGGTTCTCGGTCCGCGCGCGGGTGAAGAGTGCGGATTCGAATGTGTTCCATTCGATCCTCGAGCCTTCCGGATAGTCGTCGCTGGCGAAAACCGTCGGAATGGCGGCCAGCATGGGAACCAGCAGGAGGGTAACCACCAGCAGAGCCCATCCGGCGCGTTCAGCGCAGCCCGCCGTGTGCGTCCGTATTCTTCGAAGATCGATGTTCATGGGGCGCTCCATTTCCTCAATGACCACCCGGAGGCACTGAAATTCCGGTCGAAACCGACGGGCCATGGCGTCGCGACTGTTGATGGTCTTCCGGCAGTGCGCCGCAGCCTCGGTCACACGGATGGGGTGATGGGAAGCCATGCCCCATGAACGCGGGAGCGGTTTCTCGTTGACAGTATCTCCGGCGGGTTATACCTTGCTTCGTTTCGCTTGGCCTGTGCGGGTCCCGGTACATCATCAGGCCTCATTACACGAACCAGGAGGCCATCCGTGACCGACGCTTTCCCCCGCATCGAGCGCTTGCCGCCCTACGTCTTCAATATCGTCAATCAATTGAAGGCGGAAGCACGCGCACGTGGCGAGGACATCATCGATTTCGGCATGGGTAACCCCGACCAGCCAACCCCCCAGCACATCGTGGACAAACTGGTGGAAGCCGCGCAGCGGGGAGATACCCATCGTTATTCGGTGTCCAAGGGGATTCCGCGGCTTCGGCGCGCGATCACGCGCTGGTACAAGTCCCGGTTTGACGTGGATCTCGATCCCGAGACCGAGGCGATCGTGACGATCGGGTCCAAGGAAGGCCTCGCACATCTCGCCCTGGCCATCCTTGGACCCGGTGATGCAGTGCTGGCGCCGAACCCGGCTTACCCGATTCACCCCTATGGTTGTGTGATCGCCGGTGCCGATGTGCGCCACGTGCCGTTGACGCCGGATGTGGATTTCTTCGCGGAACTGATTCGTGCCATCCAGGACTCGTGGCCACGGCCAAAGCTCCTGGTCCTCAATTTTCCGGCAAATCCGACCACCCAGTGTGTCGATCTCGATTTCTTCGAGCGCGTGGTGGAAATCTGTCGTGAGAACCGAATCTGGCTGGTACATGATCTCGCCTATGCGGAGATCGTGTTCGATGGCTACAAGGCGCCCTCAGTGCTTCAGGTTCCGGGAGCCAAGGACATCGCCGTTGAGTTTTACACGCTGTCGAAAAGTTACAACATGCCCGGCTGGCGCGTTGGTTTCATGTGCGGTAACCCCAAACTGGTTGCGGCGCTCGCAAGAATGAAGTCGTATCTCGACTACGGTACATTCACGCCGATCCAGGTGGCCGCAATTGCCGCATTGGAGGGCCCGCAGGACTGCGTGAAGGAGATCGCCGAGCTCTATCAGTCGCGCCGCGATGTGCTTTGTGACGGCCTGAACGCGATGGGCTGGGTGCTCGCGAAGCCCAAAGCAACAATGTTCGTGTGGGCGCCGATTCCTGAACCCTACCGGGAGATGGGGTCGCTCGAGTTTTCGAAGAAACTGCTTCGGGACGCGAAAGTGGCCGTATCGCCGGGTATCGGTTTCGGAAATTACGGCGACACACACGTGCGCTTCAGCCTGATCGAGAACGAGCAGCGTATTCGTCAGGCGTTGCGCGGAATCAAGGCGATGCTCAGAGCCGATTCCATTCTCGCCAGCGCGAGAACGACCGGCTCCGAGCCTGATTCCGTGGCGCCCCCCTCCTGACCTGCCGGCAATCCGCAACAATCTTCCGGGAAACGCTGATTAACGCGCATGTCATTGCGAGTGAGACGAATCATCCAGTCGGCACAAGTCGAAAGGACGCGTGATGGATTGTCACGCCCAGCTCGTGGTTGAAGGCGTCACTGCTTGCGGTGACGGTTTGATCAGCGTTTCCCTTCGCTACCTGTACAACGAGGAATTCTGCGCATGAAGCCCGTCAACATCGGATTACTTGGCCTGGGTACCGTCGGGTGCGGGACCGTCCAGGTACTCGAGCGCAACGGCAGCGAGATTGCCCGGCGAGCCGGCCGCGGGATTTCGGTCGTCGCCGCGGCGGTGCGCGACCTGGACCGGGAGCGGAGCTGTGATCTGAACGGCATCCGCCTGACCGACGACCCCGTTATGGTGGTGGACGATCCGGAAGTCGACGTGGTCGTTGAATTGATGGGTGGTATCGAACCCGCGCGCAATCTGGTTCTGCAGGCGATCGCCAGGGGCAAGCATGTGGTCACCGCCAACAAGGCGTTGATTGCCCTGCATGGCAACGAGATTTTCGAACGTGCACAGGAGCGCGGTGTGGTTGTCGCCTTCGAGGCCGCGGTAGCCGGAGGGATCCCGATCATCAAGGCGTTGCGCGAGGGCCTCGCGGGTAACCGGATCGACTGGGTGGCGGGCATCATCAACGGCACGGGAAACTTTATTCTGACCGAGATGCGCGATCACGGCCGGGATTTCGGCGACGTGCTGGCGGAGGCGCAGCGTCTCGGCTATGCCGAGGCCGATCCAACCTTTGACGTGGAAGGTATCGATGCGGCCCACAAGCTTTGCATTCTCGCGGCCATTGCCTTTGGCATCCCGCTGCAGTTCGAGCGCATCCATGTTGAGGGCATCAGCGGGATCACCCGGGAGGACGTGACCTTTGCCGGCGAACTGGGCTATCGGATCAAGCATCTGGGGATCGCTCGCAGGGCCGAGGGCGGCTTCGAGTTGCGTGTGCATCCCACGCTCATACCGGAAAGACGTCTGATCGCCAACGTTGACGGCGTGATGAATGCCGTGCTGGTGATGGCTGACGCCGTGGGACCGACGCTTTACTACGGAGCGGGGGCGGGCGCGGAGGCGACCGCCTCTGCGGTGGTGGCCGATCTGGTCGATGTGGTGCGGGCGTTTACGGCCGATCCGGAAAACCGGGTGCCGCATCTGGCCTTCCAGCCGGGAGCCCTTTCCGACCTGCCGATCCTGCCGATGGACGAGGTGCGCACCTCCTTCTATCTGCGCCTGCGCGCCCATGACCGCCCGGGCGTGCTGGCCGACATCACGCGGGTATTGGGTGCTCACAGCATCAGCATCGAGGCGATTCTGCAACGTGAGCCGGACCCCGAGCGTGGCGAGGCCACGATCATCATCCTGACCCACAAGGTCCGCGAGGGCGATATGCAGCGCGCCATCGACGAGATCGAAGCGCTTTCACACCTGAGTTCGCCGGTGACCCGGATCCGCATGGAATCCCTGGCCCGCTGACTCCAATCCGCCCCTCCCAACGGAATATTCACCATGGCTTTCGGACATCGCTATACCGGCCTCATCGACCGTTACCGGGACCGTCTTCCAGTCCACGACGACACTCGGATCATCTCGCTGGGTGAAGGCAATACGCCGCTGATCCGGTTGAACAATATCCCGCGCGAGCTTTCGCGCGACGTCGAACTCTATGTCAAGTTCGAGGGCCTGAATCCGACCGGCTCGTTCAAGGATCGTGGCATGACCATGGCCGTGACCAAGGCCGTCGAGGAGGGTTCCAGAGCGATCATCTGTGCCTCGACGGGGAACACCTCGGCCGCGGCTGCCGCCTACGCGGCGCGCGCCGGCATCACCGCCTTCGTGGTCATTCCGGACGGCAAGATCGCGATGGGCAAACTGGCGCAGGCGATGATGCATGGGTCGGTGGTGATCCAGATCGAGGGCAACTTCGACGACGGCATGCGTCTGGTCAAGGAGGTTGCCAGTGCTGCTCCGGTAACCCTGGTCAACTCGGTCAACCCATTCCGGCTTCAGGGTCAGAAGACGGCGGCCTTCGAGATCGTCGAGGAACTGGGGCGTGCACCCGATTTCCACTGCCTGCCGGTGGGCAACGCGGGCAATATCACCGCGCACTGGATCGGCTACTCGGAGCTCGCCGCGAACTCGGGTGACCATGTCACCGGTGCCTGTACTTTCTGCAGCGGTCATTGCCGCTTCGCCGGCGGCGGCGTTGCCGGCCAGCGGCCGAAAATGGTCGGGTACCAGGCCAGCGGAAGCGCGCCGTTCATGCGCGGCGCGATGGTGGACAATCCGGACACCGTTGCCACCGCGATCCGGATCGGCCACCCGCAGTCGTGGGATGTCGCCTGGAAGGTGCGCGAAGAGTCCGGCGGCTGGTTTGACGAGTGTACCGACGACGAAATTCTCGCCGCCCAGAAACTGCTGGCGGAGAAGGAAGGGGTGTTCTGCGAGCCGGCGTCCGCGGCATCGGTGGCCGGGGCGTTGCGTGACATCCGTGCGGGGAAGATTCCGGACGGGTCCAGCGTGGTCTGCACCTTGACCGGACACGGGCTGAAGGATCCCGACACCGCAATCGCGCAGGCCAGTCGGACGCCGATCAAGGTACCAGCGGAACTCGACGCGGTTACGCGCGCCATCCACGACAACATGGCCTGACACGGTCGGTACCGAAGTCCGACAGGCTCTTGGGGAAGCACTGATGAATTCGTCATCGCTTCCCCAGGTGAGAACCCTGGGGGTGGGTCCCGAATCGCGGGAAGGCCCGATCGCGAGCCTCGGCGACACGCCCGATGGGGTGTTTCATGTTGTGCTCCGCTCTGGAATCAGGCGTAAGCGGTGCAGCTTGCGCCAAAGGGTCGTACGATCGATCCCCAGGCTTTGGGCCGCCAGTGAACGATTGCCGTCGTGCGCTGCAAGCGCAGCACGCAGCGTTTCGCGCTCACGTTCCTCTTCCGGAGAGAAAGGTGGGGGTGCCTGTACCGGATTTCGGCCTGACCCTGGAGGGATGTTCGCGATCGGTTCATGTTCCGGACCCGACAGGCTTTGGCTGATCTCGCTTTCAGTCAGCGTGCTGCCGGCTGGGGACCGCAGGCGCAGGGCTTCGAGCAGGTGGTGCAATTCCCGGAAGTTTCCGGGCCAAGGATGCTGCCGAAGGCGTTGTTGCCCGGCAGCGGTGATCGCAATGCGGTGTTTCGCGGCCCAGGTTTCCACGATTGAGTCGAGATCAGCCGGTCTTTCGCGCAGGGGCGGCAGGCGCACGCTGACGGCTGCAAGCCGGTAGAAGAGGTCGGAACGAAACCGCCCGTCTGCCAAGCGCTGGTGAAGGTCCGTACCGGCGGTGGAAATGATGTTTGCCCCCAGTTTCCGGGTCCGGTTTTCACCGACCCGCTCGAAGCGACCTTCGCCCAGCACGCGCTGCAGGACAGCCTGCAGATGCGGAGACATGGCGCCGATTTCATCCAGCACCAGCGTGCCTCCGGCAGCCGCCTCGATCCGTCCTTCGCGCTCTGCACTGGCACCGGGGAACGCACCGCGGGCATGTCCGAAGAGTTCCGATTCCAGCGTGAATTCCGGGAGCGCAGCACAGTGGACGTCAATCAGTGGACCGCTGCCGCGCTGTCCGTACAGGTGGAGCGTCCGCGCAATCAAGGTCTTGCCGGTACCCGTCTCTCCGAGCAGGAGCAGGCGCTGCCCGGTCGCAACTGCTCTGCGTGCCTGATCAAGCTGTTCCCGGCAGTGTGGGTCCGCGGACTGCAATGGCGATTTCGGCGTTGGCCCCTGGGGATCGATTGCGGTGATGCCTGCGGCGGGGTCGGCCGCTATGGTCACGAGACGAAGCGGACGCTCCTGTTCCATCAGAGGAAGTGGAGTGCTCGTGATACGCACCGCCTTGGGCGGTTTGTGAATTTCCAGTACCGCCCCGAAATCGAGTGCCTCCCAGCGCGCACGCCCGACAACGTCCTGTTGACCGGCGGCAATGGCGGCGCGCACCAGCAAGCGTTGCAGGTTGATGGGGCCGAGGCGCAGGGCCGAGTCGAAACGGGTGCCTCGGGGTTGCCCGAGCAGTTCAACAAGGGCTGCATTGTGTGTGACAATGCGGTCCCGATCATCGATCACCAAAACCGCGTCACGGTTCTGCTGGATGAGGCTATTGAACAGCTCGACAAGCGCTTCCAAGTGCATTGCCACGGGATCCGGATTGTGTGTGCAACAGTTTGCCAGGGCTGTTGCAACACTGCCAGATGAGGCTCTGCATTACTGCGTTCCGTGGCATTCTGGCGGTACAGCGCATTCGGACCGATCTGGCTGCACCTGCAGGAACGCCTGTTGCAACGATGGGCAACCGCAGGAAGCAGGCTTTGGCGGTCGCGGGCGCATGCCGTATGGTCGTTGCTCGAGTCCAGGAATTGCTCTCCCTCTCGGCTCTTCGCAACTGCGCAACGAGCACACTTGGATTGCAGGTTGTGGTAAAAAGAGGGAGTTTTCGGGTCGGATGCCTGTACCGGGGTGTTGTTCAGTCTGCGGACAGATTCGTCAGCGCCTTCACTTTGAATCTACGACATGAAGATGACCATGACTCCAACCAGAGCACTCCTGGCTGCCGTGTCTGCAGCACTCCTGATGTTTGCCGGTACCGCGTTGGCCCAGTTTGGCAGGGTCATCACGGTGGAGGCCGCGACCGCGGGTGATCAAACCATCAGCGGTACGGTGGTGCCGTTCCGCGAAGTGACGCTGACCGCGCAGATCGGTGGTCGGGTCACACTGGTCGCCGGCGCAGAGGGGGACTATTTCGATCGGGATGAGGTGCTGGTCGCGATCAGCGATGAACGTTTGGCCGCGCAGCGCCAGGCCGCGATCGCGGAGCTGCGTTCTGCGGAGGCGGCGTTACGCGAAGCCCAGATGCAATACGGCCGCGAAATCGCGGCGCCCCGAAGCCGGGATATCGGCCAGATGCCGGGCATGGGGATCCCGTCGATGTTCGACCAGTTGATTACCCGACCGGCGGGCTCCATGGCCGGCCTCGGCGATCCATCGGTCGAACGCCATGCCGATCTCTTCTCGCGTCAGGTCGGGATCGACCAGGCGACCTCGCGCTGGCACCAGGCGCGTTCGCGCCTGGAAGAACTCGATTCGGCGATTCGTGACACGCGCTCGGTAGCGCCTTTCTCGGGGCTGATCATGCGCAAGCACGTGGAGGAAGGCGATACGGTTCAGCCTGGGCATCCTCTGGTCACCTTCGGACACGTCGAATTCCTGCGTGTGGAGGCAGACATCCCGGCACGGCTGGTCGGCCGTCTTTCGGTGGGGGACATGGTCCGGGTGACCCTCGACGTCGGCAAGACCGAAGTCGATGCCCGTGTCGCCCAGATCTTTCCGATCGCCGATCCGCAGCGCCACACCGTGACGGTCAAGTTCGATCTGCCGCGTGGCGTTCCCGGCGGGCCCGGAATGTATGCGGATGTGCATCTCCCGGGTGCCGATACGGCGCGGGGGGTCGTTCGCATTCCTCTATCCGCGATCGTACCGGGGGGCGCCCTGCCGCGGGTGGCTGTTGTCGATGGGGACGGCACGACCCGGGTGCGGATGGTGCGGCTGGGTGCGGTGCAGGGCGACATGGTCACCGTGCTTTCCGGGCTGGAGGCGGGGGAGCGCATTCTGGACGATCCGGATGCCAACGTACGTTCCGGCGATCGCGTGGACAGCAACTATGCCCCACGTCCCAGCGGGCCGCGCTTCCGGTAGGTCCGCAGGGGATGTTCTCAGCCCAGGGTCACACCGCGGCGAGAAGCCTCGGTCGTGCGCGCAGGGATACCAAGAAAAGAGACTGAAAAACAGCCATGTCCGAGCATAACAATCAGCATGCCGTAGGTGACGACGTCCCTGCCAAGGATCTCGGGTTGGCCGGGAGGATGGCGCAGACCTTTATCCACTCGCCTTTGTCACCCCTGCTTCTGTTGGCTACGCTGGGGATCGGTATTCTGGGTCTGGTGATCACACCCCGCCAGGAGGATCCGCAGATCTCTGTCCCGATGGTGGACATCTTTGTCCAGTACCCGGGAGTGCCCTCGGAGCAGGTGGCCAGCCTCGTTGCGCGACCGCTCGAGCGCCTGATGAGTGAGATATCCGGCGTCGACAACGTGTACAGCGTCTCTCATCGTGGTCAGGCAATGGTCACGGTGCAGTTCGACGTGGGTGAAGAGATGGAGTCATCCATCGTCAAGGTGCATGACAAGCTCACATCGAACCGGGATCTGATGGCGCCTGGCGTATCCGAGCCGATGGTGAAACCCAAGGGTGTGGATGACGTTCCCACGGTGACCCTCACGCTCTGGTCGCACGATCTCGATGACGCGATGCTGCGGCAGATCGCGCTGGATTCGCTGCAATACCTGAACGAGGTGCCCAATACCAGCCAGAGCTTCGTGGTCAGTGGCCGTGAGGAGATGGTCCGGATCGAAGTGATGCCCGAGCGGCTCGCCGGGCACAACGTGACCATGCAGCAGATCGCGCAGGCGGTGCAGGGAGCCAACTCCGAGCTTACCGCCGGAACCATAGAGGTCGGGCCGAACGATACGCCCATCTATACGGGTTCGTTCCTGCGCGATGCCCAGGATATCGGACGTCTGTTGATCACGGTCGACGAAGGTCGCCCCATCTATGTCCGTGATGTTGCGGAAGTGATCTATGGTCCCGGCCCGGTTGACCGCTTCGTCCGCTACTACACCGGTGTCGCTGGCGGACAGGCGGACGCTGCTCCGGAGGGTGCCGCAGCGGTCACCATCGCGATTGCCAAGAAGGAGGGTTCGAATGGTGTTGCGGTGGCCAACGGCATACTGGAACGGCTGGAACTGCTGAAAGGCCAGGTCATCCCCGACAACGTCGAAGTCTCGGTGACCCGCAACTACGGGGAGACGGCCAACGCCAAGGTGAATGAGTTGATGTTCAAGCTCTTCATCGCTACCGCGGCCGTGACCGTTCTGGTGTTCATCTTCCTCGGCCTGCGCGCGGCGCTGGTCGTGCTGATCGTGATCCCCGTCGTGCTCCTGTTCACCATATTCAGCGCCTGGTTGATGGGCTATACGATCGACCGGGTCAGCCTGTTCGCGCTGATCTTCGCCATTGGCATTCTGGTCGACGACGCGATCGTTGTGGTGGAAAACATCTATCGGCGATGGCTGATGAAGCGGGGTGTCGATACCGAAACCACGGTGGATGCCGTTGCCGAGGTGGGCAACCCAACTATCCTTGCCACATTCACAGTGATCGCGGCTCTGCTCCCAATGGGCTTCGTGACCGGAATGATGGGGCCGTACATGCAACCGATTCCGGCCTTGGGTTCGGTTGCGATGCTGTTCTCGCTGGTTGCAGCATTCCTGTTCACTCCCTGGCTGGCCTGGCGCCTGCGGCCGACGATGGAATATCTGCAGCGTGCCGAAGAGAAGGAGCACAAGCAGAACGAGATGATGGGGCGCTTGTTCGCCAAGGCCATCCCCGGCCTGGTGAACAATCGGACCTACGGCTGGGGTTTCCTGATCGGAATCCTGGTCGTCTTCTTCCTGACCGTGATGCTCTTTTTCACCAAGGATGTGTCGGTGAAGATGTTGCCGCTCGACAACAAGCCCGAATTCAACGTGGTGATCAATTTCCCCGAGGGGACCGCGCTGCCGAAAACCGCGACCCTCACCCATGAACTTGCGATGGTTCTTCGTGAATTGCCCGAGGTGACCGCCGTCCAGGCCTATGTCGGCACCGCCTCGCCCTTCAACTTCAATGGCCTGGTTCGGCACTATTATCTTCGCCAGGAGCCCTGGCAGGCTGATATCCAGGTGCAGTTGCTGGACAAGGGTGACCGCAAACGGACCAGCCACGATATCGCTGTCGAGGCACGCGCACTGGTGGCCCCGCTGGCCGAGGCGGCCGGCGCCCGGATTCAGGTGGTCGAGATGCCGCCCGGCCCTCCAGTCCTCCAGTCCGTGGTGGCCGAGATCTATGGACCCGACGCCGAAGTCAGGCGACAGGTGGCTTTGGACATGGAGCGCATGTTCGACAACGCTCCGCACCTGGACGACGTAGACAGCTTTCTGCAAGCGCCATACGACGTGTGGCATTTCAATGTCGAGCGCGACAAGGCTCTTCGGCGTGGCGTAACCGTCGACGCAGTGAATCGGACGTTGGAGTCAGCGGTTGGAGGGCAACTGCTGGGAGATGTAAAGGCGCGTTCGCTGGTCGAGCCGCATATGATCCGACTGCGCCTGCCGCTTGTGGCAAGGTCGAATGTCCAGAACCTGCTCCTGCTCCCGGTGCCGACGATGGCGGGCGGCTCCGTACCGCTTTCGGAATTGGGTGAATTCGTGCGCATGCCGCAGGATGAGCCCATTTTCCACAAGAATCTGAGACCGGTTGAATATGTGACGGCCGAAACGGTCGGGAGATTGGCGGCGCCCATTTACGGCATGCTGGAAGTGGAACAGCAAATCGAGGATTATTCGCTGCCCGGAGGCGGGGAACTCCAGTCGTACTGGGTGGCTCCGCCACCTAATGACGGTTCCGTGGCGTTCGAGTGGGCGGGAGAGTGGACCGTTACCTACGAAACCTTCCGGGACATGGGCATCGCATTCGCCATTGCGCTGGTGCTCATTTACATGCTCGTGGTCTGGGAGTTCGGTAACTTTCTCCTGCCCGCGATCGTGATGGCGCCCATTCCGTTGACCCTGATCGGGATTATCCCCGGGCATTGGATACTCGGAGCTGAGTTTACCGCGACGTCGATGATCGGCTTCATCGCGCTGGCGGGCATTATCGTCCGCAACTCGATACTTCTTGTGGATTTTGCGAGACACCAGGTGGCCGAGGGCGAGGACCTGATGCAGGCGATGATCAACGCTTGCCAGGCACGTACCCGGCCAATCCTGATCACGGCTTTTGCGCTGCTCGCCGGCTCCAGCGTGATCCTGTTCGACCCGATCTTCCAGGGAATGGCGGTATCCCTGATGTTTGGCACGATCGTCGCCACGCTGCTTACCTTGTTGGTCATCCCGCTGGGTTGCATCAGTGCTCGCAAGACCTTTGAGGGTCTCGATCATGCGGAAGGGGATACCGGGGGTGACGGCACCCTTGCAGCGATGGGTCCCGAGTACGGCGAGCCCGCTGCAGACGAGAACGTGCCCGGAAAGCCACGGAAGATGACCGCGCCGGCCGATGGTCCTCTTTCCCGGGGGCTCGGTCTTGCGTGGCTTTACCTGAAATCCTTGATCGCCAGTATTGTCGAGGGCGTTGTGCAGTTGCTGCGCGCATTGGCGCGGCTCATTCTGCGCTTGATCGGAGGTGGCTCCGATGGACCACCGGGTCCTGGCACAGGTGGTCCCGGTGGACCGGGCTCCCCGAGCCCGGGAGCCGGTGGTGGTACGACGGGTGGACCGTCGGAGCCGGGGTCTGGATCTGGCGAGGTTTCCGGTGCGTCCAAGAATGCTCCCGTTGGCTCTTCGGTACCGTCAGGTGACGGCGAAAAGCCTCAGGCGCGGTCGAAAGCCCGTGCCACGCAATCGGACGCCGCTGGAAACGATGACAGCAATGTGCCTCGGCGTTCCACGCAGGCAACTCGGCCCGCGAAAGCGGGCGGTGAAACACCCTCTCGCACCCGGGAGCAAAAGAAGGAATCCGCAGGAGAGGGGTCAACAGTTGCGCCTGAACCTGCGGCGCAGTCTGGAAAAGGAAGCCGTGCGGTCGATGCCAAAGTCGGACTGGGGGAAGAGTCCGGGGCAGCCGGGGCAACAACCAGCAATACCCGTCGGCGCCGCGGCATTCGTTTGAAGTAGGCGCAAGAAGTAAGATAACCGAAAAAACTTTAAAATCAGGAGACATACTCATGAAGCAAGATTCGAGCAATCGTTTTGGCAAGTTTTCGCTGACGGCCCTCGCTGTGGCCGCCACGCTGGCGCTGACTGGCGCCGTGCAGGCAAACGAGGGCGCATCGGGGCAGACCTATGGCGCCCCTGGCTTCGGCCACGGGCCGATGGCCTACGGGTATGGTCGGCCTGACGGCGGATACGCGCCGCGCCACGGCTACGGGATGCCGCAGGGCTATGGCATGCCGCAGCGCCCGGAGTTCATGGACCGGCAGGCGCCTGCCTTTGAACCGCCGCCGTGGGTCCGCGAGGGGCAGCGCGGACAGATGCCGGAAATGTCCGAGGAAATGAAGGCGGCCATGGCCGAGCGTGAAGAGCGCATGAAGGCGATGGAGGCTGAGCGTGAAGAGCGCATGAAGGCCATGGAAGCGCAGCGGGCGGAGCGCATGGAAGAGATGGAGGCGATGCGCGAGGCGCGCATGAAGGCGATGGAGGCGGCCCGTGCCGCCTATATGGCCGAGATGCCCGAGGAAATCAAGCAGGCCATGGCCGAGCGTGAAGAGCGCATGAAGGAGATGATGGCCGAGCGCGAGAAGCAGATGCAGGAGATCGAAGAAATGCGTGAGGCCCGCGAAAAGGCGATGGAAGCCGGCCGCGAAGCCTACATGGCCGAAATGGAAAAGCAGCGGGAAGCGATGGAGAAAATGATGGAAGAACGGCGGCAGGCCATGGAAACCCGCTACGACGCCCCGGCGAACGCTGAACAAGGTTCGGCCGAGTAAGCAGGGATACCCTCCCGCCGTGGGCAGCCATCGCCAGGGAACCCACGTGCTGGAGGTTGGCCCGGGACCATGAACCGGTTGGCCAGCGAACGACTTCCCGGGCGGATATCGGGCTGGGTGCTATTGCTCGGCGTGGTATTGGGCAACGCCCCGATGGGTGGTCTTGAGGCCCGTGACCGCGGCAACCCCTGGGCTACGCCCGAGCAGCGGGCACCGGCTCTGGAGTTGCGCCCGTATTCCGACGGCCGTTTCGCGCCTCGGGACTATGATCCGGTGGACGAGCGGCGAAGGCGTTCTTCCAATCCTGGAGACTTCGTCCAGCCAGGGTACGGCGACGCTTCGCGGTATCCTCCGACAGGAGAGATCAGGGCCGCGCCTGATGCGCTGGGTCGGGCCGCCCCCGATCCTTATGGCTATGGTTCGGTTCCCGGGTCGTCCGGGATCTATGGCGTTCCCGGTTTGACCTACCCGGGACTTTCTCCCTATAGCAGCTATCTGGGTAGTGGTATGCTGTTTCCCGGAACCGGTCTGACGACGCCGGGGCTGCTTTCCCCGCTTTATGGCTCGTCGTCAGGCATACCCATGTTCGGGATGCCGTACTGAATACACAATGCGCACAGGTCGGTAGCCCTCATGGCCAGTGCGTAATTCTAAAGAGGGCACAACACTCCATTGGAGGTTTTCATGAGCAAGTTCGTCAAGGCATTCGTTATGGCCGCTTCTGTCGCTGCGCTGTCCGCAGCACCGATGCTCGCGTCGGCGCAGTGGGGCGGTCCAGGCTGGGGTGGCCCGGGCTATGGCCCCGGTTATGCGCCGGGCTATGGTGGCTACGGTCCAGGCTATGGACGCGGCATGGGTGACATGTTCGGCATGGGCGACATGTTCAACGACATGGATTTCGGCATGTCAGGGCGTGGCGCAAGCCGGGGCCACGGCTATGGTCGCGGTGATGGTTCCGGCTATGGCTACGGCCAGCCCGGCTACGGCGGATACGGCCCTGGCTACGGCTACGGCCCGCGTTGGTAAGCCAACGCAAGTGAAAGCCTGTCCGGCTTGCGCCGGGCAGGACTTCCTCAACCCCTTGCCTTGAGGCTCCGGATGCTGACAGTCATCGGCAATTTGAAAGGCGGTACCGGAAAAAGCACGGTCGCATTCAATCTGGCCCTGTGGGCACTCGCAAACAAGCGCAAGGTTCTCGTGGTCGATCTCGACCCGCAGGCGACACTGACGGATGTCGTGCGCGTTCGCGAGGAGGAAGGGTATACCCCCGTTCTGGAACTCTCCCAAAGCCTCGATGAGGCGATGAAGGCCGGAGACGCCTATCAGGACATCATTGTCGACGTCGGGCCCTCCGACCTCGGCACGATGTATGCGGCGATCCTCGCTGCCGATCAGGTCGTCATCCCCGTCCCCCCCAGTCAGGCGGACGTATGGTCGACGCAACGTTTCGTGAAGAAGATCGTGGAGTTGCGTGGCGATCGCTCCAAACCCGAAATCATGGGCTTCATCAACCGAGCGGACACACACCAGGCGGTGCGTGAGTCTGACGAAGCCTTTGGTGCTCTCGGAATGATCGAAGGTATCCGGGCACTGCGCCCGCGCCTCCGTCAACGCATGGCCTTCCGACGCTCGTTCAGCGAGGGGCTGTCGGTTCAGGAACTGGAGCGTCGCGGTAAGGCCGCTCTCGAACTCGATGAGCTGGCCAAGACCATTTTTCGGAAGAATCGCCGATAAGTCCACGGTCCCCATCTACCGCAATCATCAAGAACTCCAAGGTGAACCATGGCTGCAGCGCGCACCTTTTTGCGTAAATACTGGATTTTCCTCGTCATTGTCCTCTGGGTGATCGCATGGGCGAATCGTGACTGGCTCGCCGGCGGGCCCCCATCGGCCGAGGATGCACCCGCTGAGTCGGCACGTGCGGCTGAAGTCGCCGAACCGGCGCTGCAGTCGGAGTCGACTCCATCTGCTTCAGGTGACTCGGTGGATGAAGTGGTCACAGCAGCCGACCCGGATCTGGCATCGCTATCTGACTCCGCTGCGATGGACACCGGTACCTCGGCCCATGACGCGCCTCCCCGCAACCCGACCGCACAGCGGAAGACCGCCGCCGGATCGGGATCGGAGGAAGACATTGATCGACCGACCGAGGAGGTAGTGCCGGTTGCTGCAAGCGACTCGACGACACTCTCTCGGAAAGCTGCGGATGCCAAGAGTGCGGTGACCGAGAAAGACGCCGGGCCCGAACCGGCTCCGGCATCGGAGGATCTGGCGCGGTCGGGGTCGGACACCCCCGTTGCGACGAACGGTACCCCGGTTCGCGCAGATGCCGGCACCGAGGTGGAGGTTCGGGATAGCCGGAAGGAACCGGCGGCAGTCGCAGAGAGCGAGGGGGAGGACGGAGAATCGGCGGCTGCGCCGGTGGCGGAAACGTCTCCTGATCCTGTCGCTGATACCGGATCGACCGAGCGCCAGGCGGAAGTGCTCGCGCGCGCTCGCTCGCTGGCCCGAAGCCGGGGTCCGAACGCAGCGGCGGAGGCAATGGCTCAGGACTTGCGGGAACTGCCTTCAACAACGCCGGGGCTGGCAGACCTTTATGGCGAGATGGGCAACTACCATTTCATGGCCAGGAATTTCCCGGCTGCACTTGCCGCCTACGACGCGGCGATCCAGACGCTGCCGGCCAAGGAGCGAAGTGCCATGCTGCGGCGCCTCGCCTCCGTCTATGATCGCTACCATCCGGATGGGCGCTCACACCTCGAGCAATTCAGGTAGAATAGCGCTCTGTTGTCCTATGCCAGCGAGATGCCGTGCCTCCATGCTTCAGGCCACAACTCTGCCTGTCCCTGCGGGTTGAGGCCCTCCATGATTCCCGGGGCGCAAAATGAGGCTGTTGCGCAATCTGCTCGCACTGGTGGGGGCTGCCTCGCTGATCGTCATGGCGGTGGTCATCCTGGCATTTGAGCCCTATGTCAACAAGGCCCGCAGCCTGGACGACGTGGCCCTCGGCGTGTACGCCAATATGGCCCGGACGATTCTGGAAACCGGGGATCCGATGGCGGCAATGGTCTACCAACGCCAGGTCGTTGCCCAGCGATCCATTGCCGAGATCGAGAAACATCTGGAGGAGGCGGCGGCGGAGCTTGGAGTGCATTCGTTAGGTACGCTCCATGTTCAGCGGGAGGTCCTTGCCCGAGCGGGGCGCAGCTTTCCCCTGCTCAATGCCTACCTGTTCTGTGATCCGGACCTCGCGACGGATTTGATGGCACTCAATCCCGCCATGGCGGCTTTTCTACCGTGCCGCGTGATTCTGTATCAGGACGAGCGGGGTAGGCTGTGGCTGATGAGCCCCAATCTCGATTTTGTGATTCATGGTGGCAGGCCGTTGCCGCTGGCGCTGCAGGAACGTGCGTTGGGTCTTCAGGACACGTTGCGCGAGATGGTGGATCGAGCGGCCGGAATCAGTATCTGATGGTTGCCTGAGGGGCGTACGAAAATTTTTCTTGGCTGGACGTGAATAATGAGCAATTTCAACGAACACAATGATGCGCGCCATCTGGACTCGGATGAATACGATGTTCGATCACGGCGTTTGCAGCTGATCGTCTATTCGTCACTGGTGGCCTTCGTGGTCCTTGCTGTATACGGTTTCTGGCTGATTACCAGTCTCACCCGCGACGTCAGCCGGCTGGCGATAGAAATGTCGGCAATGACCCGGACCATCGATCGGGAGATGGCGGTGATGGCCCGCAAGATGGGGGACATCGACGAACGCATGGTGTCGATCAACGACAACATGCTGTCGATGAACCGGAATATCGGTTCCATGACGCGCGACATCAGCAGCATGAACATCAACATCCGTTCGATGGCCACGGATACGACAACCATGGCTGGATCGACATTGAACATGCAGCGCGACATGTGGAGCCTCAACCGGAATGTGTCCGGTCCGCTGGGCATGATGAACAGTTTCAATCCCTTCAACGGTAATCAGGGTCCTTTCCCGGGGTCTCCCGCGCCGTATTTTCCGCAGCAAGGCGGACGCTGACCCGGTGTCGCCTCAATCCGCAACCATGGAGTAAGCATGTTCAACCGTCCTGGCAACCGAGTGAACCAGCAACTGACCCTGCTGAGCGATCGTCTGTCGGAGGAAAATCCGGCCCTGGAAGGGGTCGTGGAGTCCTTCGGCGCCTTGGACCGGCTTGGCTATGCCGCCGGGTTTCTGGACCCGGAGGAAGAATCCTACGCATTCACCATATCCTGGTGGCCGATGATCGCGGTTCTGGGGACCTTCTCCGCTGGCAAATCGACGTTCATCAACGAGTATATCGGAGCGACCGTCCAGCGTAGTGGCAGTCAGGCAGTGGATGACCGGTTCACGGTGATCAGCTATGGCGCCAGCGAGAACGTCAAGGAATTGCCGGGCCTGGCGCTCGATGGCGACCCGCGCTTTCCGTTCTACAGGGTGAGCAGCGAGATCGAACGCCTGAGCGACGGCGGTGGCCGCACGGTGGATCACTTCCTGGCGATGAAGACGATCAAGTCCGAACGGTTGCGAGGCCGTATCCTGATCGACTCACCCGGGTTCGACGCAGATGAGCAGCGTGCCACGATCCTGCAGTTGACGGACCACATCATCGATCTCTCAGACCTTGTCCTGGTCTTTTTCGATGCCCGCCATCCGGAACCCGGTGCGATGCGCGATACGCTCGAACATCTCGTGAACCGGGTGGCCGCACGCAATGATTTCACGAAGCTCGTCTTCGTGCTGAACCAGATCGATACCACGTGGCGCGAGGACAATCTCGAAGAGGTCGTTTCCGCGTGGCAGCGTGCGGTGGTGCGCCAGGGCAACGCGACCGGGCGTTTCTACTGTCTGTACAACACGGGTGCGGCGGTCGAGATCGGAGACGAAAAGGTTCGGGCACGTTACGAATACAAGGCGGCCCGCGATCGGGAGGAAATCCATGCGAAGATCAGCGAGATCAGTTCCTCGCGGTCGTACCGTATCGTGGGCGCGATGCAGGCTATCGCCGAGGCGATTGAAATGGATGCGCTCCCGGCATTGAAGGGTGCATTGGCACGCTGGCGTCGACGCGTGTTGCAGGCGGATTTCCTGATGATGGCGGTGGTGCTTGCCATCGTGGTCTACGGCGCACAAGCGATGGCCGGCGGCTTTGGCCCGTTGCTGAGTGCGATTCAGGAGGGCCCGGTCAGATCGGGGGCAGGGGCGGTGGCAGTGGTGCTCATCCTGCTGGCCATTCACTTCCTGAATCGGAACTGGGTGGCTCGGCGCGTCGCGCAGAGCCTTCCGGATGAGACGGCCTCGGGTAACTGGCGGGCTGCCTTCATGAAGAATACCGTGTTCTGGCGTTCCATTTTCCGCCAGTCCCCGACCGGCCTTGGTCGCGGCTCGATACGCCAGCTGCACGCGCTGCGGGATCGTGTGGAAGCCTATATCCAGCGCCTCAACAATCAGTTCATGGACGCTGGGTTGAAATCCGGGCAGACGGCTGGCGAAAACGAGACGCGCACCGCGAGTGCGGCGTCCAATGGAATGAGTGAAGACCGTGGGAACACCGGTGCCGAATCCGATCAGAGTGTGCGCGGATAGTCATCCGACCTGGGCCTCTCGGTGCCGGCGTGGAAACCTGGATGGTGAGTATCGCGATTCGCACGATCCGGGCGGCCCGAGGGTACGAATGAACACAGTGAGTTGCGCCGGTCGAGACTCGCAGATTAGCGAATGCTTCGGTACGGTGTGGCGTGCGTCTCACGGCACACGAAGGATTGGACTGTCGCGGAACTGGACGGCAGGTTACACTTTACGATCGAATAATTGGTTTCGTGGGCGGCTGGCTGCGCTTGCGGGGGGAGTGCAATGACAATTCTGGCATGGATCATGTTTGTTCTGGCGATGATTCTGGTCCCCGTTTCAGTATGGGCCAGTCTCGCTGCGCTCGGTGTTTGTGCTGGTTGTGCGTTGGTTCGTGACTGGCAGAAGGATCGGCAATTGCAGAGTCCGTCGGGCAAGGATGTCTGAAGAAGCGGTCGGTTGCCGGTTTTCTCGCGGTGCGAGTGCCTGGCACCAATGATGGAAGCCACGGAAAGTGCCGTGCCCTGTGCGGAGGATGGTAGGGAAACGGCGGTAACCATCGGGCGTGGTTACCGTTGAAGCAGTTGTGGAAAAAGGTTTGATCCGAACCGCGCCGGATGCAATACGATCGGGCCGGTGGTATGGAAAGCTCCCGTGGCGTTCGGCTGCAACAGGCGGCGACGCCGTAAATCGACTTCGTTGGGGATAGTGACTATGAGCGACACCAAGAAACTTGCAATCATCGCGACCAAGGGCAGCCTGGATTGGGGCTACCCTCCATTCATTCTCGCATCAACGGCGGCTGCGCTCGGCTATGAGGTGGAAGTCTTCTTCACCTTCTACGGTCTGCAACTGCTGAAGAAGAAGCTGGATCTCCAGGTCAGTTCATTGGGGAATCCGGGCATGCCAATGCCGATGCCCGTTCCCGTTCTGCTGCAGGCTCTGCCGGGTATGCAGAAAATGATGACGGTGATGATGAAGCAGAAAATGAAGGCCAAGGGCGTGGCCAGCCTGGAAGATCTGCGGGATCTTTGCCTTGAGGCTGAAGTTCGGATGATTGCCTGCCAGATGACGGTCGATCTGTTCGAGATGGATACGGCCGAATTCATCGATGGCGTCGAATATGCGGGAGCCGCGGCCTTCTTCGAGTTTGCCGGCGAATCGGATATCTGTCTGTTCATCTGATCGGTTCTGCCCGGAATGCTCCGCGCCGCTGGCGCCGCGTGGGGCGTTTCAGCCCGTTGAAGGAGCTGCCCCCGGCTGCGATCCGGTGCCCGGTCCGGATACTTCATCCGAAGTCCCGGGAACGGACGGTCAGTTCGCCCAGCCAGACACTGCGGTCGCGCAACTGTTTCGCGATCAGGTGGGTGACGCCGTCCTCCTGCTGGAGTTCTCCAGTCACCTCCAGCAGTGTTGCACGGATTACTGCGGAACGCGCCCGTTCGACCAGGGTGGGCCAGACGATCACATTCAGCGTACCGGATTCATCCTCCAGAGTCAGGAACACCGTGCCCTTGGCAGAGCCGGGCCGCTGTCTGGTGATGACCAGGCCCGCATAGCGTACCGAGCGGCGCGGTCCTGCAGCGATCAGTGCTTCGGCGGTGGGCAGATCGGTGAAGTCGTCGTGGCTGCGCAGCAAGGACAATGGATGTGGCCCCAGCGTCAGCCCGGTACCGGCATAGTCCTGCACCAGGTCGGTCGCGACCGTCGGGGTTGGAAGTAGTGGCAGTGCATCCTTTCCGGTCGCTTCGGATCGGGGAAACAGGGGTAATGGTGGCTCCACTGCCTGAGTGGCCCAGTGCGCCTGATGCCGGTGTCCGATCAGCCCTGCCAGCGCCGCAGCCCGTGCAAGGCAGGCGGCCTGACCGCGATCCAGAGCTGCACGCGAGACCAGGTCCGCGATGTCGCGAAACGGGGCGTCGGCGCGTTTCGCGACAATCCGTGCAGCGCTCTCTTCGTGCAAACCACGCACCATCGACAGGCCCAACCGTAGCGCAAATCCGCCGCGACCGTTCCGACCCGGAACGGACTCGATGCTGCAGTTCCGTTCGCTTGCCGTTACAGCCACCGGTCGAACCTCGACCCCATGCCGACGCGCATCGGCGATGATCTGGGCCGGGGCATAGAAGCCCATTGGCTGGCTGTTCAACAGCGCGCAGGCAAAAATCGCCGGTTCCCGGCATTTGAACCAGGCGGAGACGTAGCTGATCAGGGCAAAGCTTGCGGAGTGCGATTCCGGAAAACCGTATTCGCCAAAGCCGAGAATCTGCTGATAGATCTGCTCCGCGAAGGCTTCCGGATATCCGCGCTGGAGCATGCCCGTCACCAGTCGTTCCCGGTACCTGGCGAGATTTCCGGTGCGGCGCCAGGCACCGATCGCACGACGCAGTCCATCCGCTTCGCCCGCACTGAAGCCGGCAGCGACCATCGCGAGTTCGATGACCTGCTCCTGGAAGATGGGTATCCCCAGCGTGCGCTCCAGCACCCGTTTCACATCCGGTCCCGGGTAACTGACGGGTTCGCGGGCCTGCCGCCGGCGCAGGTAGGGGTGCACCATCTGGCCCTGGATCGGGCCGGGCCGGACGATCGCGATCTCGATCACCAGGTCGTAGAAGGTCTTCGGTTTCAGCCGTGGCAGCATGCTCATCTGTGCGCGCGATTCGATCTGGAACACACCGACGGTGTCCGCCCGCTGCAGCATCGCGTAGACCGCCGGATCCTCGGCCGGGACATCGGCCAGCCCCCAGTGTCGGCCGCGGTGGAGGGCCAGCAGCTCCAGACAGCGGCGCAGGCAGGAAAGCATGCCCAGTGCCAGGATGTCGATCTTCAGCAACCCCAGCATGTCGAGGTCGTCCTTGTCCCATTGGATCACGGTGCGCTCAGCCATCGCAGCGTTCTCGATCGGGACCAGTTCATCCAGACGTCCGGCAGCGATCACGAAGCCGCCGGTATGTTGCGACAAATGTCGAGGAAAGCCGACCAGTATTCGTGCCAACGTCTGCCATTGCCGGGCCAATGGTCCATCCGGATCGAGTCCTGCCTCGCACAGGCGCTCGGGGGGAATGCCCTCGTCCCACCAGGCCATGTTCGCGGTCAGCGCATCAATGCGTGCGCGGCTGACTCCCAGGGCTCGCCCGACATCGCGCAGTGCGCTGCGCCGCCGGTAGCGGATCACGGTCGCGGTCAGCGCGGCCCGCTCGCGCCCATAGCGGCGGTAAATGTACTGGATCACTTCCTCGCGCCGCTCGTGCTCGAAATCCACATCGATGTCCGGCGGTTCGTTGCGTTCGGGCGAGATGAAGCGTTCGAACAGCATGCTGGAACGTGCGGGATCCACCGCGGTAATCCCGAGTGCATAGCAGACCGCCGAGTTCGCGGCCGAGCCCCGGCCCTGGCACAGGATGCCGCGTCCGCGGGCGAAGCGGACGATGTCGTGCACGGTCAGGAAATAGGGCTCGTAGCCGAGGCTGGCAATGATCGCGAGTTCATGTTCGACCTGCTTGCGCACCTTTTCCGGTATCCCTTCGGGCCATCGCTCCTGGCAACCCTGTTCGACCAGACGACGCAGCCAGACACCGGGGCGTTCGCCGACGGGGATTGCATCGGTGGGGTACTGGTAACGAACCTCATCGATTCGAAAGCGGCAACGCCCGGCGATTCGCAGTGTTTCCGCCAGCCATTGCGGTGGGTACAGCCGGGCGAGTTCATCCTCCGGGCGCAGACAGCGCTCTCCGTTCGGGAACAGTACCGGTGCCGCTTCTGCGACGGTCGATTTCAGGTGCAGCGCGGTGAGTACGTCCTGCAGCGCGCGGCGCCCGCGCACGTGCATATGCACATCTCCGCAGGCGACGACCGGGATCCCGGTGGATGCGCCGAGCCGTGCGGCGCGCACCCGCAACGCTGCGTCATCGGGGCTACGTGTCAGTGCGATTGCAATGTGCATCCGTTCCGGCGCGACCGCATGACAAAGCCACTGCGCCCAGTGCCGGTCATTCCCGGCAGATGCTTCGCCGGGGTCGGTGTCGGCGGGGAACGCAGTTCCTGTTTTCCTCCCGTCATGGTCCGATCCGAAACGCCACAGCACCTCACAGTCGGGCAGGCCGGCCCACTCGGGCCGCAGCAGGTCTTCTGTTCCGAGGCGGTACTTTCCCTTGTGGGCTGCTCTGCGGGCATGGGTGATCAGACGGCACAAGGTCTGGTAGCCGGCCAGCGAACGGGCCAACAGGGTCAATCGCGGCCCGTCATGGAGATGCAGGTCCGTGCCGATAATCAAGTGGAGGCCGGTTTCCTCGGCCGCCTGGTGAGCCCGGATCACGCCCGCGAGCGAACATTCGTCGGTGATCGCAAGTGCACGGTAGCCGAGTCGGGCTGCCTGCCGCACCAGTTCTTCCGGGTGCGAGGCGCCACGGAGGAAGGTGAAGTTGCTGTAACAGGTCAGTTCGGCATAGGCAGGCACTGAAATTGCTCCCGGGCGCCACGATACTGTTCATTTAAACAGTATCGTGGCGCCCGGGTAAACCCTGCCCTTGTGACAGGACACCAACGATCATGGCGATACGCGCCGCCCCTGACGATGACAGGAGCAGGGTGCCCATGAGCGCGGCGAACTGAGCCGATCGGGGCCCGGGAGCCTGGGGATCAGCGTCGGCGTGGTTTCGGTGTGGTTCGGCTTCGCCTCACGACACCCTGCGGGTTCTTTCATGTTAAAACG
Source organism: Thioalkalivibrio nitratireducens (assembly GCA_011390385.1). Next base: position 10,846 of record JAABSN010000012.1, on the reverse strand, counting down.
ACAGGCGTTTGGCCACCGGTTCCGGGATCATGCGGATCACCCAGAGGATGGGGCGCCAGAACCATGGCAGGTAGACCACGTCGCGTCGGCGTGCGAACGCACGCACGATACCTCTGGCCACGACTTCCGGACGCGCCCACAAGACGCTGTCGCGATCGCAATCCTGGGTCATCGGTGTGATGACGAATCCGGGTTTCAGCGTGACCACGGCTACGCCGCTGTCGTGCAGGCGGCTGCGCAGGCCCTGCAGGAACACGGCCAGCATTCCCTTGGCGGCGCCATAGACATAGCTGCTCTTGCGGCCACGGTCCCCGGCGACCGACCCGATGACGCCGATCACTCCCCGTTCCCGTTTTTCGAAGTCGTTGGCGATCGCGGTCAGCAGGACCATGGCGCTCAGGGCGTTCACCCGGACCTCACGCAGCATGGCGCGAGGGTCGGATTCGCACTGTGCCTGGTCCGGCAGGCTTCCGTGAGCAATCAGTACGCCGTCGAGGTCGTCGAAGCGTGCAGCCAGCGAAGTCCACAATGCGGGTAGGGCGTCCAGATCTTCGAGGTTGGCGGGAACGGCATCGACCTCTGAAAGCCCCCCGGAACGGATGCTCAGGTCGTCGCCCAGCATGCGCAGGCGTTCGGGATTGCGCGCCACCACCACCAGGTGCACACCTCTGGCCAGCCAAAGCCTGGCGGTTTCGGTGGCAATGCGCGAGGTGGCACCAAAGATCGCGATACGTCGGGGTGTGGCGTTCATGGATTCATCCTGCGCCAGAAGGTGGAGGAAAAAGCGGGGTCGACAAAGGCGGCAAAGCGTTCCCACTGCGGAAAGCCGCGACGGAACATGGTTACCGACATGCGCGCGTCCTTGCCCGGATACAGGGCACCGCCGGCGCTACTGACCATGTCGTCGAGATCGGCGAACAGGCGGTGAGTGAGAGAACCACGGTTGGAGAAGTCCAGCGCAAGGGTGACACCGGGGCGCGGAAACGACAGCAGGCCCGGTGAGGGCATATCGCCGAACCTCTTGAGGACCGCCGGAAACGAACCCTGGCCGCTGGTTGCGATGCGCCTCAGCAAGGCGCGAATGCCGTCACGGGCATGCTCGTGCGGCAGTACGCACTGGTACTGATAAAAACCCTTGCGCCCGTAGAGCCGGTTCCAGTTCCGGATGCCGTCCAGTGGGAAGAAATAGGGCTGGTAGTGTTGCAGACGCCGCCCCGAAGATCTCGCCGCGCGATAATACAACGCATTGAAGCCGCGCACGGTGTGGCGGTTGAGCAGGGAAAAGGGCAGATCGAACGGAACCGAGTGTGAATGATCGCGCCATTGCGGCAGACGGACTCCGGCAGGTTGCGGCGGAGCGTGACGGCCCGCGAGGAAGACACCACGGCCGAGCTTGCGTCCCCGAGCGAGGCAATCGATCCATGAAACCGTGTAGGGCCACTCGGGACCGACTCGGTCGTTCAGCTCCCAGAATGCATCCAGGTGGTCGAAGGGGATGCCTTCGGTCAGCATCAGCTCGTTGCTCGTTGGAATCATCTGCAGGCGCACCCGCGTGATCAGGCCAGTCAATCCGAGGCCGCCGATCGTTGCGGCGAACAGGTCCGCGTTTTCCACCGGGCTTGTCGGCCATCGGCCGCCGTCGGAACGGAGCAGTTCCATCTCGAGCACGTGCTGGCCGAAGGTGCCAGCCACTTGATGATTCTTGCCGTGGATATCGTTGGCGATCGCGCCGCCAACCGTCACCCATTGTGTGCTTGGCACGACCGGAAGCATCCAGCCCTGGGGCAGACACCAGCGCAGAATGTCGCCGAGCATCATGCCGGCCTCGCAGTCCAGGATCCCGGCAGTGCGGTCGAAGGCGATCAGTCGGTCCATGCCCTGCGTCAAAAGCAAAGTACCGCCGTCGTTCAGGCACACATCGCCGTAGCTTCGGCCGTTACCCCAGGCCAGCAGGGGACCATCGGCATTCGGTAAAGTCGCGTTGCGGTCCTGCCATTCGATAAGACGTGCATGCCTGACGTGGGGCAGGCGGTTCCAGCTCATCGGCATTACAGACGGTCTCCGATCGCAGATTGGGCGCCTGCGCAGTAAGCGTGAAAGAACCTGCGTAGGGTGCCGTGAGGCGCAGCCGAACCGCACCGATAACACCCGGACCTCGAACGGTGCAATTCGCTGCGCTCGCGATCAAAGGCTTCGCGCCTCGCATTGGCGGATTGATCGCCGTTTCCCTGGCACCGAAGCTTAGTCATCGCATACGGGATCAGACCAACTTTCCTGCGTACGCGTCAGGATCCATCCGTATGCCGCCAGCCCGAGTCGAGCGGGTTCAGTCCCGGGTTGAACTGCCAGCTCAGCGGTCCGGGTTCGTCGTCCACCAGCTGCGCCACCCGGTCCAGGAACCGATCGCGGGGGATCTCCCTGGCACCCATGTTGAGCATGTGCGGCGTTGGTGTCTGACTATCGATCAATGGCCAGTTCCAGGCGATGAGGTGACGACAGAGCCACGCGAGGCCCACTTTCGAGGCATCGGTCGCGCGCGAGAACATGGATTCCCCACAGAACAGCCGGCCCAGCGAGATCCCGTACAGGCCGCCGACCAACTGGCCAGAGCGCCAGACCTCGACCGAATGGGCGTAGCCCGCGCGGTGCAGTTGCAGATAGGCGTGCCGCATCTCCACGGTGATCCAGGTTCCCGATGCCCCCGCGCGCGGCGCTCCGCAGGCCCGAATGACCGCTTCAAAGTCCTGGTCGAAACTGATTTCGAACCCGCCATTGCGAATCGATTTGCGCAGGCTGCGCGGTATGCGCAGTGCGCCGGGTTCGAGGACGGTGCGCGGGTCGGGACTCCACCAGAGGATCGGCTGCCCCGCTTCGTACCAGGGAAAGATACCCTGGCGGTATGCGCGCAGCAGGCGTGGCAGCGAAAGATCGCCGCCGGCGGCAAGCAGCCCGTTCGGGTCGGTCCATGCCTGGGACGGATGCGGAAACGGTTCCCCCACGACACCGGCGTGCAGCCAGGTGATCATCCTGCGCGACTGTCCGCTCAACGTTGCCCCCGGAGTTCCGCACGCGGGCCGAGGGGGCACGGAAGGGATGTCGATGCGATGATGGCTACAGCCCTCGACATTCAGCGCTCCTGCCGGTAAGGCGAATGTTGCATCAGATCGGCGCACTGCATTTGCACCATCCGGGTTTCGCGCGTGCAGAAATCCTCCACGGAAGGGCGAAATCCGGGGGTCAGGATGGCGTGAGCCGAAGCGGTGGGTACGGGCAGAAACCCGCGCGGGATCTTGTGCTCGCCTTGTGCGCCCGGTTCGAACCGATCCAGACCCTCCCGGATGCAGAATTCGATGCCCTGATAGTAGCAGGTCTCGAAATGCAGGTCGGGCAGATCCTCGTGGCAGCCCCAGAATCGACCGTAAAGCGTATCGTGGCTTCGGTAGCACAGCGCCGCGGCCAGGGTCGTACCCGAGCGTTGCGCCTCGAACAGCACCACCTGCGATCCGAGTGCAGCCGCGGTGCTCGCGAAGAAGGGCTCGGACAGAGTCGGAATCCCCATGTGTTTCTCGAATGTGTCCTGGTAGAAGCGATGGAAGCGTTCCCAGTCCTCGATGTCAGCCGTGGCGCCGGTCAAGGTGCGGAAGGTCACGCCCTGTTCGGCGACGCGCCGGCGCTCCCGCTTCACGTTTTTCCGCTTCTTCGAACTCAGGGCGCCGAGAAACGCGTCGAAGTCTGCGTAGTGCTGATTCCGCCAGTGGTACTGGCACCCTGTGCGGCGTATCAGTCCTGCATCCTCGGCCAGAGCCGCCTCGGATTCGGTGGGGAACAGCACGTGCACTCCGGAGGCCCCGAGTTCATTTCCCCGGGCGATGGCTGCGGCGATCAGGCGTCGCCGCAGGGCCTCGGGTTGAACCACCTGGGGGTGCACCAGCAGGCGCGGGCCGGTGGCGGGGGTATATGGCACGCTGATCACCAGTTTCGGATAGTAGGGATGACCTGCGCGTTCCCATGCGGCCTGCCAGGCCCAGTCGAAAACGAACTCGCCGTAATTGTTCGTCTTCGCGTAGCAGGGGGCAGCCGCGACCAGCGTTTCGTCACTGAAAATCAGGACATGCTGGGGAAACCAGCCGTAGCGTCGACCCAGACATTCATGCCGCTCGAGCCCTTCGAGGAAGGCATGACGCAGGAACGGCTCCTGTGCGTCGGTCAGGGCGTCCCAGGCCGTTGCATCCACAGCCCCGAGACCGTCGTGGATTTCGACGCGCAGTTCGGACATTCCAGTCGTGGTCATGACGGGATCGGTAGCCGCCGTCGCCGGTGAAAGTCGCGGTACTTCAGGGCGTCTGCTCCAGCGGGGACTCCGCCGAGGCGGTCTCTACCGGGGGTGTCGGCTCCAGAAAGTTCTCCTCCAGGAAGCGTTCCGCGTCCAGCGCGGCCATGCAGCCCGTCCCGGCGGAAGTCACCGCTTGGCGGTAGATCTGGTCCATGACGTCGCCGCAGGCGAACACGCCGGGAACACTCGTTGCAGTGGCATTGCCCTGCAGACCGCTCTGCACCGTGATGTAGCCGTTCTCCATGTCGACCTGACCCTCGAAGATCCCGGTATTGGGTTTGTGCCCGATCGCGATGAACACCCCGGTGAGTTTCAGGTCCCTGGTATCGCCACTTTCGACCTGACGCAGGCGCATGCCGGTGACACCGCTTGCGTCACCGAGAACTTCATCGAGCACGTGCTTCCATTCGATGCTGATCTTCCCGGCCTTTTCCTTCTCGAACAGATGGTCCTGCAGGATCTTCTCCGCGCGAAGGCTATCGCGCCGGTGTACCAGCGTGACATGGTCGGCGATGTTGGAGAGGTAAAGTGCTTCCTCGACCGCGGTGTTGCCGCCGCCGATGACGGCCACTTTCTGTCCACGGTAGAAGAAACCATCGCAGGTTGCACAAGCCGACACGCCCTTGCCCTTGAACGCTTCCTCCGACTCCAGTCCCAGGTACATCGCGGTGGCGCCGGTGGCGATGATCAGTGCGTCCGCGGTGTACGTCGCACTGTCGCCGATCAGACGGAACGGGCGCGAGGCGAGTTCAGCAGTGTGAATATGGTCAAAGATGACCTCGGTGGCGAAGCGTTCCGCGTGCTTCTGCATGCGCTGCATCAGGTCGGGGCCCTGCAGACCTTCGACGTCACCCGGCCAGTTGTCGACGTCCGTGGTCGTCATCAACTGCCCGCCCTGTTCCAGCCCCGTGATGACGACCGGGTTCAGGTTGGCACGCGCCGCGTAGATGGCTGCCGTCCAGCCGGCCGGGCCTGAACCCAGGATCAGCAAGCGGCTGTGTTTGGTATCGCTCATGAGGGTCTCCGTGAGGGTTTGATCGTTCGTAGGCATCGGGAGCGGCGGTGCCGCCACAAAAGGGACGCCGCTGGGCTCCGGTTTCGTCCCCGATTATTGGTAATGCCCGCAAGGCTGTCCAACGGCCACAGGGAGGCGACGGCGATTGCATGCTTTGCGGTGCCATTTTAACCACGTAGAATCAGGACTTCGAACGCTCCCTGAAGCCCAAGTCGATCTGGCCCATTGGACAGGGCGCCAGAGGCAAGGGTACGCAGCACAGGGATGCCCGAGCCATCGGATTGACCTGCGGTGCATCGGGCCAACCTCCAGTCAACGGATGCACAGATGGCGCAAACCAAGGTAGAGACCGAGGCCGAGACCAGCCTGAGCAGGCAGTTGCTGCGCGGCCTGCGCGAGGGTGCGTTGCTGGTTTTCGGTGTCATCGCGCTTTACCTTCTGGTGGCGCTGGCGACCTACCATCCTGGCGACCCCGGCTGGTCCTATACCGGGGACGGGGAAGGCATCCGCAATCTGGGTGGTACTGCCGGTGCATGGTTTGCCGATGTCGCCCTGTACCTGCTCGGGTACCTGGCTTACCTGATTCCGCTGGTGTGCGTCGGAGTTGGCTGGTGGTTGTTCCGGCATCGGCGTGATGCCCGCATCGCCAGTCCGCTGGAGCTGACTCTGCGGGGTCTGGCACTGGTCGTCGCGCTGCTTTCGGGGGCGGCACTGGCGGCACTGCACTGGCTGCCACGGAACCTGCCGGTGAACGCGGGTGGCATGCTGGGCGAGTTCGTCGCGAGCATGGTCGCCTCCGGCCTGGGTCTGGTCGGCGCCACGCTGTTGTTGCTGGGGCTGTTCCTGACCGGGTTCACGTTGTTCACCGGCCTGTCGTGGTTTTCCCTGATGGATTTCATCGGCAAGGCCATTCTCGACGGGGTGGATACGGTGCGCAAACGCGTGGACGCGTTTCGTGATCAGCGTATCGGCGCGCTGGAGAAGGCTCAGCGGGAGATCCGGGTCGAGCGCGAACGGGCGCGGGTGGCGCATCGTCCCCCGTCGCGCGTCGAGCCGCGAATCGAGACGTTGACCCCCAGTCCACGGGTGATGAAGGAGAAGCAGGTACCGCTGTTCGACGGTGACATGAGTGACCCGCATCCTCCGCTGAATCTGCTCGACGACCCGCCGCCCGCAGTCAGCGGCTATTCGGAGGAGGCGCTGCAGGCCATGTCGCGCCTGGTCGAACTCAAGCTTCGCGATTTCGGTGTCGAAGTCGAGGTCGTTGCGGTGCAGCCCGGTCCGGTGATCACCCGTTTCGAGCTGCATCCGGCACCCGGCGTCAAGGTCGCGCGGATTTCCGCGCTGGCCAAGGATCTGGCGCGGTCGCTGTCGGTCATCGCGGTGCGTATCGTCGAGGTCATCCCGGGACGTTCCACGGTCGGCCTGGAGATTCCGAACGAGCAGCGTGAACTGGTGTCGCTGTCGGAAATCCTGCGCTCGAGCCTGTTCGAGAACGCAAAATCATCACTGACACTGGCGCTCGGCAAGGATATCGGCGGGGCGCCGGTCATCGCCGACCTGGGGCGGATGCCGCATCTGCTGGTGGCCGGGACCACCGGTTCCGGGAAATCCGTTGGCGTGAACGCCATGCTGCTGTCAATGTTATACAAGTCCACCGCCGAGGACGTGCGGCTGATCCTGATCGACCCGAAGATGCTGGAGCTCTCGGTCTACGAGGGCATCCCGCACCTGTTGGCGCCGGTGGTCACGGACATGAAGGATGCCTCCAACGCCTTGCGCTGGGCGGTCGCCGAGATGGAGCGGCGATACAAGCTGATGTCGCAGCTCGGGGTACGCAATATCACCGGGTACAACAAGAAGGTCCGCGACGCCGAAGCCGCGGGTACACCGCTGCAGGACCCGACGTTCAATCCCGACCAGCAGGTGGCGGAGGTCGAACCCCCGGTCCTCGGCAGGATGCCGTTCATCGTTGTCGTGGTGGACGAGTTTGCCGACATGATCATGGTGGTCGGCAAGAAGGTCGAGGAACTGATCGCCCGGCTGGCGCAAAAGGCACGTGCGGCCGGGATTCACCTGATTCTGGCGACTCAGCGACCGTCGGTGGATGTGATCACGGGCCTGATCAAGGCGAACATTCCCACGCGTATCGCATTTCAGGTCTCGTCCCGTGTGGATTCACGGACCATTCTGGATCAGATGGGTGCCGAACATCTGCTCGGCCATGGGGACATGCTGTACCTGCCGCCAGGCAAGGCGCTGCCGGAACGCGTTCATGGAGCCTTCGTGGGTGATCATGAGGTGCACAAGGTGGTGGAATACCTGAAGAGCACGGGGGAACCCGATTACGACGAGGGAATCCTCGATGAACCCGAAGCCGGCGCGGCGGCCATTCCGGGGCTTGAGCCCTCCGCGGCCGCAGCCGAAGGCGATCCTCTGTATGATCAGGCGGTACAGATCGTCATCGAGTCGCGCAAGGCGTCGATCTCCTATGTGCAGCGGCGGCTGAAGATCGGCTACAACCGGGCGGCGCGCATGGTCGAGGACATGGAAGCAGCGGGACTGGTCAGCCCGGTACAATCGAACGGCAACCGTGAAGTGCTGGTGCCCGGGGGGCATGAATGAAGGCAGGCGAGGAAGGCTTGGTGAAACTTCAGGGGGGGTTCACGCTGCGAGCCGCACGATGGGCTTTCGATCAATGCATGCAGAGGATTATCCCGTGAACGTATTCATCAAGACCCTTGTGACGTTGTCGATGGTTGGAGGACTGCTGTCGGGGCCGATGGCCATGGCAGGCGACGGTCGGGCCGCGCTGGACCAATTCCTCGATGGACTCGAGACGTTTTCGGCCGAGTTCTCGCAAACACTGACCGACGAGACCGACTTCCTGTTGCAGGAAGCCACAGGAAGGCTTTCGCTGGCGGTTCCGGACCGCCTGCGCTGGGAGCTCGATGGTCCATTCGAGCAGACGATCGTCGCTGATGGCGAGTTTCTGTGGACCCATGACCCGGAATTGCGCCAGGCGACAGTACGCCCGATGGACCAGGCGCTGGGAGCGACACCGCTGGCTCTGCTGACGCAGCCGCACCGTCTCGATGAACGCTTCGACGTTGCCGAGGAGATCGTGGCGAAGGGGTATCGACTGGTGCTGCGGCCAAAAACGTCGGAAGCGGACTTCACCCGGCTCGAGCTCGATCTGGCCGAAGACGGCCGGTTGCTGGCACTGAACTTCCAGGACGTCTTCGGTCAGCGTACGGAGATCCGGTTGAGCGAGGCGCGGCGCAACCCGCCGCTGGCCCCGGCCGAGTTTCAGTTCAACCCACCGCCGGGTACCGACATCTACCGACCGTGACCCGGGCGACCGAAAGCGGCGATCTGTTCGGGGATCCGCAGGGTACGAGTACCGGGTCGCCCGTTGGGGTCGGCGAGCCGGCGGCAGCTGCCGATCCAGATGCCTTCGTGCCGCTGGCCGAACGCATGCGCCCACGGCAGATCGGCGAGGTGCTCGGACAGGATCATCTGCTGGCGCCCGGTGCCGCGCTGCGCAGGGCGATCGAGAACGGTCAACCGCCTTCGATGATCCTCTGGGGGCCGCCCGGCTGTGGCAAGACAACGCTTGCCCGCGTTGTTGCCGCGACCGGTGCGTTCACCTTCGCAACGCTTTCGGCTGTGCTGGCCGGCGTCAAGGACGTACGTACGGTGGTCGAGCAGGCGCGGGCCTTGCGGCGTGCCGGAGGGCAGGGGACGCTGCTTTTCATCGACGAGATCCATCGCTTCAACAAGGCCCAGCAGGATGCACTGCTGCCGCATATCGAGGACGGCACCCTGCGCTTCATCGGCGCCACGACCGAGAATCCGTCGTTCGCGTTGAACAACGCGCTGCTGTCACGTCTGCGGGTCTACCGATTGCAACCCGTGACCGCTTCGGTGATCGTCGATCTGTTGCGGCAGGCAGTGCACGACGAGGAACGCGGACTGGGAGGCAGGGGACTCCGGCTTGAGCAGGAATGGATCGAACGATTGGCGGCGGCGGCCGATGGCGATGCCCGGCGCGCGCTGAATTGGCTGGAAACTGCCGCGGACCTGGCCGAAGGCGGCGAAATCAGCCCCGAGGCGCTCCGTGCCGTGATGGGCACACAGTCCCTGCAGTTCGATCGCCAGGGTGACGCCTTCTACGACCAGATCTCCGCGTTGCACAAATCCGTCCGCGGCTCCGATCCAGACGCCGCGGTGTACTGGCTGGTGCGCATGCTGGACTCGGGTTGCGACCCCGGCTATCTCGGCCGCCGGCTGCTGCGGATGGCTTACGAGGATATCGGTCTGGCCGCGGTGGGCCTCGCCGGCCGCGTGCTCGCCGCATGGGAGACGGTTGAACGTCTGGGCCGGCCCGAGGCAGACCTCGCGCTGGTGCAGGCCGTGATCGAACTGGCCAGCGCTCCCAAGAGCAACTCGGCCTACGTTGCCCTGGGTCAGGTGCGCAAGGCACTGGCGGAAACGGGCAGTCTCCCGGTGCCGCTGCATCTGCGCAACGCGCCGACGGCACTGATGCGCGAGGAGGGCTTCGGTAAGGGCTACCGCTACGATCACGAGGAGCCGGATGGCTTTGCGCGCGGGCAGACGTATCTGCCTGAAGATCTACTCGGTCACAGGTTTTTCCGGCCTGGCCGTGCTGGCACGGAGCGGGTGCTCGCCGAGAGACTTGATGCTCTGCGTCAGCCTGGCAATGGAGAACACGGATCTGAGGGCAAGTCGTGAAGGTCTGGATCTGGGGACTGACCCTGCTGCTCGCGGCCATCGCAATCATTCACCTGATTGCGCGGATCCCGATCGAGGAAATCGATTTCGCGGGTCTGGAGGTCTGGTTTCGGGCGTTCGGCGCCTGGTCCTATCTACTGTTCGTTCTTGCCTTCGTGTTTCTGGCGATGTTTCCGATCCCGTCGACCCTTTGGGTGTTGCTGGGTGGCAGCCTGTTCGGCCCCCTGCTGGGAACCATGCTCAGTGTGTTCAGCGCGACGGTGGCGGCCGTTCTTGCATTCGTGATCGGCCGTTTCCTGGCACGCGATTACGTGCAGGCCCACGCTGGCCGCCGCGTGCGCATGGTCATGCGCGGAGTCGACGCCGAGGGTTGGCGTGTTGTTGCGATGACGCGGCTGATTCCGGTGTTCCCGTTTGCCCCAACGAACTACGCACTGGGTCTGACCGGAATTCCCCTGTTCAGCTATGGCTGGACGACCGCCATTGCGCTGATCCCGAATTCGGCGGCCTACACCTGGCTGGGGCACGCAACCCGGCAGGCGATTTCGGGTGCCGAAAGCCTGATCCAGATCCTGCTTGCGGTACTGGCGCTGCTCGCGCTGTTGCTGTTCCTGCCCGGCTTCATCCGCCGCCTGATGCATACCGGCGCGATTGATCCCTGAGGGCCGAGGCCGGCAGGGGAGTCGGTGCGGTTCGGCTTCGCCTCACGGCACCCTACGGGGTTATGAAGCGTAGGGTGCCAA
>JAABSN010000119.1 GCA_011390385.1 Thioalkalivibrio nitratireducens | reverse complement strand
CTCGTCCGAGGAGCGTTGCATGACTCTCGCGCCCACAATTTACCCCCGTCACGCACTTTCGATGTTTGTTCTACTCGCACTGTTGATGCCGCTGCGCTTGATTGCCGGGACACCGGCCAGCCAGGAAATTGTCTTCGCTGACGTTCGCGTATTCGATGGCACCGCCAGCGAACTTACTGCACCGACCCGGGTGCTTGTGCGCGACAATCTGATCGTGGCGATCGGCGATGATGTTCAGGCCAGTGATAACGCGCGTGTGATTAACGCTCCGGGGCACACGCTGATGCCCGGATTGATCGATGTCCACGTCCATCTCACGTTCGGCGCGCTTTCCATGGCCGACCTGATGTCGCCGGACCTGACTCCGCAGACCGCCGAGAAAGCCGCTGCCCGTGAAGCCGAGGCCATGCTGTTGCGCGGCTTTACGGCAGTGCGCGATGTGGGCGGGCCGGTCTGGGGGGTGAAGGCCGGAATCGATCAGGGACGCTACTCCGGCCCAAGGATATGGCCCTCGGGTGCGACTATCAGCCAGACCGGCGGGCATGGCGATTTCCGGATGCCGCAGGAGCGTTCGCGTCGCTTCTTCGGCCAGCCCTCCCGGGCCGAACTTTTCGGTGCCACTTTCATTGCAGACGGTCGCGCCGACGTACTGACTGCAGTGCGCGAGAATCTGCGCTTCGGTGCCAGTCAGATCAAAATGATGGCCGGTGGCGGCACGTCATCGGCCTATGATCCAGTCGATGTGACGCAGTACACCTTCGACGAGATGCGCGCCGGGGTCGAGGCGGCCGAGGACTGGGGCACCTACGTGACCGTACACGCGTATACGCCGCGCGCGGTCCGGCGGGCCGTCGAGGCCGGCGTCCGCGTGATCGAACACGGGCAGTTGCTGGACGAGGAGACTCTGCGACTGATCGCAGATAACAACGTCTGGCTTTCCCTGCAGGTCCTGCGGGCGAGCACGCCGGATATGGAGCCCCTGCGGCGCGCCAAACGTCAGCCGATTATCGAAAATCAACCACGGGTCTGGTCAATGGCTAGTACTCTCGGGATCAACCTGGCCTGGGGTACGGATTTTCTGTTCGAACCGGACATGAACGCTGAGCAGAATCAATACATCCTGCTGCTGGACGAATGGTTCAGCCCGGCGGAGATCCTCAAGCTGGTTACTCACGATAATGCTCAGCTGCTGGCGCTGTCCGGCCTGCGCAGCCCCTACCCGGGCAGGCTCGGCGTGGTGGAGGAAGGCGCTTTGGCCGACCTCCTGCTGGTACGTGGTAACCCCATCGAGGATTTGAGCCTGATCGGCGACCCGGGGAGAAACTTCGTGGTCATCATGAAAGATGGTCAACTGGTAAAGGATGAGATCGCCAGCGCTGAAGCTGACTAACCCCCAAAGCCCGAGCCAGGTAGCGTTGATTTCATCCAGCCCTGCAGCCAATTGATATACCCGCACAGACGCGTCAATACCGCCGATGGAGGGTCACGGCCAGGCCATTGAAAACAGACCGTTCCGTAGAGGCGGTGGCCTGAAGTATGATCACAACCCACGCTTTTAATTGAGAATGTCGACGTGCGCTCACTGAATACAATCGCGGTTTGCCTGCTTCTGCCTGGTTTCATGATTCTGTCTGGCTGCTCAAGAGACGCGGATACGCCTGACAACCAGCTCAGTGATGCAATCCAGGAAGCACACTCCCAATCAAGCATGACAGAACCTGGACAGTCGACACCGGCGGCGCCCGCAGACACCAGCCGGCTTGCGCTGGACTGGGCCGGCACCTACTCCGGTACCGTACCATGTGCGAGCTGCCCCGGTATCGAGACCGTAGTCACCCTGCACGATGACGGTACCTACCTGCGCTCGCTTCACTACATCGGCGAGAGCGCGAGCCCCGAAGTCGAAACGGGCACTTTTTCATGGAATGACGCGGGCAGCCGCGTAACGCTGGACTCCGATGCAAGTGCGCCACATCAGTATCAGGTAGGCGAACATCGACTGTTCCACCTGGACATGCAGGGGCAACGTATTGAGGGCGACCTCGCTGACCACTACATCCTGCATCAGCACCTTCAGGACCCGGCTATCGAGGATACTCGCTGGGAGTTGATTGAACTGAACGGCAAGCTGATTGAACCCGGGGATTACCAGACACAGCCGTTCCTTGTGATGCAATCGGAGACATCACGGATCAACGGCAACGCATCGTGCAACACCTTCAACGGGGCCTACACCATAAAGAGTAATCAACGCATTGACTTCGGCGACAACCTCGCCCTGACACGCATGGCCTGTCCAGACATGAAGCTGGAGCAGGCGTTTCTGGAACTACTTGCAATGGCAGAAACCTATGCTGTCGACTACGACGGTTCCGTGACACTGAACAGGGGGCGCATGGCGCCGCTGGCACGTTTCATCAAGGCCGACGAGCCGGAGTAAGGAGACAGTGACGACTTGCGTACAGCAACGATGGCATACCGTAGCAGTTGCGTTAGTGACAGCGCTGTCGTTGTCGGCGTGTTCCGATCCGCGGGTTGAGCCGCTGATGCCCACGCCGGAACTCTTCACTGCAATGAAGTTCGGGCCTCTCGACCACATTCCCGAAGATCAGCGCTGGAAACCAAGACGAGTCTACTTTGCCACGACGCGGCAGCGCGAGCCCGACCTGCAACGTATCGATTACGGTAATCTCGAAAGCCCGCAGGTATCGGTGGGCCTGTCGCTGATCGGGTTTGGCGGGCCTGACATCAGCTGGTCAGACCTCAATGAATACTCGCGAAATCGCGATCGCCCGGAAATTGTTGACCTGTCCATTGCAGGCATTGTCGAAGCCGGTCACTTTACGGTTTCCGACGAGGGTCGGCCGCGGGACTCCAACGGCGCCGCCGCCTGGCTTCTGGCTGACCTCAATGCGTCAATAAGAGCAGCTCGTGACAAGGATCTACTGGTCTACGTGCACGGTGCCAAGGTCAACTTTTACAATGCCAATGCATTCGCGGCACAGCTGGACCACTTCATGGGTCGCGACATGACCTCACTGGCGTTTTCCTGGCCCACTCGCCAGAACATCATTGCCTACGGAGCGGGAGGAGACGTGCGCCGCGCCTACCGCTCGGCACCGGCGTTATCGGCATTGCTTGAGGCGCTAGGCCGGGGTTCCGTTGCGCGCAGGATCCACATTGTATGCTGGAGCGCCGGCGGACGGGTGGTCACCGCGGCCCTCAAGCAGCTCCATGAACGGCACGCTGGCAGCGATGAAGATCTGCGTAAGCGCCTGCGAATCGGTACAGTCTACTATGCCGCGGCGGATGTACCGTCAAAGGAGTTCCTGGACAGCTTGCCCGCCATCAATGCGCTGGCATCGAGAATCGTCGTGACCGAGTCGTCCGCGGACGATGCGCTTAATATGGCCAGTCGTGTCATGCGCGACGGTTCGCGAATCGGCCAACAGCATCAGGGCCTGAGCGCCGACCAGATGGCAATTGTCCGCGCCGCGGATCGACTCGAAGTCATTGATGTCTCGCGAGGGTCGGAGGATCGTGGATTCGATATCACCGGGCACCGTTACTGGATCAGCCACCCGTGGGCAAGCAGTGATGTGGTGCTTGCCGTGCGCAGTGATCTGGACCCCGAAGATCGCGCACTCGAGCCCACGGAATTCGGGTTTCTCTGGGGCATACCCTCCAACTATCCGGCGCGATTGCGCGAGCTTCGCAAGAGGCCTGATTTGAACCTACGCCGCAATAATTGAAGCCCCGTGACCAAAGACACATATGCCGGACGCTGGCCAGGAGGCCTGGTCGCTGACTGTACTTAGTCAAAGTAAATGGTTAATTAAAAAACTGCATCATATCGTGGTGGTTAGCGGCGGTGAGCTCAGCAAGCAGTGCCTAGTCGGTCTCGCCAATACGTTCGCTCAGCTCGAGCAGTCTTACCAGCAGGTCGATATGTGAGGCACTCGCATTGCGCAGATCCTGCTGCAAGGCGAGGGAGATGCCGGCCAGCGCCCAGAGAATGACCGCCAGAACAACATCAGTCAGGGCACTGACGCAATAGTCAAAAATACAGCGAAGATTACCAAATGGACCACACCCTGAAGAATGGTGGTCCTTCCCATCACCAGCGTGATGGTCGATATAAACAAGGAGAGTAAAAGTAGCACGATATGCTCACCCTCGAGACCCAGTGCCAAGGGTTTGTCCATAAACAAAGTCAACGCCGCAACGGCAGGAATTGTCAGGCAAATACTTGCCAATGCCGAACCCAGAGCCAGGTTGATACTGGTTTGCAGACGGTTATTCAGAGCAGCTCGAATTGCAGCGGTTGCCTCGGGTAAGAGCACCATGACAGCAATCACAACACCGACCATTGCCATTGGCAACCCGGCATTAATAACGCTCATTTCAATCAATGGGGAAAGCGATTCGGCCAATAAAACCACCGCAACCAAGGTTATTGGCAACAAAATACAGGCAGCGACAAAGCTACTTTTATTGGGAGGAGAGTGACCGGTCTCTTCCGCAATCAGGTCGGTGAAGTCATCGCGATGACTTATCATTTGCACCGCCAGAAAGGTAAAGTAGAGAACGATAGACACAGCTGAAACCATCACCAGCTGAGTAGTAGAGTAAATAGGGCCTGGGACCGCCAGGGTAAAATCAGGCAACACCAAAGTCAGAACAGCTATCGTTGCCAATGTCGACAGGGCCGCTGTAGCGCCAGAAGCCTTGAATTCCTGCTCATGAAACTTTAACCCCCCCACCAGCAGCGCAAACCCAATAATCCCATTCAATACAATCATAATCGTTGCGAACACTGTGTCACGGGCGATGGTGATCACTTCATCATTTGAATTCAGGAGAACCGCAAGGATAATCGCCACTTCAACCACGGTGACAGAAACAGCAAGAACAAAAGAGCCGTATGGATTGCCTATTTTCAAGGCAATAGTTTCTGCATGATGGACTGATGCGAAAACGTTGATTAGAAGCAGAGCAAGAAACGGAAGACCTAACCATAGCATCAAGCGCTCTGAGTGCAGAAAATGCATGGTTAGAGCCAGCACAACAGAAAGCACAGGAAATGCCAATGTCCAGGCGGGATAGTCGGTTCCAAAACCTAAAAATGCACGCTTGGCGTAAGGAGTTTTACCCATAATCAAGTCCCTCTGATTCGTGCGCCGCTTTGCCGACCTGAGGCTTTCGGAGCATATCCCTGACAAACCACCGCTCTCAACTTTCGGCATGTCCCTGGGACGCATCAAACTAAGAAGGGGCAATGGCACTGCGGTATTTTAGATAAAACTACAAAAAGTATAAACCACCTTTTCATTGAACAACCACCCTGCCCGCCCGATCCAACCTGCCCATAAGGTTGACTCTGGGCCGGGGCACTGCTGCTGGCCTCCCCCGATTATGCCCGGGCCCACGGCATGAAGCCCCGCGCACGCGGGGACGGGTCCAGTGGACCTGTCCCCATGAGCAGTGTTCAATCGGATCAACTTTCCATCTTGCTGATGTTATATTGTGGCATTGCTTTCGCGGAAAGACCGTCATGAGCACTGTAACCATCCTGATTGTCGACGACGAACCAGCCAATCTGTCGCTCTTGACGCAGCTGTTACGGTCGGCTTACCGCGTGCGAGCCGCCAATTCGGGCGAGAACGCGTTGAGGGCGGCAACGAGCGAACCGCGTCCGGACCTCATCTTGCTGGACGTCATGATGCCCGGCATGGATGGCTACGAGGTACTGGAACGCCTGCGCAAGAACCCTTCCACCGACGATATTCCGGTGATTTTCGTCACCGCGCTCACCGATCTCGACGACGAAGAGCGCGGTCTGGCGCTTGGAGCCGCCGACTACATCGCCAAGCCAATCAAACCGGTGCTTTTGCTGGCCCGCGTGCGCACGCAACTCGAAGCCAAGCATACCCGCGACTGGCTGCAAGACAAGAACGCTATCCTCGAAGCGGAGGTGTCCCGGCGCATGCTTGAGAACGACCTGACGCAACTGGTCAGCATTCGGGCGCTGGCCCATCTGGCCGAGACACGTGACCCGGAAACGGGCAACCACATCTTGCGCACGCAGAATTATGTTCGCTCCCTGGCGCTGCGGCTCAGGCAGCATCCACGTTTTTCCGCCTTCCTCGACTCGCGCACCATCGACCTGCTGACCCAATCGGCGCCATTGCATGATATCGGCAAGGTCGGCATACCAGACAGCATCCTGCAGAAGCCCGGCCCGCTAACGCCGCAGGAGTGGGTGATCATGAAGACCCATTCCCGGCTGGGCTCCGATGCAATCGAGCAAGCGGAGGCCGATGTTGAGCAGCCGATCGAATTTCTCGTGCTGGCCAAGGAGATTGCCCACTGGCACCATGAAAAATGGGACGGCAGCGGCTATCCTGATGGCCTCAAAGGCGACGCGATTCCGCTCTCCGCGCGCTTGATGGCAGTGGCCGACGTGTTCGATGCCTTGATCTCGCCACGCGTATACAAACCCGCGATGAGTTATGCAGAGGCCCGCGAGATCATTGCCGCTGGCAGTGGCAGCCATTTTGACCCGGACATCGTGGCGGCTTTTCTCGCAGGCTTCGATGCCATTACCGCCATCGCCGATCAATTCCAGGACCGGGGCAACCCGCAAGCTTAATGGGCCCACGCCTCTATCATCATACTGCCGCCGGGAGGCAGCCAACATGACCGGATTGCTGCGGCGCTCACTCAAGACTCGCGTCACCCTGTTTTCTCTGGTGATTTTCGTCCTCAGCCTGTGGTTGCTCGCCTTCTACACGTCGAAGATGCTACGTACCGACATGGCGCAGTTGCTGGGCAACCAGCAACGCTCGACAGTAGACTTGGTGGCGGCAAACATAGATCAAGAGTTACGGGAGCGCCTGTCTGCCCTGGAGATGATCGCCGCTGATATTAGCAACAGGGAATTGATCTCACCAACAATGCAGCAGGACAACCTCGAGCGCCGGTCGATCTTGCCCTTTCTGTTCAACGGGGGCTTTTTTATCACCGATGCCGCAGGCATTGCCGTCGCCTCCATACCGGTCGAGGCCGGTCGTATCGGCATCAACTACAGTCGCTTCGACAACGTTGCTGCGGCGCTGGGTGAAGGCAAGTCGGCAATCGGCGCCCTGACAATCGGCGTGGTGTTGCAGGTACCGGTCTTCAGTCTGGCGGTGCCGATAAGCGATACGCAGGGCAAGATCGTTGGCAGTCTGGTGGGCGTGGTCCAGCTGACCCCGGACAATTTCCTGGACAAGCTTATCTCCAGCCCCTATGGGCGTACGGGGGGCTATGTAATCGCCGATCGACAGCAGCGAATGATCGTCACCAGCACCGATAAGAGCCGCATCATGGAAGCCCTGCCAGCGCCCGGCGTCAGGCCGGACATTGACGAATACCTGGTCGGGCACGAGGACTCGGGCCTGTTGCGCAATGCCGAGGGCGAGGAACTGCTGACCTCGATCAAGATCATCCCGGTGGCGGACTGGTATGTCGCAGCAACGCTGCCGGCCACAGAGGCCTTCGCTCCGATTCACGACATGCAGCAGCGCATGCTGCTGACCACGATGCTGCTCACTCTCATCGCTGGCGGACTGACCTGGTTGATGCTTCGGCGCCAACTGGCACCGATCGCCGCCGCCGCCGCAGCCCTCGGCGCCCGCCCGGGGCTGGGCTTGATCGCCGATCCGCTGCCCGTTACCACGCAAGACGAAATCGGGCAATTGATCAGCAGCTTCAACAGCCTGCTGGAGGCGACGCGCAGGGTCGTCAAAGATCTGGGAGAAACACAGCGCATTGCCCATATCGGCAATTGGCGTTTGGATTTGGCAAGCAATCAGGTTGTTTGGTCGGAAGAACTCTACAAAATGTATGGATTCGATCCGGCGCTTCCCGTCCCCTCTTATACCGAACACATGAAACTGTTCACCGCTGATAGCTGGGAAAGGCTGTCCGCGGCCCTGGCCCATACCGCGGAGACCGGTGTTCCCTACACGCTCGAACTGGAACTCGTCAGAAAAGACGGAAACACTGGATGGATGTGGGTACAGGGCGAGGCCGAAGTCGATTCGGCAGGCAAAACGGTTGGCCTCTGGGGCGCTGCGCAGGACATTACCGAACGCAAGCAGGCCGAGGAGGACCTCCGTCTTGCTGAAGCCCGTTTTCGGGCCATCATCGAAGCATCCCCCGTCCCGTTCGCGCTGAACGATGCAGCGCTGAACATCACCTACCTCAACAGCGCCTTCACCCAGACATTCGGTTACGACCTGGATGATATCCCGACGCTGGAAGCATGGTGGCCTAAGGCCTATCCAGACGAAAGGTATCGCCAGCAGGTCGCCAATGAGTGGGTGTTGCACCTCGATATAGCAAAGCGCGATACCAGGCCATTCGAGCCAATGGAGGTGAGAATCCGCTGCAAGGATGGCAGTGAACGAACAGTGCTGGCAACCGCGACGCCGCTGCTATCGTCCACTAACGATCTCCATGTCGTGACGCTCTACGACATCACCGAACGCAAGCAGGCGGAAGAGGCCATCCTGGAGGCCCTGGCGCGGGTCGACAGGCTGGCACAGCACGTCCCCGGCATGCTTTACCAATACCATCTCCGGCCCGACGGGTCCTCTTGTTTTCCCTATGCCAGCGCCGGAATCAAAGAGATTTACGGTGTTCTGCCCGAGCAGGTTAGCCAGGATGCCCAGGCCGTATTCAAGGTGATCCATCCAGATGATCTTCAGCGGGTGAGTGACAGCATTCAGATGTCTGCCCGGACGCTCAGCGATTGGCATGAGCAATACAGGCTCAACCTTGCGGATGGTCGAACCATCTGGGTTGAAGGGGAAGCCTCACCCGAAGCCGCACCTGACGGGGGAGTACGCTGGCATGGCCACATTCGGGATATCACCGTACGCAAGAAGACGGAGTTGCTATTGCACGAACAAATTGACGAACTGCACCGCTGGCAGCGGACGATGCTCGGCCGCGAGGGCCGTATCATTGCGATAAAACAGGAGGTCAACGAACTCCTGGCCCGGTCCGGTCAGCCGCCGCGCTATGCGGAGCAGTCATCGGAGGAGCCGGGCGGTGGTGGCGCATGAGCAGGTCCAAGAGCGGCGACGCCGTGCTTGAAGCAAGCGTCTGCCTGGCCTTGACGGGATTGCTGCCGGTTGTGTCGGTTGCCGATAGTATCGAAGCACTGCTCGGCTTTACAGCGGAAGACTATCTGTCAGGGCGTGTTTCCCTGAAGCAACAAATTCACCCGCACGACAGCGACATCGCCGACATGCTGTTTTCGCCTGGCGATCCCGCTGCGTCCGGCAGCTTCAACATCCGGCTCAGGCATGCCAATGGCCGCATTCGCTGCATCCGTGGAAAATACAGCAAGGAACCCGGTCCGGAGGGCCTGATGCTCAATGTGCTGCTGCAGGACGCAAAATCCTTGCAGCGAACGATGTCTGATGTCTCCACGATGGTCGAATTCACGGCCATGATGGAAAATACCGATGACTACATCTATTTCAAGGATCGTAATTACGTTTTTACCGGGGCCAGCCAGACGCTGGTGTCACTTTGTGATCCCGCCGAACACTGGACCGATCTGCTCGGCCAGACCGACTACGACGTCTTTCCCGAGGAATATGCGGATATCTACTACCGACTCGAAAAGCAGATCTTCGAGGGCATTCCTATTGCTCATGAAGTTCAGGAATATTTGAGCAAGGACGGCCGCAAAGGCTGGGTAGACAACCGCAAGTATCCGATCCGCGACGCACACGGGGAAGTCATCGGTCTCTACGGTATCGCCCGCGACATCACCGCGCACAAGCAGGACGAGGCGGCGTTGCAGGAGAGCAGCGATCGGATGGCGGCGGTGATGGAGAATATCACTGAGGGCCTTATCATCGCCGACGATCAGGGGGTCACCAACTACTGGAACCCGGTGGCACTGGCAATCAACGGCTTTGCCA
>JAABSN010000118.1 GCA_011390385.1 Thioalkalivibrio nitratireducens | reverse complement strand
CCTTTCAGGGAGCGATCGGCGTCAAATATTGACCTTCGAGCGGCCACTGCCACATCAACGTCCCTGGCGTTCCCAGACGATTCCTGAAAGGGTGAGGGGGGCTGCGACAGGGGCTTCAGGGGGGGGCAATATTGGACGCCGATTGGGCGTCACTGTTCAATGCCGATTTACACCGAAGGGCCGCCCCTGGTGGGGCGGCCCTTCATCATTTGGTGGAGGCGGCGGGAATCGAACCCGCGTCCGCGAGCCCTCCGCCCGGAGGTCTACATGCTTATTCACGTCTATTGTTTTAACCGTTTGCTACCCGACGGACAGGGAAAACAAGCGGCGATCCCTCGAGAAATTTAACCGATCAGCCTCGGGCGGGCTTCACGGCGATCTTGTGAGTTATGACGCCTGAAATCTGGTGCTCACAAGCACGCGTCCAGTCAGACGGCACCCTACCGGGTTTTAAGCGGCGAGTGCGTAGTTGTCGTCGTTGGCAACTAAAGTTTGCAAAGTGTTTTACGAGGTCCCTGCACCTCGGCATGCACCCCGGGTTTTGCGACACACGTCGAAGCCATGTCGCCCCCAGGTAATCGTTCAGACCTAGATACTACGCTGAAGGTTGCCTTGGTGCCAGCGCGGCGGGGTCATTGGCGACAGGGCGTCCCTAAACCCCATGCACCGCGGGTTCGCTTGCCAGCAGCCGATCGCTGAGCGCCACGTGATCCCTCATGCCGAGCACGGCATAGCCGTCACATGCCTGTTGCTACAGCTGCAGCGCCCTGCCGGTATCGCCATCCGCGCCGCACCATTGATGCATCTGGCCGCGCGAGCCAGCCGTCTCGGCCAGCATGAGCGGACTTTCAAGGCGATCGGCCAGGCGCTCGACTTCGTCAAAGTGAGCGCCGGCCGTGGTCCGCCCGGGCGCAGGCGATGAATACGTCGGCCACATAATCCCCAGTTGTTCAGGTGCTTGTTTTCGCAAGGCCAGTATAGACCAGCAATACGGCCCGCACGCCAGCTTGCCCTGGCAAACGTTCACGTTGGCCTCCGGCCTCAGCTTAGATACGATGCGCGCAGCAAATCATCACCGGTGCCCTCGCGGCGATCAGCCACGCCGGCTTTCGCCCGACACGGACAAAGAACCATGCATTCAAACCCCAGCGTGGAACGAGCCAACCAGCTGATTTGCTGCGGGCCGCAGCGCAGAGGCCCTGGCTCTACTGGAGCGCGAAAGTGCGGACCGGTCTGCGCAGGCCGGCTGCGTGAACTTTGCCTGGGCGAGAGGTGGCGTGATAAAGCCATGGCAGTGAGCCGGGAACTCGCCGCCGGGCACGACGCCGAGGCCCCCGTCAGCCGTTCTGTGATTGGTATGTTGTAAGGAGATCCGGAGCGCGCGCGGCGAGAGATCACCCTGGCCCTGGAAAACGATCCGAAGCTCGCCACCGTCCATATCACCTGGGCCGCGCGCTGCACAATTCCGGCCAGTCTCTGGGCGCGTTGTCGGCGCTGCGCAAGGCGGTCG
This sequence comes from Thioalkalivibrio nitratireducens, assembly GCA_011390385.1. The sequence goes on along the minus strand of JAABSN010000118.1, from coordinate 8,588 downwards.
CGCTGCGCGACGACTATCCGGAGATGTGGGCCAACCTCGGCCTGGTGTTGCGCGTGACCGGCGCGCTGAATTAAGCCATCAAGGCTTACCGCCGGGCCGTGGAGCTGGCGCCCGGTTTCATCGCCGCAGAGCTGAATCTCGGGATATCGCTGCTGTTGGCGGAGCAGGTCGACCAGGAATTGTTCTGCCTCGAGTCGGTGCTCGAGCGTGACCCGCACAATCTCGAAGCGTTGCTCGACACCGGCCTGGCACTGCACCTGCGCGGCCGGCTGGGCCGGGCGAGGGGATATTTCGAGGAAGCCGTCCGCCTGGACGAACACAATGCGCTGGCGTGGTTTTACCTCGGCGCCTTGTTGCACGAGCTGAACGAGCCCGCGCAGGCGCTCGCCGCCTTGCACAAGGCCCTGGCGCTGAACCCGATGGAAATCCAGGCCTGGGTGGAAGTGGCCAGCATTCATGAACAGGCAGGGCGCCTGGAGGAGGCAGCCACGGCACTGGACCGGGTGCGGCAGTACTGCTTTGAATCTGGCATCGCCCTCGACCGCGCGGGTCGCTATGACGAGGTTTTCGCGGCCTACACGAAGGGCAACCAGTTGCTGGTCGGAAACGTCCGCCGCCAGGACATCGACCCGGTGCCGGCCATGTTCGACCACGCCGCGCGGCTGGCGCGACGGGCCCCGGTGCGGACCGCTAGTTTCCAGCAGGTCGCCGAGCCGTTCCATCAGCGCTCGGCCGGCCGCTGGCTGAACTACCGCGCACAGCTTGCGCCATACCTGCCGGTCTTGCGCCCGTTTGCGGAGCATTACGGCTATTCGGTGCAAACCTGAAGTCGCGATACCTGTGTTCCGGATAATGCCGGTGACGATCGCCCAGCGTGCGCTCGGCTGCGGCGACGGGGGATCGTCGCCTCGGTATTGCTCGAGGCCCTGCTGGCGATCCAGCAGTTTCGGGCCATGATCGATGCTATCTTCGGATAATCCGGCGTGTCGCTTGCCCAGAGCACAGCGACACGCAGGGGCGGCAGAGTGGCTTGAAGGGCGGGAATGAGCGAGCACAGCGCGGAGAAATACGGCCGTATTAACGAGCTGCTGGCGCGCATGGATCGGCATGATCCGAATGCGTTCGGCGAACTCGTCGCGGTCGTCTACCCCGAGCTGAAACGCCTGGCGCATTTCCAACTGACCCGGGAACAGCCTGGACATACCCTCAATACCACGGCCATCGTGCACGAGGCCTACGTTCGCATGGCGTCCGGCACGGGACATTGGGAAGATCGCAAGCATTTCCTGCGTGCAGCCTCGGCCGTGATGCGCCACCTGCTCGTGGACCATGCGCGCAGGAAGCGCGCCGACAAGCGCGGCAGCGGAAATGTCCCTGTGGAACTCGAGGAAAGCCGTGTCGAAGGAGACGACGACAGCCTGGCGGTTCTGGCGCTGGATAGCGCATTGAAGGATATCACCGAGATCGACCCGAGGCTGGAGCAGATCATCGAGTGCCGGTACTTCGCCGGCCTGAGCGTCGAGGACACGGCGGAAGCGCTGGGCATGTCCGTCCGCACGGTCGAGCGCGACTTGCAACGCGCCAGGGCGTACCTGGCGGAAGCGATGGGCCCGGATGAGCATTGAGCAAATCGTTCGACATAATCGCTGACCGGATTTTCGGTGCAGCGCTGCTCCAGCCCGCCGCGGAGCGGGCGCGGTTCGTGCGGGAGGAGTCGGCGGGCAACCCGCAGCTGGAACGGCGCGTCATGGCCTTGCTGGCGGCGTCGCGCACGCCGGACGAGAAGCTGTTCGGCGCATTCGATACCGCGCGCGGGACCTTGTGGCGAGACGTCCTGGCGGAGGAAGCTACGGCAGGCGAGGACCTGTCAGGCCAGTGTGTCGATGACTGGCGCCTCATCCGCCGGCTTGCGCGCGGTGGCCTGGCTACCGTCTACCTGGCCCAGAGGGCGGACGGCAACTTTGACCAGAAGGCCGCCTTCAAGGTCCTGCGCCGCGGGCTGGACACCGATGACGTGGTGGCCCGATTCCGGGCCGAGCGGCAGATCCTGTCGACCCTCGAACATCCCGCGATTGCGCGCATCCTCGACGGCGGCGCGCTGGAGGATGGGCGACCGTACCTTGTGCTGGAGTTCGTCGACGGCCAGCCGATCACCCGCTACTGCGACGAGGGCGGTGTCGAGCTGCGCGGGCGCATCAGGCTGTTGATGCGAGTGCTCGAGGCTTTGCACCACGCCCACAAGCACCTGGTGGTGCACCGCGACATCAAGCCCTCGAACATCCTGGTCACCGCGGAAGGGCACGTCTCGTTGCTCGATTTCGGCATCTCCAAGCTGCTTGACCCGGATGCGGTGCCGGGCGGTGGCACACTTACCCGCACCGGGGTTGCGCTGCTCACGCCGGGGTACGGCAGCCCCGAGCAACACGCCGGCCAACCGGTCACTACCGCCTCGGACATCTACCAGGTCGGGCTGGTGGCCTATGAATTGATCACCGGCAAGCGTCCGTTCCGTGATCTCCGGCTGCCTGGGTACGTTGAGACACCGCTCCCGAGCCGGTCATTGGACGACGGCAAGCTGCGGCGTGAAGTGACGGGCGATCTCGACGCCATCATCGGCATGGCCATGCATGACGATCCCGGTCGTCGCTACGCATCCGCGCTCGACATGCGCGACGACTTGCAGCGCTATCTCGATCACCGGCCGATCGTGGCCCGCCCCGACACCCTCGGCTATCGCTTCGCCAAGCTCGCGCGCCGGCGTCCCTGGATGGTTCCTGCGATCACCGTAGCGATCCTCGCGGTCGCCGGCTACCTGGCCACACTGACCGTCTACAACCGCCAGCTCGAGTTCGAGAAGCGACGCGCACAGGCTGCGGAGAGCTTCATGGTGGACCTGCTGCGCAGCCCGGACCCGTTTACCCCGGCGGACCCGGAACGTGGCAGCAGTATCACGGTGGTCGAGGCGCTGGATCTCGGCGTGGCACGCCTGGGTTCGGGGGACATCGACGACCCCGCGCTGCAGGCCTCGCTGCTCGACTCGATCGCGGGCGTCTATGCGAGCCTGGACCAGCACCGCGAGGCCATTGAACTGGGTGAAAAGGCGCTGGCGATCAAGCGCGAGCTTCACGGTGACAACGCGCGCGAAGCGCTCGCGGGGCTCGTGATGCTCGCGCAGCAACACCAGGCTATTGGCGACTACGCGGCGGCGCTGGGTTATCGCGAGGAGGAACTGGCGCTAGCCAGGCGGCTGTTTCCGGAATCCCATGCCCGGGTGGGCGCCGCGGAGGCCGGCGTCGCGGCCCTGCTGGAAGCGCTGGGCAACTTTGAGGAAAGCGCGCGGCTTTACGCGCTGGGCATCGACAAGATGCGACAAGCGCCTGAGGAGCATTCCCGGCCGCTGATCAACGCCCTGGCGGCACTGTCCGGCCTGCTCGATGAGCCCGATCCGCCTGAAGCCGCGGCGCTCCTGGAGGAGGCCCGAGCCCTGGCGAACGAGCTTTTTGGCGCAGACAGCCTCTCGATGGCGTTGATCCATGTACAGGCCGCCACCGCAGCATCCAACTACCGGGACTTCGAAACCGCGACGAGGGAGTTTCGCGCCGCGCTCGACATCTATGAAGCCCGGCTGGGTCGGCAGCATGGTGCAACGCTGACGGCCTTGAACAACCTCGGCGTGCTTCACATGAGGGCGGGGGAGCAGGAGCGTGCCGAGCAGGTCTTCCGCGAGCTGCTCGAGTTGTCGGAACAGAAGTACGGCCGCGAGCACCGCAGCGTTGCCGGCCAGTACCAGAACCTCGCCACGGTGGTCGGCCGCCAGGGCCGCTTCGCAGAGGCCGTACCGCTGCACCGCCGGGCACATGAGATCTTCAATGCAGTACTGCCTGGGCACTTCATGACTGCGTACCCGCTCATCTCCCTCGCTTATGCAGACCTGCAGGCGGGGGACGCGGCGGCCGCCGAACAGGCCGCCCGCCAGGCGCTGGAAATACTGGGAACATCAGATAGCCAGGCCTATGCGATCGGCGTGGCCCGCTGCCTGGCGGCCCTGGCGCTGGAAGCACAGGGCGCCGAAGCCGAAGGCGAGCAATGGATGCTCGATGCGCGGGCGCTGCTGGCGGGGCTGCCGGTGGATCCGATCTACCAGGCCGCCTGCCGGCTCTGATTCGGTCCGTTACCCCGCAAACTCGACTGACGCGATCCCCAGTAAAGCTTCGAGCGCGGTGACGCAGTCGGCCTCAGGCCTTGGCAATGGCTGCAACCAGGTAGCCACGAAGCCATTCGAGCTCGTCATCTTTCAGTCCGGCACCCATGGCGCGTTCGGTGTGGTCGGTGGAGAGCAGCAGTTCCTTGCCGGAAAGCTTGAGCGTTCTGGAATTCGTCAATTCGGAGTCCCGATCGCGGACATTGATGCTTTCGATTTCGGACAATGGCAAGACGAAGCTGCGCCGTTGCACCAGCCGATCTTCGTGGCGGACTTCCTTGCGCGTGATGATGATTCGGTTGGGATTCTTCCGCTGCAGGTACCAGATGCCGAACGCTACGCCCCCAAGCAACAGCCCGGCGAAAACCGGGCGGAACTCCAGGTTCCATACACCCAGAAACAAGAAGAAACCGCCCATGCCACCCAAGATATAGAACACCGGCTTGGGAACGCTGGCGGCGTGGATGGTCACGTGCAGTTCCTGTGATGCAGGATCGTCGGCGCTGCCGCGCTGCTCCACGGCCAGCGAAGGCGGTGGTGCGTCATCGTTCCAGTCGACGGTAATGCTGCCTTCATCGACCCGTTGTCTGATCGACTTGTCCAGGTCGACGGCCTGGCGAACCTCGCTGGCGCCATCGCGCGCGTCGATGGCGGGGAGACCCAGTGATGCGGCCAGTGTCTCCCACAACGGTCGCAGATCACTTTCGGCTGCGTGATGCGCCGATCGACGGGCTGCCCCTCGCGTGGTGGCGCGCTCGATCAGGTATTCCAAGACATGGCGCCGGCCGGTGGTCTTAACTGCCAGGGGAATGGTCTTGGCCTCATCCGGATGGGCCAGTTCGATCACGTACCGGAAACGCTGTTCGTCGCGTGTCACCGGGACATCACGCGTGCTCGTCTGGATTTTGTAGCGCTGCCAGCGCACACCGTCGTAGTTGGCGAGGGGCTCTGACCACTGGTGACTTTTGAGCCACCGCTTCGTCGTGACGGTCACGCTACGGCCATCGATCACGGCGCGGCTCTCAGTCTTCCATCCCGCCAGGCCGCGCCACAGCCGACGCGAGGCCACGACAATCAGCGCCACCGGCAGGAGCGCCTTGACCGGCGCCGTATGTTCGCCGAACGCATTCTCGGGGATCAGTTCGCCGGCCATGAAGGCAAGTACCAGGAATACGGCGGCCAGTCCGAAGATCGCTATAAGGCTCGCGCCGGACCAACGCCAGGCAACCTCGAGTGGGAGCATATTGCCCTCGCTGAGTTGCTCGACGTCCAGATGCGCGTGTTTTCTGCTCATCTTTGCGATCCGCAGCTAACGGACGTTCGAGCCCCTGAAGCCGATCATTGCGTCGCATGTACCGCGCGCATCGACGAAACGCGCGACGATGCCGATCATGCCGTTGTCTTTCATAACCCAGCTCGAGTCGATCACCGCCCAGTCCGATTCGAGCGCCTTGGCCTGGGAATCCGGCTCGCCGAATCGCTCGACCAGGATCGGCAAGACCTCGTCGTGGAAAGCCAGGCAGGTGTCGCGCTCATCGGCGATTTCCGGTCTGATCTCAGCGCCTGTCAGCCTGTTTTCAAGTTCCTCATCACCGCGCGTGAAATCCCCGAGGTGCGGGTATATGTCGAAATTCCTGTCGGCGAAAGACAGTTTGCCGTCGGGAAAGGCTTCCAGGAGCTCGGCTTCGGTCATGCCGACCACCAGGCCTTCGAATCCTTCGAGGGCCTTTGGCTCCTCGGCTTTTGCCGCGGCCTGGTAGGCGGGCACGAGGGCAATGAACGCGGCGAGGCCAAGGACGCGGGTGATCTTGCGCATGGTGATGTCCTTTTCAGTCGAGGTTCTGCGGTATTGGTCTTGCTATAAGCGCACTGGCGTTGCCCGATCCGCCATTGGGGTGCTACCCGCGAGCAGCCGCCCGACTGCCGACCCTGATTCGCGCTGTAGCCGGCAACGAACCCTTGGTGCCTCCCGGTGGCGGATTTGTCGCTGGGCTGCGCTTTAGATGCTGAGAGCTTTGGGAAAGCACGTCGCACCGATTCCCACGACCTGCGCCGGGAGGCGGTAATGCAGCCTGTGAGCGACTCGTAGACGCCGCCGCGCGAAACTCAGATCGCGGTCACACCAGAGGAGAGAAGCATGCGGATAAATACTTTAGCGGCGATGTTGTTCGCAATGGCTCTGCTTCCGGGACTGGCGACTGCCGATGAACTCACTCAGGTGATCCAACAGGATCTGGCCGCACTCGGTTACGACCCGGGAAACACTGATGGGGAAGCATCGACCAAGACTGTAGTCGCCATATCCAAATTTCAGGCCGAAAACGATCTCGACGTCACAGGCGAACCCAGCCCGCAACTCGCCGGCATCATCAAGGCGGCCATCAGGCAACAGAACTCGCCGGCGGCTGCCAGCCAGGCGCGTCCGACCGCGGCGCCACCGCCACAACGCGACCCCGCTGCACTGCAGGCCGCCCAGCAGGCGTGCCTGCAGGAGAAGATCGCTGCCGCGCAGGAGGCCAACAAGCAGAAGCGCGGATTCGGCAGCCTGATGCGTGCGGCGACACGCACCGCCGCACGCTTCGGCGGCAGCGACATAGCACAAGCAATCTCCAGGACATCTCGCGATGTATACGATGTGAATGCGACGGCTGAAGATCTTTCGTCCGCTGCCAAAGACCTCGGCCTCAGCGAGGATGAAATCGAGCAATGCCGGAATCCGTCCTGAAGCCCAATCGATCGAAAGGAGCCGACCATGAGCATCGCGCCGAGCAACGTCAGTCAGCGGTCACAAGATGCAGCGACGGATCAGCGGTGCACAAAGGGCGACATTGCCAGGGAATGTCGTCGGTTGGCCTGCGGGGTGTCCGGTATATTGCTGGTGGTGCTCCCGGCGCTGAGTTCATCCAATGTTGTTGCGCAGGAGCTGTACTTCGCCGAAGGGTACACGACCAGTCGGCCAAGCGATCAATTCGCGGGCATTGCCACTACGTTTGCAGGCGTGAACCAACAAGTACTGGAGACGGTACTGTGCGAGCGACCTGGTGTGTCCATAGCACCAGGCGAGCGATTGGGCACTTTGGCGCTTCACTTTGCCGCAGCTGCGGGTCTGTCTGTCGTCCCCGATATACTGACGATGGACGATCTAAGGGCCTATGAAGATTTCGCGAGAGATGTTTGTGAGCCCGACACTGAAGTCGAGAGAACACCTTTCAACATTGTTTATTCTACATGCCGTATGACGATGCGAGCGGCGTCTGAGACTTTGCCCGTGGCGCAGACTTTGGACGTGCGCTTCCCTCCCGGGCAGACAGACGGCGTGATGGAGATCATCGATCACGAAGCCGAGACAGCCCTTGTCACGGACCTGCTGTTGGCGCAGTCGCTTGGCGAGGACGGTGGTTTGCTGTCGCTTGGAAGCGAAGGCGACGGAGATAATGTCACCAGACGAGACAGCAGTGACTTTGACGAGGTCCTGTCCGAGACGCTGCACGCCGTTACATACGAGTTATCCTTCAAACTTGATTTTCTCGCAAGCGCTGCCGGGGCTTCAGGCGAGCCAGGCAGTGGGGGCTTCGCCGGATTGATGTCGGCCATGAGTCCTACGATTGCCACCCAAGGGCTTGCCTGGGTTTCGCCGGAGGCGCCTGGTGTCGATACCGTCCGGGGATTTTACGAACAATTCGCCGCAGCACTGCGCTCAAGCTCGAGCTCGCAGTCTCTGCTTGGAGGTCTGTTCAATCATCAGGTGCTCAGTGAGGGACTGCCGGTAGCGATGGACGAGACCACGGAAATTCGGACACCGTATGGAGTGCAGCAGCGGACCAGATCAACCAGCCGCATACTTCGGCACTACACGCGTCCGGAACCCGAAGGCTACTGCGAGGGTAGCTACATCCCTGAGAACTATACGATCTCCAACCCGATGGCCGATGCTGCAGCCGCCATCAGCGATACAACTGCCCAGACGAGCGCCGGGGCTGGCGCTGCCACTGACGCGACCAGCCAGGGCATGAATGAGTTGGCTGAAGCCATGAGCGGTCTGAGCGACGAACAGAGATCCGCACTGGAGGGCCTTGGCATGGGCGGGCTGTTCGGTGGGGGAGGCGCAACCGGAGGTGCTGGGTCGCAGCGTCAGCCTGGCCAGGCCAGTACACCAGCTGCTGCTGCCCCCGCAGTTGGAGGCCGCCCGTCGTCTGACGACCTGTATTCAGACAATCTGACACAGATGGTTCAAAGGCACCTCGAGGCGCTGGGCTATGACCCCGGCAATACGGACGGCGAGCCCGGGCTGCAAACGACGATCGCGATCTCCCAGTTTCAGGCGGAACGGGGTCTGGAGGTCACCGGCGAGGTCAGCCCTCAACTCGCCGGCGTCCTGTCAGCCGAG
>JAABSN010000117.1 GCA_011390385.1 Thioalkalivibrio nitratireducens | reverse complement strand
ATGTCGTTCCACGACAGGATCACCGGGCCACGTTCCCAGGCCTCGCCGGCCTGGGGGATAATGGCACGGTGGTGGACTCCCGCATCGTCGACCCATTCCTGTTCCGCAGCAAAGGAATCGGGGTAGACGAGGACGGTGCGCCAGTCACGGTAGGTGTTCATGCCAAGGTGCAGGACCGGCAGGCAGGCGTATGCGGCGATCAGGTGGCATTGCCCAGGTTGCAGCTCCAGCCCGATGCCCTTGAAGGTTTTCCGCGCCAGGAACTGCCCGATGCGTGCGCGCAGTGTGTCGGCGTCGGTGGGTGACAACGCCTCGATGAACGGGGCACAGGTACGTAGCCGGTCCCACTCCCGATCACTCAGGGCCACGGGCTCGGGAGGCGCCGGCAGCAGCCTTCGCCCGAGGTCGAAAAGACGGTTTCGGAGACCCTGAATCATTGCGGGGCTGTCACCAAGGTGACCGGGGATGGTCGTTGCGGTATGTTCCGCAGCTTTTCCGTTCCGGTAAAGGGATCAAGCGTGGAAAGTGTGGGAACCGATCTGCAGCAACTGATGCACCAACTGGGCGAACGGCTACGTCCCGACCAGCTTCGTGGACGCATCGGACTCGAGAAGGAGACACTGCGGGTGGAACCCGCGGGCTCCATCGCCCAGACACGGCATCCTGCTCCACTGGGTTCGGCTCTCACTCACCCCTACATCACCACGGATTATTCCGAAGCGCTGCTGGAACTGGTGACGCCGCCATTCGACGACGTGCGCGAGACGCTGGGATTCCTGCAGGATCTGCAGGCGTTTACCGCAGCCCGTATCGGCGACGAATTGCTGTGGGCAACGAGCATGCCCTGTGTCGTGAACGGCGAGGAGTCGATTGCGGTGGCGCAGTACGGGCATTCCAACGCCGGACGCATGAAGACCATCTACCGCATCGGGCTGGGGCATCGCTATGGGCGGTTGATGCAGGTGATCGCTGGGGTGCATTTCAATTATTCACCACAGCCGGCGTTATGGCCGGTGCTGGCCGATCTTCGCGGTGAAACCGACGATCGCGAGTTCCATGACCGCTGCATGATGGGAATGATCCGCAATCTGCTGCGCTTCGGTTGGATGGTGCCGTATCTGTTCGGTGCCTCGCCAGCCGTCTGCAACTCGTTCGTCGACGGGCGCGGGGCGAAACTCGAGGACTTTGACGATGACAGTTCGTATCTGCCAATGGCCACCAGCCTGCGCATGGGCGATATCGGCTACACCAACCGCAAGGAGGCCGATACCGGCATCAAGGCCAGTTACAACTCGCTGGCTGAATACGTGGACAGCCTCCGTTGCGCGATCAGCACCGAGAGCACCGAGTGGGCGCGCCTCGGGGTGAAAGTCGACGGTGAATACCGCCAGCTGAACGCGAACATCCTGCAGATCGAGAACGAATACTACAGTTCGGTGCGGCCCAAGCAGCCGCTGGAGCGTTTCGAGAAGCCCACCGACGCGCTGGAGTCACGCGGTGTCGCCTATGTCGAACTGCGCTCGGTGGATGTGAACGCACAGCATCCGCTGGGAGTCGACGAGAGCCAGTTGCGCTTCCTGGAGGCCTTTTGCCTGACCGCGATGCTGATTCCCAGCGCGCCGCTCTCGGAAGACGCCATGGCCGACATCGACGCCAACCTGTTGGCGGTGGCCCATCGGGGCCGGGAACCTGGCCTATTGCTGCGCTGGGAGCACGGGCCGGTGCCACTGCAGGGTCTTGCCCGTGAGATTCTGACCCTCATGCGTCCGGTCGCGGCCATGCTCGATCAGGGTCTCCCGGGTGATCCTTATCGCCGTTCGCTCAGCGAACAGTGGGGCAAGGTGGAGCTGCCGGCGCTGACCCCATCCGCACGCATGCTCGAGGACATGATGGCGCGCGAGGAGGGCTTCTACCGCTATGCGCGTCGGTTGTCCGAACAGCATCGGGAGGTCTTCCGCAGCAATTGTCCGCTGCCGCGCGAGGCCGAGCTGACGGAACTGGCACTGCATTCCCTGACCGAACAGGCGGCGATGGAGGCGAGCGATCGCTACGATTTCGACAGCTTCCTGCAACGCTATTTCGAAGGCAGCCTGGTCGGTCTGTCCGGGGTGCGTACGTTCCTGCGTTGATCAGGGCTATGCCCGATCATCCGGGGGCTGCATGATGTGCGGGAGCCGGTTTTCACGCTCCACATCGTCGTCTCCATGGAATTCTTGGATGCCTGCACGGTCTTTCTGGAGAGGCCGTGCGGCGTTTAGGGAAGCGCTGATCAATGCATTGGTCATTGCGAGCGAAGCGCGGCAATCAAACGGCGTGTCTGAAATCAACGCCTTGTGGATCGCCACGTCGCTCTGCTCCTGGCGATGACGAATGAATCAGCGCTTACTGAGTGGGCAATGAATCTGCGTCGATTCTGTCTGTCCGGTAGCCGTTTGTCGGAACAACCGCGCGTTTCCCGCGTCGCCCCGTTGCCTGAGGACTTCGAACCATGCGCATGACCCCATTCCTGCCAGATCCTACCCGCGTTTTCCCGGGACATTCACTTTGAAGGCCCTTGCTTCCCTGGTCGTGCTGGCGGTGCTGGCAGGCGGCGGTCTCTGGTTCTGGTCGACACAGGACGGTGCAGCCACCGACGCCAGCCAGCCTGCGATGGATGCCGGTGTCGACCGGCGCATTCCGGTACGCCTGGCGACTGTCGCGCCGCAGCGTTTCGAGACCGTTCTCGAGTCGCTGGGGACGGCCCAGGCCAACGAGTCGGTGACCATTACCGCCTCGGTCACCGCCAATGTCGCGGAGGTCGCATTCAGCGATGGTGACGAAGTCGAAGCCGGCCAGATTCTGGTGCGGCTGGCGTCGGCGGAGGAATTTGCCGAACAGCGGGAGGCGGAAGTCACGCTGGCCGAGCAGCGGCGGGAACTGAACCGGATCCGTGGCCTGGCCGACGACGGCATCGTGCCGCGCCAACAGGTCGATCAGCAGCGCTCGCGGGTGCAGGAGGCCGAGGCTCGCCTGGCGGCCGTCGAGGCCCGTCTCTCCGATCGGGTGATCCGTGCGCCATTCTCGGGGGTGCTGGGCCTGCGCCGTGTCAGTACCGGTTCGCTGGTCTCTCCGGGTACCGCTGTGGCCGAGTTGGACGACATCTCGGTGATCAAGGTGGACTTCACCGTGTCCGAACGCTATCTGGGCGCGGTAAACAGCGGTCAGGCCATCGAGGCGCGCACGGTCGCTTTCCGCGACCGTGTGTACCGTGGCAAGGTCACGGCGATCAGCACCCGTATCGATGTCGCGACGCGAACACTGACGGTGCGGGCGGAGATCGACAATGCGGACCGTGACCTGCGTCCGGGGATGCTGTTGACCACGCGTCTGCCCCTGGATTCGGTGGAGCAGCTTGCGGTGCCCGAGGGCGCCCTGGTGGCGACCGCCGATCAGCATTTCGTGTTCGTGATCGATGACGATGGTGTCGCCCAGCGGCGCGAGATCCGGATCGGGCGCAGGATGCCCGGGGTCGTCGAGGTGCTCGACGGCCTGTCCGAGGGCGACCGTGTGGTCGAGGAGGGTACCTTGCGGGTGCGCCAGGGGAGTGATGTGCGGGTGCTCGGGGAGGAATCGGCATGATCATCTCGGACATCGCCAACCGGCGACCGGTGCTGGCCGTGGTGTTCAACCTCTTGCTGGTCACGTTTGGCCTGATTGCCTATCAGCAGTTGCCGTTACGCGAATACCCGGACATCGATGCGCCGATCATCACTGTCCAGACCAATTATCCCGGGGCCAGTGCCGAAATCATCGAACGCGAGGTGACCCAGCGCCTGGAGGATCGGATCGCCGGGATCGAGGGGATCCGTTACATTCAGTCGTCGAGTCGCGACGGGCGCTCTTCCATTACTGTGGAATTCAGTCTGGCCCGTGATATCGACGCCGCCGCCAACGATATCCGGGAGGCGGTGTCGCGGGTCGTGCGTTTCCTTCCGGATGAGGTCGATCCGCCCCAGGTAACCAAGGCGGACGCCGATGCAAGCCCGATTCTGTGGCTGAACCTGTCGAGCACCACCATGGATGGGCTGGAGCTCTCGGATTACGCGCGACGCTATCTGGTCGATCGCCTGTCCGTGGTCGATGGCGTTGCCCTGGTGCGACTCGGCGGCGCGAAAAGCTACGCAATGCGTATCTGGGTCGATCGCGAGGCACTGGCCGCACGGGGACTGACCGTGGCCGATATCGAAGACGCGCTGCGCGAAGAGAATGTGGAGCTTCCGGCGGGACGCATCGATTCGGCGGATCGGGAATTCAAGGTCCGAGTCGATCGCATGTACCGGACCGCCGAGGACTTCGCCGGGCTGGTGATCAAGCGCGCCGACAACAGCCACCTGGTGCGCCTGGGCGAGGTGGCCGAGGTCAACGTGGGTTCGGATTCCGAGCGCACCGAATTCCGGGGTAACGGCGAGGACATGGTCGGGCTGGGTATCATCCGCCAGGCCAATGCCAACGTGCTTGATGTGGCGAAGGGTGTCAAACGCGTTGCGGAGGGCTTCCAGGACCAGCTTCCGGACGGTACCTCACTGGTGGTGACCTACGACAGCTCGGTCTTCATCGAAGGTGCGATTCGCGAAGTTTACGTCACGCTTGCGATCGCCACCGCCGCGGTGGTGCTGGTGATCTATCTCTTTCTCGGCAGTTGGCGGGCGACGCTGATTCCGGCGGTGACGGTGCCCGTGGCCATTACCGCTGCCTTCATCGGTATCGCCATCCTCGGTTTCTCGGTCAATCTCCTGACCCTGCTCGCGCTGGTGCTTGCCATCGGCCTCGTGGTGGACGACGCGATCGTCATGCTCGAGAACATCCATCGTCGGATCGAACGCGGTGAGCCGGGGCTGCTCGCTGCTTACCGGGGTGCGCGACAGGTGGGGTTTGCCATCATCGCGACGACCTCGGTGCTCGTTGCGGTTTTCGTTCCGCTGGCGTTCCTGAGCGGCACCGTGGGCCGGCTGTTCACCGAGTTTGCGTTGGCAATCGCGATTGCGGTGGTGTTCTCGAGTATCGTCGCGCTGACCCTGGCGCCGGTATTGTCGGGCCGTCTGATGCACCGGGGCGACGACGAGACGGGCATGGCACGGATTATCGGCCGCGGTTTTGCGCGACTGGAGAAGGGCTACGCCCGGCTGCTCCAGCGCAGCCTGCCCTACTCCTGGGGTGTCGTCCCGATCCTGGTGCTGAGCCTCGGTGGGGCGTGGTGGCTGTTCAACGAAATCCCCGAGGAGTTCGCCCCCGGCGAAGACCGGGGTGCGTTCTTCGTGATGGTGAATGGGCCCGAGGGGGCCAGTTTCGAATACATGCGCGAGCAGATGGCCGAAGTCGAGCGGCGGATGCTGCCAATGACCGAAGATGGCGGCGTGCGCCGTATCCTGGTGCGTACGCCGCGTTCTTTCGGCAACGCGGAGGTGGTGAACAACGGCTTCGTGATCGTGATCCTGGAGCATTGGGGCCAGCGTGAGCGATCGGCCTGGGACATCATGGCCGAGATCAACCAGTCACTGGGAGAGATGCCGGGTATCCGCGCCAACGCGATCATGCGCCAGGGTCTGTCCGGGGGGCGCACCGGTGCACCGGTGCAGTTCGTGGTTGCCGGCCCCGATTACGAGGAACTGGCCGAGTGGGGACAGACGCTGCTGGAGCGAGCCGAGGAGATTCCCGGACTGACACGGCTTGATCTCGACTACAAGCCGACCCAGCCGCAGATCTCGGTACGCATCGACCGGGATCGCGCGGCGGATCTCGGGGTTTCGCTACAGACCGTGGGCCGTACGCTCGACGTGATGCTTGGCGGACGCAATGTCACGACGTTCATCGACCGGGGTGAGGAATACGACGTGATCATCGAGGGACGCTCGGACCAGCGGCGGACGCCGGGCGACATCGCGAACCTCTATGTGCGCTCCAACAGTGGCGATCTGATCCCATTGTCCAGCCTGGTCACGTACGAGGAAGTGGCCGGGGCCGGCTCGCTCGAACGCTACAATCGCTCGCGAGCGGTGACGCTTACCGCTGCGGTCGAGGAAGGTTATACGCTCGGCGAAGTGCTGTCGGCGCTGGACGCAGCCGCCGCCGACGTTCTTCCGGACGAGGCGCGGATCGACTACAAGGGCGAGTCGCTGGATCTGCGCGATGGCGCCCAGGCGGTGCTGTTCATCTTCGTGCTGGCGTTGCTGGTCGTCTATCTGGTTCTGGCCGCGCAGTTCGAGAGTTTCATACATCCGTTCGTGATCATGCTGACGGTGCCGCTCGCGGTGGTCGGTGCCCTTCTGGGACTCTATTTCACCGGGCAGACCCTGAACATCTACAGCCAGATCGGCATGGTGATGCTGATCGGACTCGCGGCGAAGAACGGGATCCTGATCGTCGAATTCGCCAACCAGATGCGTGATGCCGGGCGCGAGTTCAGCGAGGCGGTGATCGAAGCCGCGAGCATGCGCCTGCGGCCGGTCCTGATGACGGCGCTGACGACGGTCGCGGGGACGATGCCGCTGATCATGGCCTCCGGACCGGGTGCCGAGACCCGGTTCGTGATCGGAGTCGCGGTGTTTTCCGGGGTGTTGTTTGCCACCTTCTTCACGCTGTTCGTGATTCCAGCCGCATACGGTCTGCTGGCCCGGGGTACCTCGTCGCCGGAGGCCATGAGCCGACATATCGAGGGGCTCGATGGGCGTATCCGCGATATCGACCGGCAGCGCGAGGGCGAGACTGCCTGAGGAAGTGCTGATTGTTTCGGCATCGCGAGGAGCGGCGCGACGCGGCCATCACTATTCCAACTGCAAATTTCTCATGGAAAAACGCTGGCCCGGCATCTACTATCCCTGCTGCGACTGAATACTACAGCGAGTGGCAAAATGCCTGGAAATCAGGAAGAAAGGAAACGGCGCGGTATCTGGGGATGGCCACGCACGAAATGGCTGCTGGGTATCCCCCTTGGTGGCTTCCTGGCGCTCGTCGTCGGTGCCGCGGCCATGTTCGGTACCGGCGCCGCCATCGAGGCAACCGGCACCGACGAGTTCTGTGCGACGGCGTGTCACTCCCATGAGCAATTCATCTACCCGGAGTGGAAGGAGTCGGTGCATTACTCCAACCGAAGCGGTGTCCGGGCAGGGTGCGCGGACTGTCATATCCCGAAGGAATACCCCGACAAGCTCATTGTAAAGACGAAGGCGGGGATCCGTGACGGCTATCACGAGTTCGTCCTGGGTTCGATCAGTACGCGGGAGCGGTTCGAAGCCAGACGCGCCGAGATGGCCGAGAAGGTCTGGGAGGAAATGCGGGCCAACGATTCCAGGGCCTGCCGTACCTGCCACAAGGCTGAATCCTTTGCCGACCAGAGCGACCGAGCTGAACGCATGCACGGCAGAATGGAAACGGGGGATACGACCTGTATCGACTGCCACGATGGCGTGGCGCACCTTGCCCCTTACGAGGCCGCCCGTAAGTATCCGGCGGCTAGCGACTAGCGGCCCGACTTTCCCGCGGAAACCCGCAATGAAAGTCGTAGGGTGCCAATGAGCGCAGCGAATGGCACCGATCGAGACCCCAGTTCCTCCGGGCTGGGGCCGGGATGGTATCGGTGCGGGTCGGCTTCGCCTCACGGCAGCCTGCGGGACCGTCTTGCGGGCTCGGTCTCGCAGGCTGTTGCGCATGATCGACCGGGTTATTCCGGTTCGAACTCCAGCACTGCCGAATTGATGCAGTAACGCAATCCGGTGGGGGCCGGGCCATCCGGAAAGACGTGTCCCAGGTGGGACTGGCACCGTCCACAGCGGACCTCGGTGCGCGTCATGCCGTGGCTTGCGTCCAGATGTTCGCTGACCATTCCCTTCGTGGCCGGCGCCGTGAAGCTCGGCCAGCCGGAGCCGGAGTCGAATTTTTCCGTCGACCGGAAAAGTTCGGCGCCACAGACCACGCAGCGGTAACGGCCCGCAGCCTTGAGGTCGTGATAAGCCCCGGTAAAGGCGGGTTCCGTGCCCCCCTGGCGCGCAATGCGGTATTGTTCGGGGGTCAGTTTCTGTCGGATTTCGGCCTCTGGAATCTCGTCGGGTCGTGACATGTCGGGCTCCTCGTTGGCGCTGGGCCATGCTGGCCCAATGACCAGCAATTGTGTATGGTTATGCGCGCTTGGCGCCTGGTTTCCATCGTTCGGATGTTCGTAGTCAGTGCGGCGATCCCCTCGGCGCGTGGCCTCGAAACATCCACCCGGCCAGTTTAGCGTTCAATAGAGGCCTCGGAACGATCCCACCGAACACGCGAGGAGAAACGTGAAGAAAACGCAGAGCAAGGCCAGTGCCGGCGAGGGCCTTTATCTCATCCTGATCAGCGTGCATGGATTGATTCGCGCCTCGAACCTTGAACTGGGCCGGGACGCCGACACGGGTGGACAGACGCTCTATGTCGTCGAACTGGCCCGAGCCCTGGCCCGGCACCCCGAGGTGGGCCGGGTGGATCTCCTGACGCGCCGGGTCGAGGATTCCCGCGTAGCCAGCGATTACGCGGCTCCCGAGGAAGATCTGGGAGACGGGGCACGCATCGTGCGCATCGAGTGCGGGCCGCGGCGTTACCTGCGCAAGGAAAAGCTCTGGCCGCACCTCGACTGCTACGCGGACAACGCGCTGGATCATGTGCGGCGGGTGGGCCTGCGCCCGGACGTGATCCATGGCCACTATGCCGACGCCGGTTACGTCGCAACGCGTCTTTCCAACCTGCTTGGCGTGCCCATGCTGCAGACGGGTCATTCGCTGGGGCGAGTCAAGCGCGAACGCCTGCTCGCCAACGGGATGAAGGACGCGGATATCGAGGCGCGCTACAGCATCTCCTGGCGTATTCGGGCGGAGGAGGAGGCCCTGGCCCATGCCCACCGGGTCATTGCCAGTACCCAGCAGGAGGTGGAGGACCAGTATTCCACCTACCACAACTATCATCCGTCGCGCATGGTCGTGATCCCACCGGGCACCGACCTGTCGCGCTTCCGTCCGGCTCGGCGCGGTCAGCGCAAGCCGCCGATCGCGGCCGAGGTCGCCCGCTTCCTGGAAAAGCCGGAGCGGCCGCTGATCATGGCGCTGTCACGCGCCGACGAGCGCAAGAACATCCGTGGCCTGGTCGAGGCCTATGCCGGCAGCACGTGGTTGCGCGATCACGCCAACCTGCTGATCATCGCCGGCAACCGGGACGACATCGCGGGGCTCGACAAGGGTGCGCGGCAGGTGATGACCGATCTGTTGTTGCGCATCGATCGCCACGATCTGTACGGCAAGATTGCCTACCCCAAGCATCACGCCAGTGACGACGTGCCAGACCTTTACCGGCTGGTGGCGGCCCGGCGTGGAGTCTTCGTCAACCCCGCGTTGACCGAACCGTTCGGACTCACACTGATCGAGGCGGCGGCGAGTGGGGCGCCCATCGTCGCAACCAATGACGGTGGACCCAAGGAGATCATCTCGCGCTGCCACAACGGGCTCCTGGTCGATCCGCTGGACCCTCAGGGGATCGCCAGCGCCATCGAGACCATTCTCGGGGATACCGCACTGTGGCGGCGTTTTTCCGAGCAGGGCCTGAAAGGTGTGCGTGAACATTATTCCTGGGATGGCCACGCCGCGCAGTACATCCGGCTGATCAAGAAGCTGGGCCGCGAGGTCAAACGGTCACGGCGCGAACAACGTTCGGTTTCCGGACGTCTTGCCGATGTCGATCGAGCCGTTTTCACCGATATCGACAACACCCTGACCGGGGATCCAGCCGCGCTGAAAGCCTTTCTGGCCTGGCTGCGGCGACACCGCAAACAGGTCGCTTTCGGGGTAGCCACCGGGAGGCGGCTGGATTCGGCGCAGGAGGCGATGCAACGGCATGGCATCCCCGCGCCGGATGTCTGGATCACATCGGTCGGCACCGAGATTCATTATGGCGCGGAGGCAACACCGGACAAGGGCTGGGAACAGCACATCAGCCACCGATGGGAGCCGGAACGCCTGCGCGACCTGCTGGTGGGGCAGTTGGACCTGATCCTGCAGCCCGATATCGACCAGCGCAGGTTCAAGCTGAGTTTCTTTGTCGATCCGGATGAGTTCGAGGGTGTCCCCGCGATCGAGCGGAGGCTGTACCAGGCGGACTTGCATGCTCGTGTCATCCATTCGCATGGCATGTATCTGGATCTGCTTCCGGTCCGTGCATCCAAGGGGTTGGCGGTGCGCTACATCGCGGACAAATGGGGCATTCCCCTCGAGCAGGTCCTCGTCGCCGGGGACTCGGGTAACGACGAGGATATGCTGCGTGGCCGGCTTCTGGGGGTGGTGGTTGGCAATCATCAC
>JAABSN010000116.1 GCA_011390385.1 Thioalkalivibrio nitratireducens | reverse complement strand
AAGAGTGGAGAGGGCGCGGCGATGGTGGGTCATCATGACCGCGCAGGACCGATCAACCATGACTGGGCCAGGTCATGGAACTCCGCTCATGTTTCCAGGGGGTGCAGCCAGGAAGCGTTACGGAGTACGGGGGGCGATGGATTGTTTTATTGCTTTGCTGAAAAGTGATCAACGAGCGGGGCCTGAGTCGAGAGCGAGTCAGGCCCCGCCAGCAGTTCGGCAACGGCTGAGCCGAACGGAGGGAGACACGGTTTGACAAATCCGGGGCTGCGACAGAAGCCCCCGATCCCCCGGTCCCCCGGTTCCGCCCCGGGTCAACGTGGGCCGTCCCTTCTCTTGATCGAGTTGACCTCGCGTACCACCTTGCCAAAGACCCGCTCGCGCTGCCGGCGTATGTGATCGGCGACATGGTGGCGCTCCTCGGCGACCAGCTTGAGATAGTGCGCCCACTCGTCCGGATCGACCTCGCCCTGTTCCACCGCCGACCGCACGGCACAGCCGGGCTCCTGTTGATGGCGGCAGTCGCCGAAACGGCAGCCTTGCGCGAGTTCGGTGATGCCCCGGAACTGCCGGGCAACCGCCCCCGCGGCCGGCGTCAGACCGACTTCGCGCATCCCGGGTACGTCGATGATGCAGGCCCCACCCGGCAGCCGTATCAGTGATCGCGAGGTGGTGGTGTGCCGGCCCTTGGCGTCTTTTCGTACCGCCTGTGTGGCCTGCAGCGGCATCCCACACAGGTTATTGATCAGCGTCGATTTGCCGACCCCGGACGAGCCGACAACCACCGCCGTGGTCCCGGCCCCCAACCAGGGTTTGAGCCGTTCCCCGACCGGGTCGACCAAGGCATTGACCGACATCGCCTCACCAGCCGTCAGGCGCCCCTGCACCCTGGCCATGAAGGGCGCCGGATCAGCGACGCAGTCGGCCTTGGTCAGCACCACCAGCGGTATGACGTCGGCCTGCGCCGCAACCACCAGATAGCGCTCGATGCGGTGCATATTGAACTCCCCATCGAGCCCACCGACGATCACCATCACGTCGATGTTTGCGGCGATGGCCTGGGATTCGGTCCCGCCTGCCATGCGCCGGGCGATCAGCGTGCGCCGTTGCATCCGCTCGGTCACCACGGGTGCGTCCCGCTCAAGCAGTACCCAGTCGCCCACCGTGGGCAGCGCCTCGGGCGCCCGCTGTTCATGCAGAAACCGTCCGGCCAGGGTGACCCAAAACGGCCCCTCCCCGGCGTCGACCGCCAGCCGCCCGCGCTCGACGCCGGTCACCCGCGCCGCGCGCGACGACTCGAGCTGTTCAAGGGAGAGTTGGGTGGAAAACATATTGCTCCAGCCGAGCGGCTGAAGCGCGGAAAAATCGATAGCCATGATAGTCATCCTCTCAACAGGATTTGCGACCGGCGTGCGAATACGCCGCCACGTCCGTAACGGATCAAACGTTGAGATGGCCGCCTGCAAGCGCGACCGCGAAGAGCGGTCTAGCGGTGGTGCAGGCCGGCGCTGATGACAAGGTGCATCGAGCCTCCGGCGGTATGGGGAAGGGAGTGATACACCGCTATGGTAGCCCGGGAGCGGTGATCCGCCAAGGTACAGCACTCGCTGAGACGTCCTGATTCTTCAGGGTGGTTCTTACGGATGGACGGGGGCTCGGGATTCGAAGCGCACCAGCGTGCGGTCGATCGTGCGACGGAGTGACGCAACCCAGGTCTGATACCGATCAGCGTCGACCGGGAACACGCACACAGGATCTCGCCCTGCCGCATTGCTGTGGCCAGCCATCTGGCCGATGGCCGGGCCAGGGTGCTGTGGGTCTCTCCTGTCGCGCAAGCTGCGGGTTAGGCAACGGTTGCGGCGGGTGGCGGCTCAGGGCCGTCCGCTGCCGCTATCGCTCATGGGGTGTCTCTAGCCGACCCAAACCGGCTCGTCGTTGCGGCCGAGCGAGGGGCTGCTGCCACACCTGCGGCCGCATCTGTAGCCATCCCTTCCAGTAGGTTCGCCAGAACACTTCCTGGATGAATTTCCCCGCCGTCTGCGGCGAATGCTGTCGCATCACCGCCGCCAGCACCTCGTGTTCGGTGAGCACGCGGTGGCGGATGTAGGGCGAGAGCATAGACACGTTGTCGCGCAAGCCCGGTCCCGGATCCCGGTTGCGTTCCGCGGCGTACCGTCGGCCGGCGTTCGGCACAAAGGCCGCCAGGCGGGCCAGCGCCTCGCTGCGTTTTGGAGGAAACAGAATGGGCTCAGGGTCGCCTTGGGCACGCATCCGACGGCTCATCCTCCGGTCTGTTCGAAACGCTTGGTTCAAGGGCGTGCTTCGATGATCGCAGAAGCCAAGGCCTCGCCACTGTCGAACGCACACTCTACGCGGGGGCCTCCCGCCCAGTCGCCGCAGGCACCCACCTGCCGAGCCGGGTCCCAGAGGAACGGGACTCCGGCGGTCTGCTCTACCCGCGCGTACAGCCACCGGTGGACCATCCGAAACACCGGCTCGGCATCGCCAATCTGTGGACGAAGGCCGTGGAGCAGGGCGTCCGCCGTATGCTCCGTCGGGGCATCGAGATGTGCTCGAGACCACGCGGGTGTCGCGTGCACGACCACGGTCTCCGGCGAATCGTCTCGACCGGGTTTGCTGTTGTTCCGTGCAATCCACGCGACCGGCCCGTGGCTCGGGCTGAAAAACGGTTCGTGCAACTCGGTGGGCTGGTCGAAGGCCAGCATCAGGGTCAGGCAGGGCGCGTAGCGGACACGTGCCAACTCGGCGAAGCGGATTCCGGCCGAAGCCGCCAACGGGTCGATCTGGGGAGCTGGGATGGCCATGATCACCACGTCAAACGATTCCTGAGCGATCGCGCTGGCCGGCGCGGTGTCCGAGACAAGTCGCCAGTGTCCGGGTCCGCCAACAAGCCCGGTTATCCGGCACTCGCGGATCACTCGGAGCTCCGCTGCGAGTGCTCGGGCCGGCGCCGTCATGCCTGGTGTTCCGACCCATTTCCCAGGCAACCATTCCGCTACGCTCCCTTCTGCCTGCCAACGCACCAACCGGGATTGGAAACGCACGCTGCGAGCCGTGAAGTATTGCGCGCCATGGTCGAACTGAAGCGAACCGACGCGGCGCGTCGCCATGCGCCCGCCGAGGCCCCGGCTTTTCTCAAAGACCGTGCAATCCGTCCCGGCTTCGCGCAGCCGGTTGGCGGCACTCAGGCCGGCCATGCCAGCTCCGATAATCGCGATTTTCATCCGTGCTAAATACCTGTGGATCACAGAACCATCGGGAGAACCCACCGCCAAAACGCAGTGTTCGTGCGTTTCTCTCAAGCCGATTCGGCTGAATTGATTCGATCCAGTTCCATTCGATCAACAGGAAAGGCACAGCCAATTCGACACCTGATTAGCACGAATGCTCCGCAGATGGGAAAATTAAGGCCCAAGGCGTCATCGCGAGGAGCGAAACCTTTAGCCGCGAGCGCAGCGTGGCGGGACGTGGCGATCCAACCCACATTGGTTTCTGCTGAGCCATTTGGATTGCCGCGCTGCGCTCGCAATGACGGGGTGAATTCATGCGCGAGTCCGGCTTGCGGAGCATTCGTGCTAATCAGGATTCGACATGGGATCGTCCCCCGACCGGTAGACGAGTAGTGGTTCCACTGTGGGGATGGGGGGCGGGGAACCATCGCGAGCGGGCGTGCTCTGAATCGGCAGAGCTCCGTCCCATCTGCCGTTACAACCTGTATCGGGTGCTCGCTGCCGCCATCTTCACGGTGCCGACGCAGGCCAATGTCCAAGGATTCCGCAGAACCCGAGTGAACCCCCCAATGCCCATCGAACAAGGTCCCCGGCCCACCGAAAGTTCGCTTGGCCCAGAGCGAACGACGGTTTTCTTCGACGGCGGCTGCCCGATGTGCCGCCGCGAGATCGCCCACTACCAGCGCCTGGACGACGCCGGCCGGATCCACTGGCTGGACATCCACCGCGAGCCGGATGTAGTCACCGAGGTGGGCGTGAGCTGGGAAACGGCGATGCAGCGCTTGCACGTCCGCAGCGGTACTGGGGAGTTGCATACCGGTGTGCCGGCGTTCGTCGCGATCTGGCGGGAACTCCCCCGGTACCGTTGGCTGGCCCGCGTGGTGGCGGCGGTGCCCGGACTGATCCCGCTGCTCGACTTCGCGTACGGACGTTTTGCCCGTTGGCGCTGGCGGCGCCGATGCCGGGACGGCGTCTGTGCGTCCTGAATGGCTTCGAGCGTCGCGGCCATGTGCAGCCGGCGGATGAAACTGAAACGCGGGTTGCGAAAAGCCCACGCTGACGCAGACGATGCCGGGGCTGCGTCTTATTCTCTCTGCTCTCGGGCCGATGCCAACGGGGTACGCCTGTGACCCGGCCCATCGCCCGTTCGCCACAACTGGTCTGGTTCAAGCGCGATCTCCGCGTGCAGGACCACCGCCCGCTGGCCGTCGCCGCCGAGCGGGGTCCCGTGATCCCGCTCTACGTGATCGAACCCGAGCTCTGGGAGCAGCCCGACGCGGCCTGGCGCCACTGGGCGTTCATTTGCAGTTGTCTGCAGATGCTGGACCGCGACCTGACCCGCCTGGGCCAGCCTCTGATCCTGCGCCGCGGCAACGTCACCGCCGTGCTCGACGAACTGCGCCGCGCGACTGGATTTTCCACCCTCTGGTCGCACGAGGAGACGGGCAACGGCTGGACCTTCGATCGTGACCGACGCGTCGCCACATGGGCCCGCGACCGGGGCGTGGAGTGGATCGAAATACCCCAGAACGGCGTGACGCGCGGCCTGCAGAACCGCGACGGCTGGGCGACGCGCTGGGAGGGGCGGATATCCGAGCCGATCACCGAACTCCGCACAGCGCTTGCACCAATGCCCAGCCTGCGTTCCGAACCGCTACCCGACGTTCCCCACGAGATACTGTCGCCGGAGCAGGGGGTCTCTCTCCAGACTGGCGGGCGGGACGAAGGCGCGAAGACGCTCACGAGCTTTCTCTCGGACCGTGGCAAGGCCTACCAGGGTGGCATGTCCAGCCCACGAACCGCCTGGGAAGCCTGCTCGCGGCTGAGCCCGCACCTCGCCTGGGGCAGCCTCTCACTGCGTGAGGTGGTGCACGCGAGCCGTGCCCGCATGGCCGAATTCGAGGGTGACATGAACGCTGACGCCAAGGCCTGGCGCCGCTCGCTGCGGTCTTTCGAGGAGCGCCTGCACTGGCACTGCCACTTCATCCAGAAGCTGGAGTCGCGCCCGTCGATCGAGTTCCGCAACCTGCTCCCCGCCTGTGACGGGCTGCGCGAGGGCACGTTCGACCCAGTCCGGTTCCGCGCTTGGACGCACGGCGAGACAGGCTTTCCGTTGGTGGATGCCTGCATGCGGTCGCTGAACACCACTGGCTGGCTGAACTTCCGGATGCGCGCGATGCTGATGGCCTTCTCGTCGTATCACCTGTGGCTGCACTGGCGCGAGCCCGCGCTGCATCTCGCCCGGGTGTTCACCGACTACGAGCCCGGTATTCACTACAACCAGGTACAGATGCAGTCCGGCACCACCGGCATCAACGCGCTGCGCATCTACAACCCGGTGAAGCAATCCTTCGACCAGGATCCCGACGGTGTTTTCATCCGCCGCTGGGTGCCGGAACTGGCGCCTGTGCCGGATGCGTTCATCCACGAGCCGTGGAAGATGTCGGATGACCTGCAGCGAGCCATTGGCGTGCGGATCGGCCACGATTACCCGGCGCCGATCGTCGACCACCTCGCCGCCGCGCGCGAAGCGCGGCAACGTTTGACCGCAGTGCGCCGCCAGCCCGAGAGCCGCGCGGAGGCCCGGGACATCCAGCAGAAGATGGGCAGCCGACGCGGCGCACGCCGGATGCGCAAACCGCCCAGTCCGCAGACCGAATTGGGGTTTTGATGCATGAACACCCGCGTCAGCAGCCGTCCGTTGTCCCGCAAGGCCAAGTGGCCATCGGCAGACCTCTGCATCCCGTCCGCTGCACCTGCTGCGCCGACACCGACTTCTCGATGGCGCGGATTCAACAATCGCCTGTGGATGGGATGGGGCGCCGGTTTGTTCGCGATTCTATTGCTTTCGGCCGGCCCGGCGTCCGGGGACGATGCGGTGCTCGCGCGCCTGCAGGAACCTGGAACCGTGCTGTTGCTGCGGCACGCGCTGGCCCCGGGGACCGGCGATCCGCCGGGTTTTCAACTCGACGACTGTTCGACCCAGCGCAACCTGTCCGAGGCCGGGCGCGAGCAGGCACGGGCACTGGGCGAACGGCTGCGTACAGCGGGGATCCGGGAGGCCCGCGTCTACTCCAGCCGCTGGTGCCGGTGTCTGGAGACCGCGGAGCTACTCGCGCTCGGCCCGGTGCAGCCTGAACCGGCGCTGGACTCGTTTTTCCAGCGCCGTGCGGAAGGCCCCGAGCGAACCGCCGCTGCGCGGGAACGGCTGCGCGGGCTTCCGCCCGGACCGCCGGTGGTGATGGTGACCCACCAAGTCAACATCAGCGCACTGACCGGGGAGTTCACGCCCTCCGGTGCAGGCGTGATCATCCGGATTGCACCGGACGGTGAGCAAGAGATGCTCGGCGCGTTGCGATAGTCTTGGTGGAGATCGGATTGCCGTCCGGATGCCGGAAACCCGCGGCCATAACTGGAGTCGACGACGATCACGATCTGCGCAGCCAGATCACCCAACGAGAGTCGACCGACAGCGCGGGGTATCTCCAGGGGCAACGTCAAGGGAGGAATCGCCATGCAGGATCTACCACCCGGGATTCGGGCTGCCCGCTCGGGCTGGACGCATACGGGAAAACGGCGCCCGCCGTTCGCCCATGAGCCGGGTCCCGGGCAGGAATCGGTCTGGGACTATCCGCGTCCGCCCATCGTCGTTCCCGACTCGAGGGAGGTCCTGATCAAGACCGGGGACCAGACCCTTGCCTTGAGCAATCGAGCTGTGCGCGTGCTGGAGACGGCGAGCGCGCCAACCTTTTACCTGCCTCGGGAAGATGTCGAAGAAACTCTCCTGATCCCGATGTCCGGACATTCGTTCTGCGAATGGAAGGGACGGGCCGAATACTTCGAACTCGCCGCTGCCTTGGAACGCGGGACCCCGGTCGCCTGGACTTGTCCGGAACCGTTCCCGGAGTTCGGGGCGCTCGCCGACTGGTATGCTTTCTATCCCGATCGCGTCGCCTGTTTCGTAGCCGGCGAGCGTGCCCGGCCTCAGGCCGGAGGGTTCTACGGCGGCTGGATCACCCAAGACGTGGTGGGACCGTTCAAGGGCGATCCGGGTACGGCCGGATGGTGATTCCGTTGGACCGCCATTCCAACCGGGACGCCCTTCAAAGAACCTGTCATTGCGCCCGACGCGGCATGAGGCCGATGCGCAAGGTCAGGCTTTCAATTGGTGTTTTTTGCCCGGCTTGCTGGTGGTTCGGGTGTCCTCATGCGTTTCTTCGCGTGGCTGTTCGGCGTCACTGAGTTCGTAGCTGTCGGCGTGTTTCGCCGGGCCTTTCATCACCATCACGATCCAGCAGCCGATGGCGACGGTAAGTATCGCGGTCCACAGCGTCACAGCAATGGCGATGGCCGCAATGCCGGCCGATATCACGGCTTTTTCCGCGCTGCCGCCGTTGTGTACGGCGGGGAAATACAGCACGTAAAGGTAAAACAGAAGGGGAATCAGGGTGCTCGCAATCGCCGCATGCGGCAATTTACGCCAGATGACGCGTTCAAGACCGGGTGGTTCGACGGGACGATGCGGATTTTCGGCTGGCTGTTGCATGGTCGGGTTCCGACCGTTTTCGGTCTCCCAGGCCCTCGGCGTGAGCGACTGATATCGATTCGCTACCGGACTCTCCGGGGCGGCCTGATCCACACCGGCCTGCCTCCGGAAAACCCGGGCGGTTGACTGATGCCCGCGTTCGTTCCTGCCGATTCAGATGTAGCGTCAGCAGTCAGGCCGAGGTCTGGAACTCGGGCGCCTGATGACCCCCATTGCATGCTGTATAGTATTACTATACGATCATAGGGGTGATCAAGAGCTTCCGGCACAAAGGTCTTCAGCAATTCTTCGAGACTGGCTCCAAGGTCGGCATTCAGGGCGGGCATGCCGCAGAACTGTCGCGCCAACTGGCTGTGCTGAACCGGGCCAGCGGCCCGCCGGACATGAATCTGCCGGGCTGGGCGCTACACCGGCTGAAGGGCAGCCTGTCGGAGCATTGGTCCGTTTCGGTCAGCGGTAATTGGCGGCTGACCTTCAAGTTCGAAAACGGTGATGCGATCCTGGTCGATTATCAGGACTATCACTGAGGAGAGTCACGATGACGATGCACAATCCGCCGCACCCCGGAGAGATCCTGCGCGATGACGTATTGCCGGCGCTGGACCTGTCGGTGACGGCTGCGGCCCGGGAGCTCGGTGTCACGCGGGCGGCCCTGTCCCGTGTGCTGCACGGTCACGCGGGCATTTCGCCCGAGATGGCCTTGCGCATCGAACGCTGGCTGGGTGTAGAGCGTGGCGGGCGCGCCGAAGTCTGGGCGGGAATGCAGCTCGACTACGATCTCTGGCGTGCGCGCCAAGGCAAGGCCGCGTAGCGGCAAAAGGATGCAGGCGCGTCGCCCTGGATCAGTCACCTGATCTCACCTGACGACATCCTGGCGAACGAGGCCGGGGTCCTCGGCTGGATCAGTCAGGTGGTCGCCCAAGCACGGACAGCACCCTTTTTTGGGCCGGCGAATTCGATCAGTCACACCGCCTTCGGCCCTGAGACGCAGCCACGAGGTGCCCGTCAGGTAGCGACGAGCAACGTGTTGCCGCCGACGAGGCTGTCTCTAGCCGACCCAGACTGTGTGAAAACCCAAGGCATTTGAGCCCATCAGGGACAGTGCAACACCACGCTCTCGGCAAGGCCCCGCTGGCAAGATCTTCCCACCACTCCGGCTCGATTTCACCCTGAACACCGGCCTGGCCGCTCCACCGTGTTCACGTAGGGCGAGTTTTCACACAGCCTGGACCCTGAGCTGCCACTCGGCCTCAACGGATGAGGGTCTCCAGCCCTGCCTCAAGCGGACATTCGTCACCCGCCCTTTGGTGTTGGGGGCAGGCAGGCTTCACCGGTTTCGCTGAGCTTGGTACTCTGAAGGCCAGCAGAATCTCGCACGGATGCGATCAGGTTGCCGTTGGCGACTGGCAGGCAAGCCGGCAAGGGTGTAGATGCGCCGACGTACGTGCGCCACCGCCCGGAGCGTACCCTCCTCTATTAAATCGTCGAGGAACACTTCCTAGCGCCCAAGGAGCGTCGGCGGCAGCATGTCCTGCATCTCTCGGACTCCTTCTACGTTGATGCCGAGTTTCTGGGTGATTCCAGCCCGGTAAGGAGATGTTTGCATCACGACACGCCAGCGCGTGACCGCGAGTGAACTATGGTTCACAATACGGTCCAATGGTCACGATCCAGACAACCAGTACGTTCGATGCGTGGTTCGAGTCACTCCGGGACCGGCAGGGCAAGGCCCGGATCGCAGCCCGATTGCGGCGCGTGGAGATGGGGCACATGGGCGACGCGAAGACGGTCGGCAAGGGCGTGCAGGAGATGCGGATCGACTGCGGGCCCGGATACCGGATCTATTTCACCCGGCGGGGCATCGAGATCGTGATCCTGTTGGCCGGTGGCGACAAGGACTCCCAGCAACGGGACATTCGCGCGGCCACCGAACTGGCCCGGCAGATTGGAGACTGACGAGATGACCAACGTGACACTGAAGCCTTGGGACGCAGTGGACCACCTCCACACGGACGAGGACATGGCCCTCTATCTCGATGCCTGCTTCGCTGAAGATCCCGGGGACGGGAGCCTGATCCGGGCCGCGCTCGGAGACATTGCCCGAGCCCGCGGTATGACCCAACTGGCCCGGGACACCGGCATGGCTCGCGAGGGACTGTACAAAGCGCTGTCCAGCGAGGGAAACCCTGAGTTCACCACGATCATGAAGGTTGTGCGCGCCCTCGGGCTTCGGCTGCATGCCCAAAGCGCGAACGAGAACCGGGAACCGGGCGTTTCGGTGCAGTAGCGGCCACTCGAACGCGAAAGCCCCGGTCGTGCCGGGGCTCAGACGGAAATGGGGGGTACGGGTCTCTCAGTCAGTCCCGGGCGCGACGGGACAATACCCCTGCTCGCGCGGCTTCCTCGGTCTGCCCGGCCTGCCGGGGACAGTACATCTATATCGCCAACACCCATTGCCGTCCGGGGCGGCTCCGGCCATCTGGGCCCACCTACTGTAACGAGAGGATATCGGGGTCTCTTGCCGACCCTTTCCGGACAGTCACAGGGGACGGTTGAGTGCCCCCTCTCGAGCGG
>JAABSN010000115.1 GCA_011390385.1 Thioalkalivibrio nitratireducens | reverse complement strand
GGGCAAGAGGCCGTGCTCGGGATGCTGGACCGGCTCGAAATCCAGCCGCGTGCCGTCGTCAAAACTGAGACCGACCGCCCCCTGCATCTCCTCGTCCGAACGCGATCCGTCCAGCCAGTCGACGATCCATTCCAGCGGCACGACCCGCCGTCCGGCCGACTCGATGCGCTCCAGGTCTTCCGACAAAGCGAGGTGCCCGTTGTCGGCGTAGTCCGCGGACGGCAGGATATGGGCGTGGTAACAGAGGATCGGAATGTGCATAGTTCAGGCAGCGTTCAGCAGGCTTTGGCTAATGTGTCCATGCGGCGAATAGGGTAACGCTCAGCCGAATTAGCCGTAGTGTATCCATGACGGGTGCGAATGGTCATACCGACTTCTTGTCTTGACCGCGGCCTGACGACTGGACATACTTCGGTCCGTCGAGGGCGCATCCAGATCCGGATCGTGGCTTGACTCGAAAACACCGGGAGGAGTAAATGAGAGCAACAAGAACTGTTCAGTCGACAAGATTCATCCTGCTTTCTTTCGTCATGATGCTCGCATTCGCCGCGGGCAAAGCGATGGCTGCCGACTACTACGTCGACATCACCAACCGCACCGGCTACACCATCATGTACATGTATGTCAGCCCCAGCGATGCGCAGAACTGGGAGGAGGACGTACTGGGCAACGACGTGCTGCTCGACGGCTCTTCCCAGCGCGTCTGGCTGCGCGGCTACTACAGTCCGATGTTCGATATCCAGCTGGTGGACGAGGACGGTGACACCTACACGTTCATGGCCGTCGACGTGTCCAGAAACGACCTGATCGTCACGCTGGACCACCTCGACTGATCGACCACGCAGGACCGGCGCCGGCCGGGTAGACGCGCCGGCGCGTCCGTGCGTCCGACCAGGCACTGTATCAGGCCAGGGAACGCGTTCGAAACCAGGCGGTCTGCGCGCCCGGCTGATGCGTCTTGCCCTCCGCCGCATCGTTTCGCGATCATCAGGATGACCATCGATCACGCTGACCGGATCGGTCGCGAGCCTGCGCCATCCGAGTTCGGTCATGACCATCGAGGGCATGCAGCAGCACATGCGGCACGGTCAATGCGGCCAGCCCGCAGAAGATCACGCGGGCGAGCGCCTCGCGCTGAATCTCGGCGGCCGCGTCGAACAAGGGAATCAATACAAGCGCCAGCGCGCCCAGGCCTATGGCGCCTGCCGTTGCAGGCCACAATCGAATCATCCATTGCCTGCCGGTCCACTGACGCCAGGGGCCATTTCCATCGAGACGAAGATCGAGCACGTGGCCAAGGCTGTGCAGCAGGCAGAAGTAGGCTGCGAACGCCACCAGCGGAGGCAACAGGAACATGGCCGGCACGACAATCCCGAGAACGAGAAGAACCTGACCGAGAGCCGCCTCGCCCGTCAGCATCAACCGACTGACCAGCATCGCGACGCCGACGAGCCAGATCGCAATGACCGGGTAGAGGAACCAACGCAACAGCGGTGCCGTGCGCGCCGGATCCAGACCGACGAGCCAATCGAAAATGACTGCCACTTCAGCCGGATGGGCCACGATCGGGCCGAGCACCGGGACGGCCCCCAGAACGATGATCGCCAGAAGGTCGCCCGGCTCGCCAACGGCTTTCGCGTCCTGCGCTCCGAAATGCAACACCGAGATGGCCAGAAATAGCGTCAGCGTCGCCAGCGGCAGCACGATCCAGCAAACGACAACCAGTGCCATCAGCGACAGATACGCTGCGAAGAAGATCGGGTTGAGGGGGCCGCCTGCTGGAAGATTCGTTCGCCGTTGGAGCACGCGATCACCCACCCACGGGTCGACGGCACCGTGCATCAGCCCGAGAACCGCAATGGGTAAAGCAACCAGGAGCAATTGGGTCGTGATTCCCAGCGCCCCGATCACGGGTCCGAACGGTATGAGCAGCGCGAGCGCCGCGAGTCCAAGGCCGAGGTGAAGTCGCCGCATCGGATGCGCGCCATTGGGTGCCGGAGCACGCAGGAACCCGGCACCTGAACCGATGATGGACAGCAGACTCATGAAGTAATTGTGTCCCGGGCGCGACGGGCGCGCCCGGGACCACGAGGGTCCGGTCTCGAAAAGCAGAGGCCCGTGATCAGGCCGTGCCGGCGGCTTCGGTCTTGCGAAC
This sequence comes from Thioalkalivibrio nitratireducens, assembly GCA_011390385.1. The sequence goes on along the minus strand of JAABSN010000115.1, from coordinate 8,399 downwards.
CGCGATCGTGTAGATCAGCAGACCAAAGACTGCCTTCGCGACGATATCGGCAATCGAGTAACCGACCTGCAACGCGGTTTCGGCGCCAGCGCCTGTGAGTCCCAACATCGGAAACAGGAACACGATTGGATAGAACAGCCATGCCCCGACGGTCAGGTAGCGCGCAGCGCTGACTAGACCACGTGCTTCTGCCGGCTGTCTTGCGATGGCACCGCCGAGTCCGATGAACAGCTGATACAGAATGATCAGGAACGGAATCATCGACAGCGACCACCACAACCAGCGTGTCCCCGGATCATTGCTGATCTCACCGGGATAGCCCAGAATGATCATCAGTGCAGCCAGGCCGCCAAGCAGCCATCCCTTGCTGACCGTTTCGCCACGCGACAGACGCATTACCAGCAGAAGCTCGACCAGCAGCAATGGCACCGTCAGCAGCCAGTCGACGTAGCGATAGGCGTCATTGAATGGCGTGCCCGACGCGACATAGGCGCCATCAACCAGCTCATAGGCATTCTTCCAGTCGAAAAGAATCTGTATGTAGTGATAGAGCGCGATAAACGTCACGAGACCGGTGATCGTCAGCGCGGTTCGAAACTCGGGCGCAACTCGATCGCGCTGAATGAAAAAGAACACGGTCGCAGCTGCGAAGGATGCAAGCGTCAGCGAGAAGACGTTGAAGACCAGGTTGTACTGGCCAAGAGTGAGCGTAGGGAGTGTTTCCATGTCAAAAAGCCTTCTGTCGGTTGAATGAAGGCACCGAGCGGTGCGCGATTGAGGAGGCTACCCGGGCGAAGTGAAGCGCCGCCTTGAGAAACATGAACGACAGGATCACATGCGTGAACTACGCAACAACAGAACGTGAAAGCAGTCTTGACAGACATGAACGCGGTGAACCGGAACAGCCTCTTGCGCCCATGAGGATCCACCATGCGCGGGAAACAGGGCGAATAAAAGCGCTATTCGAATATTCGAATGCCAGCAACTGAAAGGATGGTTCATCGGTCGTCCACGCGATCACCGTGCCGACGCCAAGCTACACTTGAATTCCTCACCACCTCGTCAGAAGGAACGGGCCGATGAAGCTTTTCCCTGCGTTGGTTCTCACGCTGTTCGTTTCCTGGAGCACGGGACATGCCAACGGACAACACCTGCCCGATCCGCTGTTCGGCCTTGGAGAACGCGAGATTTTCGAGATCGAAGCCCGGGCATTGGGAAGGAGCTTCCATGTGATCGCACGGCTGCCCAGGAGCTATTCCGAATCCGAACGCGACTACCCGATGGCGCTGCTGCTCGACGGGGGCATTCTCTTTCCGATGCTGGCACCGTTCCAGCTCATGATGGAGGTGCAGGACAGTGCCCGCGAAGTCATCCTGGTCGGCGTTTCCTACGGCGGGCTCGGTTTCTCCAATGGCAATCTGCGCGGAACCGATTTCACTGCGCCTTCGTCCCAGGTCGACTACTTCGGCGGTGCTGAAGCATTTCAGTCCTTTCTCGCCGAGGAACTGCTGCCCGAACTGTTCGAGCGCTATCGGATCGAGTCGTCGCGAACCCTGCTGCTGGGGCAGTCCCTGGGCGGGCAGTTCGCGATCCATGCGGCGCTGAACCACCCCGGGCTGTTTTCAACATTGGTTGCCGTTAATCCTGCGCTGCATGCCAATCTCGAGCACTTCCTGGACGCACAGCCGGCCGAGACCGGATCGAAGTCACGACTCGTCGTCGCCATCGGTAGCGAGGAAGAACCCCGTTTTCGTGTGCCTGCGCTGCAATGGATCGACACCTGGTCCAGACGAGATGAAAAACCGTTCGAACTCGACGTCATCCACCTGCCCGGCGGGCACCATGCCACCAGCGCGCCTGCCGCCTACTTCGAGGTGATTCGCAGTGCCTTTCCAGCCAGTCCGGGGACTTGACGCTTACTAATGCAGCCGGAAGTATTGCCTCATTCAGGGCTACGGACGGATTCGCGTGCAAGGCAAAGTGACGAAGGCATCGTTGTTCTACGTCGAGGCACTTTAACGCCGCAGGCGAATTCGTCCGGAGCCCCCTTCGGGCTTGCCTCTGAAGCGCCCATGCACTGCGTTGTTGTCGCTCGATGTAGACCCGGCTACAGACTTCGCGCCAACGCCTTGCCACGGACGCTTCAGAGACAAGCTGAATGTGGCAATACTTCCGGTTGCATTAGTATCAGGACACCGTGCCAAACATGCGGAATGCCCAGGACACCTGGTAGGCGAACATCACGATCGCCAGCGTCGCATGGAAACGTTCGTTGCGCACCCACATCAGGAGGACGGCAAGGATGAACTGAAGTGCCGTCGAGATTGCATACTCCAAGCCAAGTCCGGCCAGGTGGTCCTGACCTTTCAGCATCGTATCGCCCACGTCGATGACATAAGTCGTCGCGATCAGACCGAAGATCCAGCGACGTTTGGCGTAGAAATAGTCCCGGAAATCCTCGTAGCCTTCCATGCTGGCGGGAAACAGCAGCGCACTGGTCAGAAACAGGACGAATGCGTAGAAAACGACAAACAGGTAGACCTGGAACGTCCACGTTTCGATCTCGCCGAGCCGGAACTCCCACCACCACCAGAACACCAGCGTGAAGAACATGTACCCGACCCACAGGAGGTGCACCCAGTAGGGTCTAGCCTTCTCGGGATGTTGGATGAGACCGGCAAAACCGCGCAGCAGGTGCGCGATTCCGAGGCCGATGATGATCGATGTCAGGACCGCGGTGTATTCAAAGATGTCCATTGAGCTCGACTCTTGATCGTGAATCCACGCTCCCGGAGCGGCGCCGAATCAGCAGGCCTTGTCGACGGAGCCGCAGCGTGCCGCATTCCCGTCTTCCTTCATTCAGAATCTTCCAGCGCGGCAGTAAACGTCTCAGGTCGCCAGGTACGGGCCCACGCGAGATAGTCTTCAACGGCCATGGGCCTTGCAAGCCCGAATCCCTGGCCGTAGGCGCAACCCAGATTGCGTAGCACGCGGGCAAAGTCATGCGACTCGATCCCTTCTGCCACCACCGGACAATCATTCGCGTCGGCGATCGCCAGAATGCTCTTGATCAGTGCAAGACTCCCCTTCTCGGAAAGCAATTCCCTGACGAAGCGCCGGTCGATCTTCAGACGGTCAATCGGAAGGGATTGAAAATAGGTCAGCGAAGCGTAACCGGTGCCGAAGTCGTCCAGCGAGAAACCGACACCGAGTTCCTTGCAGCGATTCAGAATCTCGTTCGTTCGTTCCAGGCTCCGAATCGAAGCAACTTCCAGGATCTCGATTTCAAGATCCTGACCCGACACACCTTGCGTAGCCAGCAGTCGGGAAAGCAAGGCAGGCAAACGGTCGTCTTCGATCGTGCTTGGGTTGGCGTTCAGACTGAATGGCCCCTGCAATCCATGCGCGCGGAAGACTTCGATCTGGCGCAGGACGGCCTGCACCACCCAGGCATCCAGTTCCCATTCGAGCGACGTCCCGCTGATGGCCTCGATGACCTCGACCGGGGAAACGGGACCCTCCGGGCGAAACCATCGCAGCAAGGCCTCAGCGCCAGACAGCGAACCGTCGGCGAGACAGACGCGCGGTTGAAAATACAGGTCGAACTGACCCGTCCGGATCGCATGTTCGATATCGAGCAGCAACTGATGTCGCGAGCGATTCGATCGATGCGTTGTGGCGTCGAAGTATCGAATCCGGGACTTGCCCATTTCCTTGGCTTCGTACATTGCATGATCGGCATGGCGCAGTAGCTCGTCCGGCGCAACGGTGTCCTGCGGGTAGATGGTCACGCCGAGACTCGCCTGCACCCGGAACGAGCCGGCACGGGTTTCATAGTCAGTTTCGATGGCGTTCTTGACGTGCCGAACCGCGAGATCGATTTCCGCCGGATCGGCTCCGGTCACAAGCCCGACGAACTCATCTCCCCCGATGCGCGCGAACATGCTTCGTTGGATTGGAACGGACTTCAGGTGCCGAGCGACTGAAATCAGTACCTCGTCGCCGACATCATGACCATGCCGATCGTTGATTCGTTTGAAATCATCGAGATCGATGAACAGGATGGCCAGCAATGTTCGATCCGAGTTTGCGACTCGAAGCGCCTTCTCGATCTGCCGGGAAAACAGGTTTCGATTCGGGAGATCGGTCAGTGCATCGTGCGTGGCCAGGTGCTCCGTTGCCTGCTGCGCATCGATGACCTCGGAGATGTCCCGGGCTGTGCCGATGGACCGCTCCGGTTGACCCGCCTCATCGTAGTACGTCACGCCGCGGGCTTCGATCCACTTCACCGCGTCGCCGGCCTTGATCCGATAGCGGATGTCATACCCCTTTCCAGACTCCACCGACTGCTGGTAGGCAGACGTCACGAGGTCACGGTCCTCATCGTGGATGAGACTGGTGAAAATCTCGTAGCTCGGCTCGAGCGCATTGGCTTCGAGTCCATAAATTGCGAAGATTTCTTCCGACCAGTAGAGCGATCCGTGCCTGTGGTCGAGCTCCCAGAAGCCGACTCCGGAGAGTCGCTGCGCTTCTCGCCGCCGCCGTTCGGCAGTGGCCAGCGCTTCTGTCAACTCTTCTGCATGCAGCTCATCCACGGCGATTCGCCTTGATTGTTCTACCTCCCTGCTGCTCGGCTCAGCAAGCGAGGTCAATGCGATCGAGAAGCGCTTCGAAACATCCGCAGCGGGATATCCGAAGTTCAGATTACCACCAAAGAAGAACCGCGGCCATCGGCGGGGCGGGCGATGAGTGGCAGCCCCGTGCCGCGGAAATCCGGCAGGTGCACCGACCCGGGCTGAGACCAATTCGCTCCGGCAAGCCGGCGAGGCGGTTTCGTTCGCTTTATGCTGTTTTGTTATCCGAACGAACCCGGGTCCGAGTTCATGAGCCAGAAAAAAGTCGTCCTCGCCTACAGCGGCGGCCTCGACACCGCCTGCATCCTCAAGACCCTGCTGCAGCAGAGCTACGACGTGGTCGCCTATGTTGCCAACGTCGGTCAACTGGAAGATTTCGACGATATCGAGCGTCGCGCCCGCGCGACCGGCGCCAGCGAAGTCTTCGTCGAGGACCTCCAGCACGAGTTCGTCACCGACTTCATCTGGCCGGCGATCGCTGGAAAAGCGGTCTACGAGCATCGCTATCTGCTGGGCACGGCACTCGCACGTCCGGTCATCGCCAAGCGACAGGTCGAGGTCGCGCGCAAGGTCGGCGCCGGCGCGCTCGCCCACGGCGCCACCGGCAAGGGCAACGACCAGGTGCGATTCGAACTGGCGTTTGCCGCGCTCGCACCGGACCTCGAGGTGATTGCGCCGTGGAAGGACCCGGACTTCCTGGCCCGGTTCCAGGGCCGCCGGGACCTGCTGGCGTTCGCCGCCGAGCACACAATCCCGGTCGAGGCGACGGCGGAGAAGCCCTACTCCAGCGACGAGAACCTGATGCACCGTTCGTACGAGGCGGGACTGCTGGAAGATCCCGATACCGCCCCGCCCGAAGACATGTTCAAGCTCACGCGTGCGCTGGAGGATACGCCCGACGAGGCCGAGCGCATCGTCGTACGCTTCAAGGACGCCATACCGGTCGAAGTCGAGCATCTCGGCAACGACAGGAGGATCTCCGACCCGGTCAGGGTGCTTGGATACCTCAACGATCTTGGCGGCCGGCACGGCATCGGTCGCATCGATATCGTCGAGAACCGGTTCGTGGGCATCAAGTCGCGCGGCGTCTACGAAACGCCGGGCGGGACGATCCTGCACCTGGCACTCCGCGACCTCGAGGGCATCGCGATGGACCGCGAAGTTCGACGGCTGCGCGACATGCTGTCGCCCCGCTTTGCCGAGATCATCTACAACGGCTTCTGGTTCTCGCCCGAAATGGACTTCATCGAGGCCGCCTTCAGGAAGTCATCGGAACTGATCGACGGCGAAGTGCGCCTGCGACTGTTCAAGGGCAATGTCATTGTCGAAGGCCGCTCGAGCCCCAGCTCGCTATACGACCAGGACCTCAGTTCCATGGACATCGCCGGCGGCTATGACCAGCAGGATGCACGCGGCTTCATCCGCGTCAACGCGCTGCGGCTCACGGCACATCGGCTGATCCTGGAACAGAGCGAGGAGGCGTAGAGGGACACGCGGCCGGCACAGGCATTCTCCCGTTCGAGTGTGCCTGACGATCTCCGCAAGGCAAGAAGCGCAGGATCACTGCGCCTTGTCGGGCAGCGAGAGGTCGAGCAGATAACAGCCCAGCTCCCGGTCTTCTCCAGAAGGTTGATGTACCGCTGATGCACTGATGCTGACCAGTACGGCTTGTCCCGCGGTCAATGGCCGGGGCAGCGTGAAAGTTGACTCTGAACCACCGCCGCATTCCACGTCTCCGACATGGTCCCCGTCGATCGTCACGCTCAATCTGGGCTGTATCGGCCAGCCTTCGGGCAAGAAAGTCTGCAGGCGCAGTGAGTCGACGGCTGACTCGGCGTGCAACTGCGTGACCAGCCTGCCACCCATCCAGCCGTCCTCGTATCGCTCGCGTTTCAGGCGCGGCTGATAATCGAGCCCTGAATTCAAGGCCCGGTAGGCGGGCCCGGTCGATTTCAGTTCGAAATTTCGATCCCGAATGCCGCTTTGCTGGACAAACCCGATACTGTTGACCCGGTCGATGATCAAATTCCCTTCGGCCTCGAAACGAAGCCAACGAACCGCGAGGTCGTGATCGACGCAGGATCGCGCGAATTCGTTGACAAACGTCAGTTCAGCAAACGGCTCATCTTCTTCGCCCTGAAACACAAGCAGACGAGCCTGCCCTCCGGGAGCCCGCGCACGCACACAGAGCTCGGCGAGGTCCGGCTGACCCGAGAGGGAATAGGCAAATCTCATCAACTCGGTCGCGATCCAGTCGTTCGGCCCGAGCAACACCTGATCGCCCGCGAGACTCGACGATACATTGGTCTCCCAGCCTGCCAGGCCGGCATGAAACTCCGGATTGGCGATGCCATCATGCCCATAGTCAGCCCAGGTCCATAACCCGACTCCGCCCGAATGCCCGCGAAGCACCTCGGTCGCCAACTCCAGAAACCTGGGAACCTGGTCACGGGGAATCCGTCCATTCAGCTCGTATCCAGGAGTGAAATCCTCAAAGAGAAACTGGCCGATGAAGATCTGCTTCGCATCCACGGCATCGGCCATTCGATTCAACGAGCGCTGCAACCGTTGGGCAGCCTCTTCCGGGCTCAACTGCTCCCCTTGATTCTGTCCGCCCATCGCGGGCGACCAGTACGCTGTCAGCCATTCGGCGCCGGGCAAATTCCACGCAGGACTATGGTCGAACCAGTCGACGATTTGATCCCCTTCGAAGATCGGATCGCTGTCGAGCCGGATTTCCATTGAAAGCCGAGGAAAGCGCTGTCGTGCAGGCGTAAAGAACCGCTGCAGCCACATTTCGGACACGAACTGCATGAAAAACCGGTATGCAGGCTCTCGACGCTGGGGAATCGCGATCGTCATTTCGCTGCCGGCGTCGAGACCAAAATTCTCCTTGACGACCTCCTCTCCGAGTTCCCGATCCAGCCAGTTCACAAAGCCCGAATCGATCGCGGCCTGCTGCCGTTGCACCAGATCGGCACTTTCATACCAGGTGATCCCCCACAAGTCTTCCCACGAAAAGAATCCGAACTTGAAGCCCGGAATGTCGCGAACCTCGTCCCAGAGGGCTTCGATATGACCAAGCCATCCCTGGTAGTAGGTCTCATGGGTCCAGAGCTTTCGCAGCCTGTCCCCCGAGCTTCGATCCAGCCAGTCCCACGCATAGGAGATCCGGATAATGCTGTCGAGTCCAGCCTCGTGGGCCAAAAGCATCAAACCGCGCAGCCGACGAACGCGATCGGGATCGAGGTCTCCGGACGTCGGGTCGGGCGCGAAACCCGGCCAGGGCACCAGAAACACGACCGTGTTGAAACCATCCTCGCGCAGCAAGCCGAATTGATCTCGGGCGATCGACTCAAGATCGGTGTTCCAGAAATTGACCGGCCAGGCCTGCCCGAACCAATGCGCTGCCTTGATGTAGGGCAGAGCCGAAAACGCGGGCTCGGCCCGCTGTGAATCCGAAGACCCGGCACCTTCGGCCGCGGCGTTCATGGCCGCGATCAGCAGGAGAAGACCTCCGAGAAGGAACGAATGAGCCTGATGGCTGGGAGTTGTCCTCATTGCGACCTCTGGAACCAATCACTCATCGAAGCATCGATCGAAATTCGAAAATTGAAGCGGGATCGATTCCGGCCCCGGAAGATTACTATTAACCCGGCAATCAAATAGATTGCCGGGTGAATGCCCGGCCGGAACGGCCGGCACCGCGAAGCGAAGGCATTTGCGGACATGCGCCGCAAATGCCGTGCAACGAATACCGTAGGA
>JAABSN010000114.1 GCA_011390385.1 Thioalkalivibrio nitratireducens | reverse complement strand
GCACAGGCTTACTGGAGATGCGCGACATGACCTTGCCCCCCAATCCTACCCAACTTTCCCCTTTTGGTTCCGCCCCAAGCAACGCCGCGCGCAGCGGTCTATCCCGGACCGCATCGATACCTTTTCCTGCCAAACGACTCTCGATGGACACCCCGAGCAGCCGGTGCCGGATATCGTGCTCGATGTCTACCCAGACGTCGATATTCTGACGACTCACACGAACCCGGCTGACAGCACGAGCCCAATAGTGATTGCGTTGATAGTCGAGGACGAAATGATGAAGCTCGAGCCCGGAAACCGAAAGGACCCTGTCTTCGCGCAGGAGCTTTTCCACCTTAATTCCCACATGGATGGGCCACAGGATTGCGGCAACCAACAGGAATGAAAGCAGAATCAGGGTCTTTCGTAGTGGCACTCCCCAAGACATGAATGAATGCTCGTTGGGCCCAGCCAATAGGCACGCCGAAATGAGGCGGACGGCGTGCGACCGCCGTCCGCTGGTTTGCTGAATTACAGGGCGTAATCCACATCCATGGTGCGCCCCTGGATCGCCGAGGGATCCACGTCATACCCCACCTTGCGGTTGATCTCCCGCGCGATCTTCTGCTCCTCGGGGCTGGCAAAGTCCCGGTCCCAGATCGCCAGCTTCCGCTTCATGATGCGATGCCACAGCGGCGGCACCAGGGCCAGCACAAACTCCGTGTAATACCCGAAACCAGTGTTCGGCGCTCCCTGGGGCGCACCCCCCACACTCGACAACTCCCAGTAGTGCGTCTCACCCCGGTCGTGATGGTCCGCCTGACGCCCAATCTCAATGAACGCCCAGCTGGTGAACGCACCGTCGTTGTCCCAGGAATGGCGGTACTCGATCGGCTCACCCTTCACCCGAATCAGCCCGTAGTGCTCCATGTAATTGAGCGCCTCCAGCTCGAAGTTGGAAATGATCCACACCACCAGCATCGCAGCCAGCCCGATCCACATCCCTTCAATACCCGCACCCAGGTAGCCCGCACCGGCAAACAGCACGATCACCGGCACACTCATCAGATACCCGCGAATCCAGCGGTTGGACAGCGAAAAGAACGACTTGCCCTGGCGCTTCAGGCGCTTGCGCTCGGTCATGATCCCGAAATAGGACTGCCCGATATGCGACACCAGAAAGTGCGTGTAAATGCTGCGTCCCCGCGGCGCCGTGGCCGGGTCCACGTCATCACCCATCTTGTTGCCTTCCGGCCCCATCCACGCACGGCCCAGCTCCAGATGGTGGTTGTACACATGCGCAAAACAGAAATGCGCCGCCCCCGAAAGCGCCATCATCCAGCGCGAAATCAGGAAACTCGGACCCTTGGTGTGCGACAACTCATGCCCGTAGATAATCCCAAGACCCTGATGCAGAGCCACGGAAATCGTCGCCACAATCAACTCCGCGCCGGTAATCCCGTTGGTGTACTGAAAACTCCAGCCAAACGCCGAAAACGTCTGCGTCTCGACCGGAACCCCCGCCGTGTACTGAAACACCCGCCACGCCAGCGCCACCAACAAACCAACAAACACCGGCAACATCAGATACATCACCAGGTTATGCAAAAAACCCAGCCCCGCTGCCTCGCCCTTCTTCGTCGTCGCCGCTCCCCGCGTATGAATGTTCCGCGTCACCGTGTCCAAAATGATGTTCAGGGTAAAGACCGACATCCCGACCCAAACCCAGTGACCCCCGGCCAGAACCCCTGCCAGCGCCGCCAACAAACCCAGCGGCGTCCACAAATAAACCAAGTGACCCAATATCAATCTGCGCATCAGTGTGCTCCTCTCTCAAATGTCCGTCAGACAATGACCCAGCGAATCCCGCCCCTCCGCTTCCGCTTCAGAACCTCATTCGCCATGCACACACTTATAAAACCCACGCACCCACCCCACCAGACGTAAATCTACGCAAAACCATGCGAAGGAATCGAGTTCCAGGGGCCGCCCATCCATATACCTGATTGGCATAGAAGCTCGGCGAGTAAACCATTGGAATTCGTTCATTGCGAGCGTAGCGCGGCACTAATGCGCGAAGCGCATTGAACATTCGGAGGCTGGCCCGAAGGCTGAGCGAATCGAATAATCCATTGGGGCAGAGAAAGCCCCAATGGCATGGGCCGCTACGTCGCGCTGCGCTCCTCGCGATGACGGCGTTGATCTCCATTCTTCGCAGCTGTGGAGATTCCGTGCCAAACAGGAACATACGTGGAAGTGGGGCACATGGATGCGCTTGCCAACTGTGCTCGCGAGATTACTTTCGCGAGCTGTTCATGGTGCGCAGGGATAACCATGCTCCGGTTCGCCGAAAGAAGAAGAGGTTGGTATCGGATTTCAGGGTGCGTATTCGAACGCTGCCGCCAGACCGACCCGGTTATCCTGACGCCACTGTAATCCATAGTCGTCGTAATAGGCGTTGTCCGAATACGAGATCTCCAAAGGATGACTCGGGGAAACCGCAAGCGGGTGATTGGACACCATCACCCTGCCGCCGTCTTCGCCTTCCAGAGCATGCGTCACATTCCTGCCGATGCCGGGGATGTTCAGGTAGCGTGTACCACCCTCTTCCACCTCGTACTCGATGGGCACGGATTTGATCCCCAACAACTCGCCAACCAGGCTCGCAAGTACAGCCGGATGACCACCCACCTCTCCGCCAAAGATCTTTGAGAGAGCGGCGGTCTGTGCATCGTCCGCGCGATCGTCCAGATACAGAGCCAGACGCCAATCACCATCGGTCAAACTACTCGGGGAATGCAGCCAGGCAGCGATATTGAGGTTATCGAGACTCACGTCGCCCATATGTCCCTCGTCCACGTGCCAGCCCACGAACGCCTCGCAGAATCCCTTGGTGGGTGGACGCAGGAATATGCATGGACAGACCAGATCGCAGTTACAGGACTCGAAATAGTTACCCTTGAGCTTCCAGTCGGTTACAGTTGCCATGGTATTTGCCCTCGCCTTGAAGATGTTGGGGAAGCCGATTACCCCGACTCCCATGCCCAGCGTAGCAATGCCCAGGAACCGGCGGCGGCTCCCGGATGTTTCGGCTTGCCAGGATTCGGTATCCTTGTCTCTCTTGCCGACCATCGTTTACTCCTCCTTACATTCGTCGCCAGGGCCGCTACCGATCGAACATGGTCCTGACGTTCGCCCGATCGCGCACCAGACTGAAAATGTGACGCAACGCCGTTCGGTGCAGGCGTGCGCTCGGGTCGCCCAATGACTTCAGGGTACGCTTCAGCCAGTGATGGGCAATACGAACGAACGCTCTCCAGCTCCGTATTTCTACCCGTCGTCTGGCTGAACTTTCTCTGCTAAACCTTATAGCGGCGATCAATGGAATCCTTACTGAAAGGCGAGCCCCAGTATGCCGCACGGTTATTCAAGCACCGCAACGTTGGAACCGATGCCCCCTCTTTCCACTCGGGAGTATCTGGTGGTAGCAGGAGGACTGGTTGGCATCGCTCTCGTCGGCTGGGCATACATGGCCTACATGGCATGGGCGATGTCGAACATGGACACGGTAAGCATGTGGATGCCGCCCATGGGGTCGATGGCCTGGGGCGCCTGGGACTTCACGATGCTATTCGCCATGTGGGCTACCATGATGGTGGCGATGATGACCCCGTCCGCGTTGCCGATGGTGTCAATGTTTGCCACCCTCAGCCGAAAACGCCGCCTGCGCAAGCAACCCTATACCAGCACTTTCGTGTTCTTGGCCGGCTACCTGATAGCATGGACGGCGTTCAGTGTTGCGGCGACCGCTGCCCAGTGGTTGCTGCACACAACCAGCCTGCTGAGCCCCATGATGGAAAGCCGCAACTACCTGATGAGCGGCGGAGTGTTGATCGTGGCCGGCATCTACCAATGGACGCCACTGAAGAATGCATGCCTCCATACGTGTCGCAGTCCGTTGGGCTTTCTCATCACCGAGTGGCGGGAAGGAAAAGGTGGGGCGCTGGTTATGGGTATTCGGCATGGTGTCTATTGCGTCGGATGCTGCTGGGCGTTGATGCTTGTATTATTTGCTGTCGGCGTAATGAATATACTGTGGGTGATCCTGATCGCTGCCTTCGTGGTCATCGAGAAACTGATGCCCGCACCAGCACTGCTGCGGATCATTAGCGGGCTTGGATTGGTGGCATGGGGTGGATATTTCGTGATACTGCACTTGTCGTAGGGCTCAGGTTCCCGTATGCAGCCGTGACAACTCGGTTCGCCAGGAGATATCGTTCGGGCAATGAAAGCGATTCCGGTCATCGATCTGCTGGCAGGAAAGGCGGTACACGCCTGCGGTGGTCAACGCCATGCCTATCGGCCCTTGCAGACGAAAGGTTGCAAGGATGGCGATGCGCTGTCACTCGCAAGGTACTACACGCAGGAGTTCGGGGCTGATCGGCTTTATATCGCAGACCTCGGCCGCATCGAGAAGCGCGGCCATCATCTGGACCTGATTCAGCGGATGGCAGAAGCGCTGCCGACCGTGACCTTATGGGTCGACGCGGGTGTTCAACATCGCGAAGACCTTGCTGCGCTGTGGGCCATACCGGGCGTCCTGCCGATCATTGGCAGCGAGCGCCTTGTCGACCCGACCCTGCCCAACGATCCGGACCTGCGTGGCCGCACCGTACTTTCGCTCGATTTCACCAAGGACGGACTCGTGGGGCCCATCGCTTTACAGCGACAACCCTTGCTGTGGTCCCGGGAAACGATATTGATGGACATTTCCCGCGTTGGCGGTGCACAAGGCCCGAACCTGGCCCGGCTGGCCGACCATCTTCGACGCGGCCCTTCAATCCGCTGGTTCGTCGCGGGCGGGGTACGCGACGCACGGGATCTCGCTGCCTTGCAGGAGCAGGGTGCTTCTGGTGTGTTGCTGGCGACATCTCTCCACGACGGGCGCATTACCCGTGCGGAAATGGCGGCCCTCGCGGAACGGGGCTGAAGTCAGCTCACGCTGCTGCCGGTGCTCGCGACAGCAGTCGTGCTCGGAGGCATCTCGACCGACGTGCCAGCGACACCCGCACGTCCTGCATCGATCTACCCTCCCCATGTATGGAACAGACCGGCTCGCCCGCGCCAACAAGCGTGCCCGGGGCGGGCCGATCCGCACTCCAGTCCGGCCACTCGAATTGGGGTATCCGCAAATCCCGGTCGGAGAACAGGATCAGAAGCCCCCGAACGCGCGTCACGGGTGGCAGGGCCTCCGGCATCTCGCCGCCGCAGGCCTGCAGGTGCTGCGCGAGAAGACCGCCTGCCACGAGTCGATGCTCGTGCAGCTCCACCGTTGCGGTGGGGCGTGGATTCAACTCCAGAACACACGCCTGCCCTGCATGCTCCATGAAATCCAGGCCATTGAGACCGCGCAGCCCCAACGTTGCGGTAAGCCCGGTGACCCACCGCTCAACGCGCGTTGCCACGGACGCCGGCACGGTATCCATCACCAGCGCTCCCGCGTAGGCAAAGGGCCGACCTGGTAGTCGGTGCGTCAACAGATAGTGGTAACCCAGGATACGGGCACGGCGGCCGTCGGCGAGAAACAACACGGACGCGGGTCGGCCCCTGACGCGTCGCCGGTAAGAGCCGGCTCCGCTGGCGTCGGCTGCCGGGTAGATTCCGATGCCGCCACAGGTTGCACGACGTTTGAACAGCCATTCCTGCAACCGCGCCGGAGGATTCATCTGTGTTTCAGGATGAGGGATGGCCATTCCGTCCAATAGTGCCGCGAACGCCTCCGGCGCATCGACCAGCTCCCACACAGCAGGTGTATTCCCCATCAGTTGGAACCGTTTCGCCAGAGCCAGGAGAGCATCCCCCTTGCCCTCGAACCCGGCACCCGCCACGAGCATTGCCGACGCGAACGGCTCTCCGCGTGAGCCCAGCAACACCTGCTCCAGAGTCTCCCCGCAGGATTCGCGGACCTGGATCACCTTCCGGGCGGCCGCGCGAGTGTCCAGATCGCCGTAGTGGTCCAGCGCAATCGCGCGGACCCCACTTGCAGCCGCCGACTGTGCCAGGGAACGTACGCTGTGCCCGGCCAGAACCAGCGCCGGTTTATGATCTGGTATGCGCACGCGCAGCTTCCAGCGCGTGTTGGAAATCGAGGTAAACCGGTTTCTCGGTCTCGAGCATTTGTGTCAGGAGCGCCTGTTGCGCCTTGTATTTGACGTTGCCAACCGCCAGCGCGCCAATTCCGCGTGCCTTGCCCGATCCCGCACTCAGCGGCTCACCGTCCGCCATCACCCCGACCCCCTCGATCCCTTCGGGTGGCACCGCGTTCACATCACAGGCCACAAGAAGCCGATGCGCTCCGCGCAGATGATCCGCCCTCAAGACCTGGACGCCCGCCTTGGCCGCACTGAAAACGATCTCTGCCCCCTCGAGCAGGGAACTGACCCGCGCATCGTCGGAACCGTCCGCACCCTGCAGCTGCACGCCGAACCGGTCATTGCATTGCTCGGCAGCTGCCGTCGCCTTCGCAAGCCCCTCATGGCTGACAATGCTCACCATTGCACCAGCCTGAGCAGCAAGGGTGGCGCAGACCGTTCCGACCGGCCCGGTCCCCCCAAACACCAGAACCCGCCGGCCGGCCAGCCCATCGTCCTGATTGCGCCTGAGAACGCGTTCGACGCAGGCAATCATACCGGCAGCAGTCGTAAAGGCGCCGCTGGGGTCGGCAAAGACTGAAATCTCAAAGGGGGGAACCATCGCCGCACGGGCCGCCTCCAGCATGTCCATGGCCGTGTTCTGATCGCGCCCACCAACGAACAGACCCGTGCGACGGACTCCCTTGGGACCGCGCGAAAAGATGGCGTCCTGGGTCAATCCGGCGATCGCGCTGCGTTCCAGACCGGTGTAGGAAAGGCAGTGCTGCCAACCTGCGTCGATCGCCATGTTTGCGTCGAAGGGACTCAGGTTGGCTTCCGGGGTCACCATGTGCAATATCGTCGGTCGGGTCATCTGATCAAGTCGCCTAGGTTAAGGAAATGAGGAGCTCAGTGGGCTGTGCGTAGTGAGGCGTGAATGGGGGCATCCGATACTTCATGGCCATGGTTGCAGGCGGCCACCGTCCGGAATTGCAACGACGCGTGATCGGCAAACCGGCGCTCCGCACGAACACGAACCTGTTCCGCAGATTCCTCATCGGGAAGCAGGATGAATCCGGTGGGGCCCCAGGAGCTCTGTCCAACCCCTTCGAAACCCAGGGACTCCGCCCAACTCAGTGCTTGTGCGACGGCCGGACTGGTGAAACGCCCTCCCTGCGCCGGCGCAAAATGGTCGCCAACCGTACGCTGTATCTCACCGATGCCTTTTCCGAACGAAGGCAAGTCCTGTTCCACCAGAGCGGGCAGCACCTGCATCAACGCGATGCGACACAAGTGAGCCGCTTTCTCCTCGGGAAATACCGGAAGCCGTCGAAAAGCTTCGACCTCCGGGGAACCGTGGAGACCCCGAGTGTGCCGATCCAGTACCAGGAGCACGCGCCAATCTCTCGGGAAATCGAGGCGGGTCGTCAAGGGGGGCGGTCCGCTGTCCTCCGTCCGACCACTGTCCATCAGAAATCCACCATGGTCGAAGGCGCCGATACCGACTCCTGAACGTGCTCCACGGTCAAATATTTCCGCCAACTCTCGTGTATCAGGCGCAAGACCGGCCAGAAGGGCCAGCGCAGTACCTACCGCGAGCGACATCTGCGTTCCCGAACCCATCCCGGAATGTTCGGGAATCGCCTCCTCCACCAGGACATTCCAATCCCCCGAAAGCCCCATGTCGTCGGTAAAACGTGACAAGTAGCCCCACGCTCGCTTTTGTGCACCCGCTGAAGCCAGATGCATCCTCTCTGCAACGGTCCGTGAAGGTCCGCGCGTCAGAGTGACCCGAGTCTGGAATGTGTCGATCGCGATGCCCAGACTACCGAACCGCCGCCCGAGGCCGCCGTTCAGGTCAAGAAATCCGAGATGCAGCCGGGCCGGCGCAGTCACCGTTACCCCCATCCATGACCTGCTTGTCGCGTATATCTCGTTCATATCCAATGCCGAAGCAACTGACATGCCAGGGACGCCCAAGCACCGTGAAAGCCGCCTCGAGACGCGCCCGCTTCACACGCTGCATCACTTGCGTCGCACTCTGTCACCCGCATCAAAACCATTGATAACACACTCCAAATGTGGGATTCCATTGCTGGTCGCGAGCTCTGTCAGTGTGTAAAGGTCGGTCCAATGCATTTGCAGGCACCCACCGAGGCACGCAAGCAGAATTCAGGGACACATCGCCGCCAGCCTCAACCCCGAAATACCGGAAAGGCAGGGTTCGTAATCGCTCAGTGAACGAATCGCAAGAGGATCCCGGTTATCGGACGGTGTTATCGGACGACGGGGCACCGGTGACGCCCCGCCGACGGGATTGGAATCGGTCGAAAAAACGCTCAGTCACGTACTACACTGAAGGCCTTTCCCGGACAAGCGGATACAACCCCCATAACCGCCTCGTCGCTGGCCCGCTCAGGCTTGACTACCAACGTCTCGTTCTCGATATAAAACGCCTCTGGGAGCGTCTTCACACAGTTGCCGCTGTGGCAGCATTTCTCACTATCCCAAGTTACTTTCATTGCATTTTCCTCTGTCGTGGAATCGGAATCCCCAATGGACGCCCGATCGTCGTTGAACCCCAGGCGGGCGGCAGAATGTACTCGAGAAACACCGGTCCATCGACATTTCATTCCGAGTGAAAAAATGCTTCTGCGTGAACCGCGTTGAGGCGTAAAATTCCTGCGAAAAAGATGCACACAGCCACCATTGCGGAAGATCCGTAGCTGAAACCATCGCAACGGCCCTTACTTCTTCGCTGCCACGGGTTGGTCAGGAGTCTAGGCTTGATCTCTTCCACCTGGCATATGGGAAGCATCAAGGAATTTGTCGTAGTGAATATGGTGGCTATCCACACCGGCGTTGTTCAGAACCATGATCGCCGCGTCGACCATCGGTGGCGGACCACAGAGATAGGCGTGATGACGTTCGACCTCAGGGACCTCCTTGGCAATCAGATCCGTCACATTGCCACGGGCACCGGTCCAGTCACTGTCCTCCGGTTCCGCCGACAGTACCGGCAGAAAGCGGAAACGACCTCCACTCTGGCGTTCGTAGTTCTTCATTTCTTCCAGGCAGTACAGATCCGCCTGTGTCCGGGCCCCGAAAAGGAATATCACCTCGCGCTGAAACATGGTCGAGGCCATTTGCTCGAGAAGTGCCTTGATTGGGGCAAGGCCACTACCGCCGGCCACACATAGCACAGGTGCCTCTGACTCGCGCAAATAAAACGAACCGAAAGGTCCATTCAGGGAGACGTGCGTTCCGCTGCGGTCCTGCTCATGCAGCCAGGTGGTCAGCACCCCCCCCGGCACTTGCCGAATAAAGAACGTGACCGATCCGGGACTGTCGTTCCCGGGCGCACATGCAAACGAGTAGTTACGCGGCTCTTTCGTAACACCGGATACCATCAATTCGGCATACTGCCCGGCGAGATAACCGGGAATCGGCTCGTCAAGCTGCAACTGCAACTCGACGATATCGTGGGTAAGATGGCGATAACCCGTAATCACACCGGATACCTCGGCGGCTGCCGCGGTTACCAAAGCATCCGCGTCCAACTCGACGTCCACTTCGATGTCGCTACGCAGGCAGGTCTGACACGCCAGAATCATCCCGGCATCCAGATCCGCATCGTCCAGCGTGTAACTGAAATCGACCAGCGGTTTGATCTTGCCTCCAACCAATCGGGCGCGACAAGTGCCACAGCTGCCTACGCGGCAGCTGTGTGGCCAGGCGATACCAGCGGCCAATGCGGCCTTGAGCAGGTTGTCGCCAGCCTGAACGGTCACCACTTTTCCAGCAGACTTGATGTGTGCATCGAATGGTCCTTTGCGGGCAAATAATCCAAACATGATATTTATCCTTGACACTGACGACCGGAAAAACGTTGACAAGAACCGCTCAGGTCTTTACTTCTTTTTCTAGAGATATACGACCTCAGGCTTGAGCGAGTACAGAATGCACAAGACTTCGTCCCGTTCGCGCTTGCCCACTTTATTTTTATCCAATGCCTTCAAGACATCGTCACATACGGCGACGAACTCGGTGTCATTGATATTCATCCCTGTATGCGCCGTGATCATGTCGCGGCCTGTATAGGATTCCGGCCCGCCGAAACCGGCGCAGCACATTTCGGTCACCAGACGCTTGACCTCGGCGGGATCGCTGGCTGCATAACGATTCTTGACCAGTGGGTTGGTGATATGGTTTGTCCATATATCCTCAACGATCGCCTCGATACCCGGGCGTCTTCCCAAGCGCTCGTAAAGGCTGGCTTCCACTGCTTCGATGTCGCTCTGAACTGATTGCTCGCTCGCGCTCATGAATTCTCTCTCCGTGTGTTATTTACGCTACTGAAAAGTCCGAGCGGACGGCGTGCGACCGCCGTCCGCTGGTTTGCTGAATTACAGGGCGTAATCCACATCCATGGTGCGCCCCTGGAT
>JAABSN010000113.1 GCA_011390385.1 Thioalkalivibrio nitratireducens | reverse complement strand
CATCCTGCTGCAGAATGCGAACGTGGATATCTTCGCTGGGGGCAAGACCGACCAGATGACCCTGCTACTGATCGGCCTGACGCTGCTGACCAGCCTGGTCGGGATCGTCAACGCCATGCTGATGGCCGTGACCGAGCGGGTCAAGGAGATCGGCACGCTCAAGTGCCTGGGCGCCACCGATCACTTCGTGATCCGCGCCTATTTCATTGAATCCACGGTTCAAGGGGTTTGCGGGGCGATGATCGGGCTGCTGGTCGGGCTGGTCGTGGCGATTGCCGTCAGCGCCAGGACCTACGGCACCTATACCTTTTCCACGTTCCCGCTGCTGGATGTCCTGTTTGCGCTGTTGATCTCGCTGGGGGCCGGCGCGGCATTATCGGTTGCCGCCGCGATCATTCCCGCCTATATGGCTGCCCGGAAACAACCCGTCGAAGCGTTGCGAGTGGAGGAGTAGTGAGCGAACCGATCGTAAAATGTGAAGGGGTGACCAAGGTCTACGTCATGGGCAGGGAGCAGGTCCATGCGCTGCGCGGCGTCTCGGTCGATATCCACAAGGGGGAGTACGTGTCGATCATGGGGCCGTCGGGGTCCGGTAAGTCGACGTTGTTCAACATGATCGGCGGGCTGGATACCCCGACTGACGGCAAGATCGCCGTGGACGGCTGCCGGCTCTCGGATCTGAATTCGTCGCAGCTGGCCTGGTTCCGCTGTCGCAAGATCGGCTTTATTTTCCAGTCCTTCAATCTGATCCCGACCATGAGCGCGCTGGAGAATGTCGCCATCCCGCGCATCTTCGCGGGCCAGACGCCGGCGCAGGCGCGCAAGGACGCCAGCCGCGTGCTTGAGCGTGTCGGGCTGGGACATCGGCTGGACCATCTGCCCGCCCAGGTCTCGGGCGGTCAGCAGCAGCGAATCGCCATTGCCAGGGCACTGGTGAACGAACCCCTGATTGTTTTGGCTGACGAACCGACCGGCAACCTGGACCTGCATACGGGCGAGGAGATCATCGACCTGCTCAACGAGATGAAACGGAATCTGGGTGTAACGGTCATTACCGCCACGCACGACATGAAGATGCTGTCGTGCTCGGACAAGATCATCAGGATCGAGGACGGGGCCGTCAAGCGCGTCGACATGCAGGGCAGCGTGACGGTCAAGGTCGGCAGCATTGACGGGGAAACCGTGGTTTAGCGGCAAGTGAGGGCTAGCGTTTTATGAGGATATTCAGACAACGAAGGCAGAACCGCAATGAGCGACGGCTGGCACTGGCCGGCGTTGCGGTCGTGCGCCCGGATGTCGGCTTCGAGGACATGGCCGACGGGAATGTGCGCGTGAGCCTGAGCATGAAGCGTGGCGAAGGGCTTTTCGAGCGGATGCGTCCCCCCGAGACCATTCGCCGCTACGAACTCGACGCGTTCGGCACGTTCGTGATCAGCCAGATCGACGGCACGCGCACGGTGCTTGACCTGGTGGATGCCTTCGAGAAACGATTTGCCATGTCGCGGCGGGATGTCGAACTCTCGGTGGTCGCCTTCATCAAACTATTGATGCAGCGGCATATCGTTAGCGTGGTGGTGCCGTCGACGCCGGCCGGCATATCGATCCAGGGGGTGGCAGCGGTGATTCTGGTCATCCTCGGTTGCTCACTGGTCGCGGTAGCCGAACCGCAACCCTTGCCCCCTACTGCAGCGGTGTCTTCGGCCACGACGACAATCGCTGAGATGCGCGCGCTTTTCGCGGACACCACGAGTGTGCTTCCCGGCTCGGCGGGCAACCTGGCCCTGGAGGATGCCGTTGCGCAACGCTTCCGGGAAAGTGGTTTTGAAACGGGCGAGATCGTCTTTGACGCCCCGGCATTCATCCCCGGTGCCTTGACGCTGGATGGTGGGGAGCAAGGGCAATTCAGGCTTGAAGCCATGCATCCGACGCTGATGCGTCCCGGCAATTTCGCTGAGCTTGCATTCGACGCTCGGTTGGTTTATCTCGGCAAGGGTGGCTTTGAGGACCTTGAACGCCTTGAGGGGATCGACTTGAACGAGGCGATCGCAGTCATGGACTTCGATTGCGGGGACCAGTGGAAGGATGTGCTGCGTTTCGGTATCAAGGGTATTGTCTTTGTATGGGATCGCATGCACCCCTACGAGCAGAGCGTCGCCAAGCTCTATGACTCGGAAGTGTCAATTCCGCGCTTCTTTGCTGATGGCACGGCAGGGGAACGCCTACGGCAACTGGCGATGGAACGGCCTGGTCTCGCCATGCAGGCACAGGCCGAGCCCTCTCGCTGGACGCGTAGCCAACTGCGGGATCTCTGGACCCTGATCCCGGGATCTGACGAAATCCTCGCCGAGCGGGTTCTGGTCTTGACGGCGCCGCTGGATTCCAATTCCGTGGTGCCGTCCAGGGCACAGGGCGCGCAACGGGCGGTGAACCTCCACGTTCTGCTCAAGCTGCTTGAGGATTTCCGCGAACAGAAACCGCTGTATTCCGTCCTGCTGGTCGCGGTCAACGGGCACACGCAGCGCTATGCGGGCGAACGGCAGCTGGCCTGGCACCTGATGGCGGATGAGGCCGATGTCGAGGCGATGCGCAATGAGATCGCCTCGGAGATGCGTATTGCCCGGCTGCATGCGGTCGAGTACGGCAAGCTTCAGCTTGAGCCTGTCGCCCCTGCGGACAAGCCGGATTTGCACATCATGATGGAGGTGCTCTGGAAGCTTGATGCGCAACAACGCGAGGTGCGCGAGCAAGCCCGGCAGCAGGTCCTGCAGCAGTATGAGAGCATGATCGCGGAGGCGATCAATGGCAGCGCGACGCTCACGGCCGAGGACCTGATCGTGCCGGAACGGGATGAGACACTCGATCTTGCCGCGTTTACGGCAACCGATCTCCAGGCGGCGATCGATCAGGCCGAAGCGGAACTGACCGAGGCCTACGAGGGCTTCTTTGCCAAGCGGGGGCGCGACCCCGATGAGGTGGATCAGGAGAAGGCCGAGGATCTGGCCATGCTGGCGTCGCTGCGAGACATGCCGTTCGAAGCGTTCATGACGAAAGCCTCCCGTGTAAAGAGCGTTTTTGATGACGAGAAGCGCTTTGAAAGATGGCGGGCGACGCTGGACGCCAGCACTGGCCAGCGGATTTATGTGAAGACCAAGCTGCAGGATGATATCAAGAGCCAGGTCAACCGCACCATGCAGGACATGCTGTTTGCCCTTTCCCCTGACAAGAACCCCATGTCCGAGGGCAAGCGTGCGGAGTGGCTCTCGGTCCTGGGGCGGCAGCGTGACGATCTGCGCAAGGTGTTGGTGCTGTTCAATAAGATGGATCTCGGCGTGGGGCGCAGCCGGACGTATTACCGGCAGATTGCCGTGAACGATGTCCAGCGCGACATCCTGAAGGCGAACGTGGACCGGTTTGTGGCGCAGTATGGGCGCTGGCAGACGATCCACGAGGCGACCCTGAAACGTGACGTCGAGAGCGGTGCCATTCGGCGTGTGGTCGGGCGCCGCAAGGTGGCCTTGGTCATCGCCCTGGAGGCCGACGCCCATGCCGAGCGCTTCGGTCTCTCTTCCTTCTCGCCGCGGCGTGGGTCCGGTTGGTATACCGGCTTCGCGACGTTCTGCAATGAGATCGCCGCTGCCATGCGCCCTGGCGAGCTGTATGTCGATGCGCTTACTGGCGACTTGCCGCCGGCACATTTCTTCCATTCGCCGGAATCGGGGGCCTATTACTTCCATGTGGCGCAGAACACCCCCGCTTTCTCGCTGAAATCCGCGTTCAGCCATGCCGGACGGCTCTTCAGTCCGGACGATACATTCGACGCGCTGGCCCCGGACGCGGTTGATCGCCTGCAGTCGGGGATGCGGGCATTCATCCACGGCCTGCTGGGCCAGCCTGACATCCTGGGACTGGCAAGCCTGAAAGCGCCGAAGCCCTGGGGAGGCGCGTGGTCGATCCTGCTGCGGACCTACAACCTGGAGCAGTTCACGGGCAAGCCCATTCCGACCGAGCCCGTCCCGAACAGCCTGGTGGCGTTGTACGAGAAACCCGGTAATTCACCACCGATGCTCATCGGTGATGTGGTTAATTGCTATCTCGGAATCAGTGATGCGACGGCGAACGTCTATTTCTACGGGATCGGCGAGCCGCGTCCGTTTTCACCGGCCGCCTACCAGATGGACGAGACGTTCCGAGAAGTCCTCTACACGATCGACAAGGGACGGGTGCAGTCGTCGCGGCAGATGACCAGTAATGTTAACCGTTCGCCGCGTGCCACGCTGCCGATGTTCCGCTGCCGTGAGTATGTCATCAAGGACCGTCGCGACCCGACGGCCGTGGCATCCGAGCCGATTGATATAAGCAGTGTCTGGCCGAAGAAAGCCAGCGGCAGGAGTGATCCGGATAAGTACGGCGCGCATGGCATCGATACGCTTTCGCCTGCGGGTTCTCATGGTGCCAGCGGTCCGTTCGCGATCTACCTGAGCCGGCGTCGCTCGGAGATGGAGCAGGACTCGCTGATGATGATTACCGCCTCCAAACGGTGTGTACTCAATGCCACCCCTGAGAACCCGGAAGGCGAGGGGTTCCGGAATCCGGAAGCGCTTGGCGACGACATCATATTCCAGACCTCTGCCGATATGGCGCTGCTCAATAAATCCCGCAACGCGGATATGCAAGGCGTTGTGAACCAGCTGCTGGATGACTTCATCGCGCAGGGGGATCAACTGCATGCCGCGACCGTGGCGAACAAGGCCGCCCATGCGCATACAGGCTATCTCCGCACCCTTTACGAGGCCGCTGGCAACCAGGTTAAGGCCTACCGGGAACTGTCACAGATGAACGCGGACATGCTCAAGGCGGTGATTGTCTATATGGCCTTGATGTTGCCGTTCTGCTTCTTCCTCCAGAAGCTGCTTTTCAACTTCAAACGCTTGGAGCACGAGCTCGCTGGCTTCTCCGCCCTATTCGTCTCGATGTTCGTGGTTTTCCGGTTGATCCACCCGGCATTCCGGCTGGCGATGAGCCCCGAAGCGATCTTCATTGCGTTTGTGCTGGGGGCGATCGGGGTGTTTACCACCATGGTGCTGCGCTCGCGCTTCAATCAGGAAATGAGCATTCTTTTCCGCGGTGTCGGCGGTATCGGCGACGAGGTCGGCTATGGCACGGTCGGCTCGACCGCGATGCTGATCGGCGTGCAGAACATGCGGCGGCGGCGCGTGCGGACGACGCTGACGACCGTCACGATCGTGCTCGTGGTCTTCACCATGCTGGCGTTTTCAAGTGTGTCGCGCAAAGCCAAGCCCACGCTGCTGCCCAAGGCCGATTCCTCGCCGTACACGGGCTTGTTCTATCACTGGCCCAACGGGGAACCGATGGACGAGGCCACGTATCGCACGTTGCGCGACCTGTTTGCCGATCGTGCCCGCATACGCGTGAGACGAATGCTTCAGAGCAGCAGGAGCATCCGTGCCCCGCAACACTCCTGGCGGCTGGCGCGGGAGACGATGCCGGACGCCTTCCTGGAGATCAAGGCCATCACTGGACTACCGCCGGATGACCCCGTGCTGCGTGACTCCATGGCCCTCGTAGAGGGGGAGGTGTTCTCCTCGTCTGACGCGCAGGAAGTGTTCCTGTCGACCGCCGCGGCCAGTGCCATGCGGCTGGGGGCGGCAGATGTCGGCAAGACGTACGTGCGCCTGCTGGGACGTGAATGGCTGCTGAAGGGGTTGTTTGACGACCAGCGTTACCGGCTGGCGCGGGATCTGGACCCGAATCTGCCGCTGGTGCCGTTCGGAATCGTGCCCAAGGCTGGCGGCGATGACGCCTTGGATGAGGAGATCCCCAACCTGAATGATGTCCTGATCGACACCGCCAGCCTGGCGATTATTCCCGATGGCGCGGCGGCGCAACTCGGGGCGCTCCCGAGAAGCATGGCGATCGTCTTTCCCGATACCGGCGATGACACGCTGCTGGGCAACGAGATCAGGCGCGTGCTGACAGTTACCGAAGCGAAGTTCTTTGTCGGCAGCCGCGAGCCATTCAAGCTGGATGCGGACGCGGCCGTGCTGGTGAAACCGGGGGTCTACTATGTGGGCAGCAGCTACCGGACCGCGATTGGCGGCCTGGCCAAGCTGTTGATCCCGCTGATCATTGCCGGCTCGATTATCCTCAACACCATGCTCGGCACGGTCTATGAACGCAAATCCGAAATCGCGGTTTTCAACGCCATCGGACTGAACCCGACGCATATCTTCATGTTCTTCCTGGCCGAGGCGATCGTGTACAGCATCATCGGCGCGGTAGGCGGCTACATGATCGGGCAGGTCCTGACGATCGCCTTCAAGGCGGCCGGGTTGATCCAGGACGTGAATATCAATTTCTCGTCACTGGTGGTGGTCTATGCCATCCTCTTCACCATGGCGCTGGTGATCCTCTCAACGGTTTACCCCGGCTATGTGGCGACGCGCACGGCGGTGCCTTCCGGCAAACGCAAATGGACCATGCCGGATCATGACGGCCATCACATGCGGGTGGTTTTCCCGTTCATCTACCGTCCGCGCCTGGCCTACGGGGTGATGTGCTACCTGCAGCAGTTCTTCGCGCCGATGTCGGACCAGTCGATGGGCGACATGCTGGCCAAGCTGGAGGACATCAAGTCCGAAACCGACCCGGCCGGCCATCCGGTGCTGACCTTGCGTTACAACCTGGCGCTGGCACCCTATGACCTGGGCGTGACCCAGAATGTGACCTTCACCACCCGCTACGACGAGATTGTCAGCAGTTTCCGGCTGCACATGGATGTGGACCGGGTTTCCGGGCACGACACGAACTGGGTGACCACCAATAAGCCGTTCCTCGAGAGGATGCGCAAGTATCTGATTCGCTGGCGCAACATCGATCCGACCCGGCAGGCCAGTTACGTCAAGCATGCAGTCGATATGTTCACGAGCGGGACGCCACCACTGGCGGACGGTATCAAGGAGTAGTCATGGGGTTCACTGACGACAAGGAACTGCAGGAATATCGCAACGTCATGAAGCCGCCCGATGTGGAGGGCTTCGAGGACGGGTTCAGTTGGAAGGCGGTCGCTGGGGCGCTCTTCCTCGGGTTTATCGTGAACCCGGCGACCGACTACCTGAGCCTGGTGATCGGCAACGACGCGAATATCGGCGGCGCGATGAAGTGGGTGCTGGTCATTTTCTTCGCGGAAATCGCCAAGCGCTCGTTCACAAAGCTCAAGACGCAGGAACTCTACGTGCTCCACTACATGGTCGGCGCGGCGCTGGCGGATCCCTTTACCGGCTACCTGTTCAAGCAGTTCGTGGTGCAGTCCGAGTATATCCAGGGCCTGGGGCTGGCGGCGGAGCTGCCGGGCTGGGCATTCCCCTCGGCGGAATCGATCGTGGAGCATGGACGGACGCTGTTCACGAGAGCCTGGCTGCCGGTCACGGCGCTGACGATCTTCGGCATGCTGGTCAGCCGGATCGACAATTACGGGCTGGGCTACGTGTTGTACCGCATGGCCAGTGATGTGGAGAAGCTGCCGTTCCCGTTCGCCCCGATGCGCGCGGCGGGAATTGTGGCGCTGGCGGAGACACGGGATGAGGATAACGCCTGGCGACAGCGCTGTTTCGCGATCGGCGGCATGATCGGGGTGGTCTGGGGGGTGGTCTATATCTGTGTGCCGATGATCACCCAGGTGCTGATGCCGAAACGACTGGAGTTGATCCCGCTGATCTTCATTGACTTCACCCCGCAGATCGGCTCCCTCCTGCCGGCGGTGCCATTCAATCTGGTTCTCAACTTCGGGGCCTTCCTCTCCGGCATGATCGTGCCCTGGTGGGGGGTCGTGGGCAGTTTTGTCGGACTGATGATCACCTGGATTGCCAATCCGGTGTTGCAGAAGACCGGCGTGCTTTCGACGTGGCAGCCGGATATGTCGTTCATCGACACGGTGTTTGTCAATAATATCGACTTCTACATCTCGTTCGGGATCGGCCTGACGCTGGCGGTCACCTTCAGCCGGCTGGCGATCACCTGGAGCCTGTCGCTGAAGAAGTACATTGTCAAACCCAGGACGGACGCGACGGGGAAGGCCGAGCTGACGCACGACGAAAGCTGGTGGAGCGGGTTCAAGGAGGGCTGGCGCCTGCTGATCACCAACAACAAGGCGCGGGGCGATTTCTCGATATTCGGGGCGCTCGCGATCTATCTGGGATCAACCTTTTCATGGATCCTGCTTGGCTATTTCCTGGTGCCCGGCTATCCGTGGATGATCCTGACGTTGTACGCGCTGGTCTACACGCCGCTGATCTCGTATGCGACGGCCAAGCTGGAAGGCGTGTGCGGGCAGGCGGTGAGTGTGCCGTATCTGAAGGAACTGACGATTCTGCTGACGGGGCATAGGGGCGCGGATATCTGGTTCGCCCCGATGCCGATCCAGAACCTGGGCTCCGAGACGGTCGGGTTCCGGGTGCTGGAGCTGACCGGCACCAAGATCATCAGCCAGGTCAAGACCCTGCTGCTGACGGTGCCCATCGTGATTGTCGCCTCCTTCATGACCTCCGAGATCCTCTGGCGCATGGCACCGATTCCCTCGGGTGCCTATCCGTACACGGAACTGATGTGGGAACTGCAGTTGCGCAACTACGCGATCATGCTGACCTCCACGCTGGAGGGGGGCTCGCAGTTCCTTGAGGCGATCCATTTTGAATACGCGGGCTGGGGCTTGGTCTCCGGCACGCTGATCTTCGCCGTGCTTTCCGTGCTGGGCCTGCCGGTCATGCTGGTGTTCGGGGCGGTGTGGGGACTGAACCAGACGAACCCGGGCGCGCTTTTCTGCACGATGGCGGGTGCCTGCACCGCGAAGTTCTACTTCAAGCGCGTGTACAAGGATATGTGGCTGAAGTATATGATGGTGGTCATGGCCGGATTCGGCTGCGGCATGGGGGTCACCTCGATGATCTCGATGGCGTTCAATGTCATTTCCAGGATGCTCAAACCGACACTTTGGTAGGTGATGGAATCGGATAGGGGAGTTTTTACTGATGGGTAAGGATGAAAAAAACGGGAACGTGACGTGGCGGGCGTTCGTGCTTGGCGTGCTGTTGGCCGGTCTGTTTGCATGGATCACGGTCATTCGTGATAATTTCCCGCCGGTAACCTACTACTCGGCGAATCTGATCCCGGTGCTGCCGCACGTCATGCTGTTCCTGGCGGTGCTGATGCTCAACCCCCTGTTGCGGCGGACGCGCTTCATCCGCCCGTTCTGCAAATCCGAGATCCTGATGGTCTTCGTGATGTGCGCGGTGTCCAGCGGACTGGCTACATTCGGCCTTAGTGGTAATCTGGTCCCGATTGTTTCGGGGTTGTCGAACAAGGCGAACAATACGGCACAGAGTCAATGGGACACCAGCGTGATGCCATTCCTCAACGAGGACTACTTCATCAGCGGCGAGGGTACGCAGGCGGCGGCCAGTCGTCTGCGGGAGGCCTCGCTGCAGTACGAGGGTGCCCAGACGCGCTATCGGAGCGCCCGCGACCTGCAACTCATGATCGCGGAAGTGGCAGGCCTGGAGGCGGATCTGGCTGCGATTGCCACGATCGCCGATCCGGCGATGCGGGCCGCCCGTGAACGCACCACGGCCTGGCCGCACCGCCGGGCTCTCAATATGCTCGCGACGGCCACGAAGACATGGGAGCGCGTCGCGAAAGACGAATCGCCGACGCAGGTCGTCGAGACGTATCCTCAAAAAATCGCGGCCCTTAAAGCGGAAACGGACCGTCTGCGGGAGATCCTTTACGCGTTGAACGAGGATGCATTTGCCGCCGTGGAGCGCATTCGCAAGGGCTTGCCGTCCGAGAGGCGAGCCCTGCCCGGTGTGTTCTACACACCAGGAGAGGGCATGGCCAGTTACATGGCCAGAATCAAACGCCTGCGTGTCGGCAGCCAGTCGCGTGAAAAACTTGAGCAGTCCATGGATGAATTGCAGGCTGCTGTTCGTCAGGGGTCGGCGCTGCCGTCGGGGTGGGGGGCGTCGGTTCGTGAGGCCGCCGCGATGCTCGATTCCATCGCCGATATTCCGGCACTGGCCGCACGCGATCAAAAGCAGCGCGACAAACTCCAGACGCTGGAAGATGAAATCGTAGCGGCGGAGGTTGAAATCCGGCGTCTGCGTCATCTGCATCGGTTTTCCAGCCAGGGCCAGTTCGACACGCTCACGACCCGGATCAGCGACCTGGAGACGGAGACCGCGGCATGGCGCAAGCAGGCGGATGCGCTGCGTGATCGCGTGGAACTTCGCAACAAGCCCCTGCTCGATGTCTGCGAACGGGTCAAGGAGGTGCGCGCGGCATTGCTACGACTTGCGGACGACGCCCGGTCCGCGACGTCGGACGCCTATCCGCCACTCGAGACCCGCCTGGGCGAAGCCATTGCCGCCTATCGCCTGTTCGATGCCTCCGCACGCCGTTTCTGGCTGGGTGATGTCGAATGGGGTATCTGGCTGCGCCCGATTTGCAGTTGGCTGTTGATCGCCTTTACCGGTTATCTTGTGCTGCTGAGTTTCAACACGCTGATTCATCGCCAGTGGTCCC